>CAYZOE010000058.1:0-30220 GCA_964479805.1 uncultured Pseudoalteromonas sp. | reverse complement strand
AATACCGGCCTGTCACGCCGGGGGTCGCGGGTTCGAGTCCCGTCCACTCCGCCATTTGATATCTAAGAGTCAAATCAGAACTGGCTCTATAAATATCCACCACTGCGGAGTGGTAGTTCAGTTGGTTAGAATACCGGCCTGTCACGCCGGGGGTCGCGGGTTCGAGTCCCGTCCACTCCGCCATTCCTTTCTTTTAATTTGAAATCTTACTCCTGTCTTTTTTGTTCTGTCTATGCGGTTATATGGTCTAGTGTGTCTCGTGATCTTGCGCTTTTGAAATGGTATTCATTAGTTGTCAAATTTATCTTTTTTAGATTAGTCCATATTTACTAATTTTTTTAAATCATAAATTTACGCTATTTCAACAGCGTTATATTTTCCCTCTCTAGTATTACAATATTACTAATTTTCAACTAGACCAATTTGGTCGTTGCTCTGGGTCAGAAAAACCTATGTATTTTCAGACATTCTAGAGCTCGTTTTATAGGTTTTATTTTGTCAGTTGCTCAAAAATTAAAAGTCGTATTGAAGACATCTTGGTTGGTTAGCCATTTTCGATTCGAGGTTTTTTGAGACTTGGCTTACGTTCTGCGTTTGATAAAGCTTCCCCGCGGATGGTTGCCGAGAGCTTTTTTGAGCGTATTACTCGTAGGCTGAAAAATAGCCGCTTTGTTGGTAGTGTTATGCCTGATATTTCTAAAGTGGTGGCTGTGATTAAGCAGGCCATTCCTCAACGATGCTATGTTATTTAGCGCTGTTATGGCTACTAGCTTGACGACTTAATTAACTTACCCTGTCACTCATTATTCTGTGCTTGTAATTGCTTTCGCATGTCCGACGGGCTTAGCCCTATATATTCTAGAAACCGTTTTCTAAATTGTCTGGCATTCTTAAAGCCATTATTTTGTGCTATTTGCTCGAAGGTTAAATCGCTTTCTAACTGTTGTTTGGCTTTTTCAAGGCGATATTGATACACGTAATTGGTAGGCGATTCGCCAGTTAGGGCTTGCATTTTATAGCGCAAATTCCGCTCAGATAAACCGAGTTGCTCTAAATAGTCGCTGAGTTTAAATTCGCTATTAGTGTAATTTTTCTCAATTAATTGATGCAAGTTGGCAATAAACTGTTGCTCTGTGGTGAGGTTATCCTCTTGCTCTTCTGTGTGTTCGGCTTTTGTAACTTTTGGACTTAGCTGCTTACGGTTTTCTAATAAGCTGTGGATTTGTGCTAGCAGTAGTGAGTGCTCGAATGGTTTGGGGATGAAAATATCTGCTAGCCCTTCAAGCGCAGCTAGTTGAGTATTTCGCGCATCGTCGGCAGACATAATAATTACCGGAATGTGACTAGTCGCGGTTTGGTTACGGATGATAGCGGTTAACTCTATGCCTGTCATGCCGATCATGTGTTGGTCGGTGATGACTAAATCTATCGGTAGTGTTTCTACTAGTTCTAGGCCTTGTTCGGCGTTGTTGGCGATGCTTAGTTGATAGTTGGCTAATAAGTTTTTTAGTAAGTTTTTTATTTCTAGGTCGTCTTCGATGATGAGAATTTGTTTGTCGCTGCTAGGGGCTGCGTCTGTTAGTTGTAAAGAGGTTGCTTGTAGTGGCTGATGCTCTTTACTTGAGTATTGAATTTGGCTTTTTTCTATGTTTGGCGGATCATCACATATGGGGAGCTGGATATCGATAATATTGCCTTTGATTTGGCTGGAGCCTATGACCATGATGCCTTGGTGTGAGTTGACGATTTCTCGTACTAGTATTAAGCCTAGGCCGCCTGTTTGTTGGCTGTCTGTTACTGTATAGGATTCGGAGTAAGGGTCGAACATTTTACTACGGTCTTGGTCTGGATAGCCTTGACCATGATCGCAAATGGTTAAAGTTGCTTGTCGATCGGTTTGTTTGAGGCTTAAAGAAATAATGTGCTGCTCTTGTATACTAGGTCCACGATGACGGATTGCGTTGCTTATTAAATTACTGATTAATAATTCGATTGCGTGGACATTACCTTTAATTTTTATCCCAACTTCAAAACTGGTGGTTATGTTTAGTTTGTTTTGCTGAGCTAAATCTTTATAGTTTTCAACTGCTTGGTTGAGTAGCAAATCTAGCGGTAGCACTTGTTGATTGGCATCAATGTTGTTTGATTTGGCCAGTGTTAGAATTTGGCTAACAAAGCGACCGATACGCTGTGAACTTCGTTCAATCATAGCCACTAGTTCGTTGTCAGTGGTGTTGTTGCTTAATCGTTGTTTTAGTATTTGCAACGGGCCATTGATGGTTGTTAGAGGAGTTTTTAGCTCGTGTGAAATGGCAGCTAACATTGTGTTTTTGAGGGCTAAAACTTGTATTTTTTGTGCTTCTAAAACGACCAATTGCTGTTGATGGTTTTTGAGTAGTCTCAACACCCAAATGGCAATTGCGATAACGATTAATATAAAAATAGCAATATGAGTTATTGATAGCAGCTTTTGCGGGCTTTGAACTTCTAATTTTAGTGCAGAACCTTGCAGAGTTTGTGCTGTGATGGAGTTAACTACTTGGGTTTCTAGCGTGTACTTGCCTGTTGGCGGCCTGATAAAGTGCGCCCAATTGTCTCTTGATATGTCGATCCATTGTTGGTCTAGTTGTGCAATTCGATATTGTAGTTTTACGTTGGGGGTATTTGGTGCGATAAAGCCTAATTGCACCGCAAAATGTTGTTGCTCTTGGTTGAGTTGCAGCGCTTGATTGGCGATGTAGAGCTGGTCTTGATGCTGTTTTTGCAGTGATTTTATATAAGGCGTTGGTAATTGTGGCTGACGAGATAGTAAGTCGTCGATTTTAAATTGATAAAGCCGTCCATCTAGATGAAAGATAACTAAGCCGTTGTATACGCTAAATTGGCCTTTACTGATGTTGAGTTGGGGCAGTGCCACATAGTTTAGTTGCGGCTCTTTATTACTTGTGTTTAGGCTATAAAGGCCTTGGTCGGTGATGACCAGCTGCTGCTTATTATCAATCTCCAGTACTTCAATTAGGCTTTCACCGGGCAGCGTTTTAAGTAAGTCACTTTCGATTTTATTGATACTGGTGTCAAAACGGTGTAAGTCGGTTTGGTTAAGGGCGATGTAAATGTTATCGCCAATTTTATCGAGGCTAAAGGCGGGTTTGCTGTTTATGCCCGGTGCCTGCCATGCCGTGGTTTGATTTTGCTTAAAAGAATAAATTCTCATGCCCCAGCGCGAAGCTATTAGCCAGCTATCAACACCTAGCCGAGCTACGGCAAATATCCTTCGATTGTTTTGGGCAATGGCGGGTAGGGTATTGTTATCAATAAGTCGTTCGCACTTGTTGTTAGCAATTAAAATCATGCCGTTCGAGTGTTCAAATAATAGCTGTTGGTTATTTTCAAGTTGATAGATGTCTACGGGGTCTTTGACCAGCTCATTACAACTCGGGTGGTTAAGTGCTGTTAGGTTATCACTATGTACAAATAGGGTTTTACCATCCCAAAACCATGATTTTTCGCCCGTGTGGTTAATGATTTGTTTTATGTTTTGCGACGATAGCTGTTGCCAGATAGCTAGGTTGCTGTTTAAGTCTTTTCGCCATAAGCCTTGTTTGCTTGCAAGATAGAGTGTTGAGTTATGGATAGCTAATTGGTTGATTTGTTCTAACCTAGTCGAATGAATAAAGGGAGTATGTTTCGCATTCTTGGTAATGGCGGTAGTAGTAGCATCAAGACGATAAAGCTGGTTTTTACCGTGGCCAATTAACCAAGTATTGCCTTGCCTGTCGGTGAAGATGTTTCTTGGCTCTATGAGCTGCTGATTATCATCGATTATACCCAAATCAATGCTGGTAAACTTAAAGTTGTCGCTACTTAAATACTGTTTAAATTCATAACTGTTGGCGATATAAAACTTATTGTAACTTACTGAAACAGCATATCTTTTACCTGAAATATCACTATGTTTACTAAGCTCACCATTAAATTGGGCGTTGATTAAATTGATTTTAGAGGTGGTAAATAATTGATTGTTATCTGAGGTTAACCATAAAGTGTGACCAACGCCGTTGGCTATTCTGGCTAATGCGCCATTAGCTGTATTGAGTTTTACGCTGCGGCGAATTTGTGGTTCAAAGAGGTTGATGCGCCATAAGGTGTTTTTGGTATCTAATGCCCATAGATGACTTTCGTCAATAATCAAATCAGCCCATGTGCCTTGAAAGGTGTTTGGAAATAATACTTGTTTAAGGGGGTTGCGGTCGAGGATTTGGTCGTTTTCAGGATGAGCTAGTTTATCAGATAAAATGATTGGCCCTTCGCTGTAAGATAGTGCAAAAACAAATCCATCTTTGTAGGCAATGCGCTTTACTGGCGTGGGAATAACCCCATTGATTAATCTGGCTTGGTGAGTTTGCGGCGTATAAACATAAATACCACTGGTAGTGCCTATCCATACTTGGCCGTTATTGCCTTCGGCGATACTAAGTACGGTAGGGATGTTTTTTATTGGCTCGCCTTTTGAGTAGGTAAATTCAATTGCTTGTGGTTCGCTGCCATCGTATCTAAATAGACCATGAGTGGTGCCCAACCAATAAAAGCCATCTTGCGTTTGATTGATGTCGATAATAAAAGTGTCGATTTGCTCTGGCAGTGGTTGTTTTGACCATAGTTTTTGTGTTACTGCTGATGACAAAGATAAGGCGTGGCTGTTGGTAATACATAACGTAATGGATAACTTAATAGATAGTAATAATAGCTGGCTTAAAAATATGTGTTTCATAAAATGTAAATCGGTTTGGTCTATTTTACATCGCTACTCCTTGCTATCGATAGCATCGCAGCATACCGCTCTTCTTTAACATAATAGCAAAAACTAACCATTTTGCTGTTGCCGCAAAGTGTTAGTACGTTACCGAAAAGTGTCTACTGATTATTTATCTTATTGTTTTTATAGCTTTTATCGTGATCTTTTGCCGTAAAGTGTTGCTTGTTACCGTAACCTTACCTGATACGTTGCAAACTTGTTAATTTAAATAAAAGCTGAACTGTGATTGGCCCGTATTGCTCTGCTTTTGTGTTGGGCGACTGGGCGTGTAATTCAATAAGCAATAGAGATGTACTATGAGAAAATTAATTAGTTTTTCTGGTATGGCGTGCGGTGTAATAGCAGGGTTATTGGTGGTAGGCATTTACTACCATGATCAAAACTCAAAAGTCGCTGCTGCCACTAACCTTCAAACAGGCCCCGATACCAACCCTTATATTAGCCCCGAAGTTTCTACGGCAGCCGACTACCATCAAGTGTTCAAAGCATTTAAGCCAAATTATCAACATAGCATTGATGATATGCACCAAGAGCGTGAGTTATTAGAGTTCCAATTTAAAGCCGATGAAATCATCGCTAAAGCGCTGTTAACAGCAGAAGCTCGCGGTATTGGTATGGTTGAACTCATGGCTCAGCAACAATTAAGCAGTTCACCTAGCGAGGCGCAGTTACAACGCATTAAGCAAAAAGTTGTTGATATTGAACAAGGCTTGGAGCGGTTAAATGAAAAAATCTAATGTGGTATTAAGCTCATTGCTTTGGGGGAGAGCGCTTTCAGTTGGATTAATTGCAACTCAAGCGCTTGTTCAGGTTCAAGCCCAGCCCGTCGCTTTTAGTTTGGGTGAAGCGCAAGTAAGCAATGGTAGCTTTAATTACACTATTGATATTAAAACCCCTAAAGGTATAGCTGGGTTAAAACCTGCGCTTGCTATCGGTTATAGCTCTAACAATACCAACAACGGCATGCTAGGTGTCGGTTTTAGTTTGTCGGGACTTTCGGCCATTACTAAATGTAACGAGAACACTTTTGCTGAATATTCTGATGGGGCGCGCAACTATAACTATTGTTTAGATGGGCAAAAGTTGTTGTTAGTTAATCCTGCGCAAATCTATGGTGCTAACGGCACGGTTTATCGCACCGAAATGAATAATCAAAGCAAAATCACTAAAACCAGTTGGGGTTGGCAGGTTCATTCTAAAGATGGTTTGATCCATGATTATGGTTTAAATGCTGATGCTACTCGCGGTGATTTAAGTTATTCGATTAGCCAAATTCGCGACCGCTTTAATAACCAAATTAACTTTAATTATGGCGGGGGTAGCGATGCCCAATATATCTCTCAAATCAGTTACGCGGGTAACACCATTGATTTTAACTATGAGGCTCGAACCGATACCGCCAAACATTTATACCGTGGTTTGGTGTCTATTGCTGAGGTTCGTTTAAAAAATATAGTGGTTAAAGCGGGAGGTAGTGAGATAGGCACCACTTCGCTTAATTATGGCACTAGCTCTCGTGGTGAGTCTATGATCACCAGTGTGCAAGAGTGCGTAGGTGTAAATTGTATCGACCCTATCTATTTTGATTGGCAGCAACCTCAGTATTCTAGCGGGCAGTTTGATATCCAAGCGCCGTTTTCGCCAGCTTCTTATAATATGTCGCAAAATGATTACAGGTATCTATCTGGTGATTTTAATGGCGATGGCCGAACCGATGTCGCTCATTTAGCTTTTACCGATGGCCTTCATGTTTGGTTAGCTAATGAAGATGGCAGTTTTAACATTCAAAACAAGTTCCCGAGTTGGTCTTATAACCTCAATTACAACGACTACAACTTTAAAGTGGGGGATTTTAATGGCGATGGTAAAAGCGATTTAGTCCATTTTGCTTATACCGATGGCGTACATGTTTGGCTTTCTAATGGCGATGGCACTTTTAATGTTGCTAATAAATTCCCAAGTTGGTCTTACAGCACCTCTTATAACGATTACAACTTTAAAGTGGGTGATTTTAATGGTGATGGCAAAAGTGATTTGATTCATTTTGCCTATGATGATGGGGTGCATGTTTGGACATCAAACGGTGATGGCACTTTTGATGTGGGACCTAAGTATCCGAGCTGGGATTACAATACTCATTACAACGATTATAACTTCCAAGTTGGCGACTTTAATGGCGATGGTAAAAGTGATTTAGTTCATTTTGCTTATGCCGATGGTGTGCATGTTTGGACATCAAACGGTGATGGTACTTTTGATGTCGCCGATAAATTCCCGAGCTGGAACTACAATACTTCTAACAATAATTACGCCTTTGCTGTCGGCGATTTTAATGGTGATGGCTTATCTGATTTAGTTCATTACGCCTATAGCAATGGCTTGCATGTATGGCATTCCCGTGGTGATGGCACGTTTGACGTTGAAAATGCCTTTCATGATGTTAGCTACAATTTTAGTGTTAATAACTTTAACTTAAGAATTGGCGATTACGATGGCGATGGTGCATCAGATATTTTGCACATTCCTAACAGCAGCGGCTTGCAAGTTTGGCGCTCGAATAAAAATGGCCAGTTTGCAATAGAGGCGTTATATCCAAATGGCGGTTATAACCTCTCGGCTAATAGCTACAACTTTATGAGTGGTGATTTTGATGGCGATGGTGCCAGCGATGTGATGCATTTGGCATCAAATTCTAGCTTTCATGTTTGGCATACTCATACTAGTAATGATCAACGGGTTTTAACTGTTCATAACGGCCGCGGTCACTGGTCAACCGTGGAATACGGCGATACCGATGATACTTATATTTATGTTGCAGGCAGTAGCGCAAGTTACCCAGAGCTAGATATTAAAAACGGCAATACCACATTAGTTAAATCTATCACCACGCCAGATGGGGTAGGTGGCACAGATATCACCACCTTTAAGTATCATGGTTTAAAATATCACCGTGAGCGCGGCAGTTTGGGTTTTGCCAAAATCGAAGAAACTAATAGTGGTAGCAATACTTATTCGGTGACTGAATATCATCAAGACTTCCCATACGCGGGCTTAGTTAAAAATTCTAAGGTTTATGTTGCTGGTGATTTGGTTTCTCAAAAAGACGAGTTATATAACCACAGTTACTATTACTCAAGCAGCGGCATTATTAATATGCAGCGCATTCAATCGACTAAACATGAATACACCGAAGGCTTAATGGCCAAAACCGTAGATGTTTTTAGTAATTTTGATGCGTACGGTAATGTCGGGCAGGTGACTAGCTCGGTTTATAACGCCAGTAACAGCTTGGTTAAACAAACGGTGACGGTGAATACCTTTAGTAATACCGAAAGTAACTGGCTATTATCGCGCTTAACTGATTCGCAAGTGACTCATATTGTTGGCGCCAACCAACAAACCAAGCGCACTAGCTACAGTTATGACGGCACCACTGGGGCGTTATTGACCGAAACCATAGAGCCAAATACTAGCTATTGGTCGAACAAGCAATACTTATATGACAGCTTTGGTAATGTTACTCGCACCATTGAAGCGGGGGCCAATGTTACTAGTCGCACCAGTTACGCCAGCTATTCGGCCAATGGTAAAAACGTTCTGACTAAAACCAATCCACTAGGCCATGTGTCTTCATTGACTTATAACACCAATGGCACGGTTGCCACTAGCACGGATATCAACGGCTTAGTGACTACATTTGAATATGATGCCTTTGGCCGTTTAACTAAAAAAACCGATCCTACAGGTATTGAGACTACGACCACTCGTGCTTGGGACTCATCTGTAACAAATGGCTTAATCAAAGAGACGGTATCTGTCACTGGTGAGCAACCAGTGGTGATTCACTACGACTTATTTAACCGCCAAATTCGCCTTGAAAAAACCGGGTTTGATGGCCGTATTATCCGTGAAGATACAGTGTTTAACGCCCGTGGCGAAGTGATTAGCGAGTCCTCTAAATACTATGTTGGTGATACCCCGCTGTGGGCCAATACCACTTACGACAATTATGGCCGTAAAACCCAAATTACTAGTCCTGCGCCAAATGGTGCTACTGCGATTACATCAATCAGTTATAACGGTTTGACGGTGACCACCACTTACCCCGGCGGCCAAAGCAAACAAGTGATTAAAAATGCTATTGGCCAAGTGATTGAAATCAATGAGCAAGGCACCCAAATGCGCTATCAATACAGCCCAACTGGGAGTTTGACTAAAACCATTGACACCAACGGCAATGAAATCGTACTTGAGTATGATGCTCGCGGTAATAAGACCAAATCTACCGACCCAAATAAGGGCGTGTGGACATACACTTATAATGCGTTTGGTGAGTTAGCCAGCCAAAAAGATGCCAAAGGCCAACAAATTACATACGTTTATGACCAAGCAGGCCGTAAGGTAAGCGAAACTAGCCCAGATGGCACATCAACTTGGGTTTATGATACAAAACATAAACGCAAGCTTACCAGCCATGCAACCTCAAGCATTACAGTAACTTTTGGTTATGACCAATATGGCCGGGCAAATTCTAAAAGCACTACGGTTGATGGTAAAACCTATAGAGAAGTTTACGCCTATAACAACAATGGCCGCAAAGTGAGTGAAAACCGCCATGGCGGCATGTACATTCAATATATTTACAACCAATACGGCTACTTAGAGCGTATTCAAACTCCTTTAGGCGCGGTGAATAACTTTAATGGCGAAAACTATATAGATGATGTTATTGAAGCTTTATATTTGCAAAGCGATTTGCTTGAACAACAGCTAGAAACCCAACAGCAAGCTAACGAATACAGCCGCCAAGCCGACCTGTTGTATGCCAATGGTTTGATTGATAACAAGCAATTACAAAGCTTATTAATAGCAGCCACTTTGTTACAACAAAAAGCCGATAAACAAGGCAAACTTGCGGCTTTATATGGCAAAAGTGCCGATGGGTTATTAAACCAAATGACCCGTTACAAGCTAGATTTAAGCGCAAGTGATTATCAAACCTTAGCCACTGCCTACAAGTTTATTACCAAACAGCAAATTAGTCGGATTAAGCGTACACTAGGTAATGGTTCAAGCAAGGCCGTTAGCGCAACCTTAGATACAGCCCATGATAATTTACAATATAGCCGTAAGTTTAATTTGTTAAGCCTTAAATCAGTCCTTAAAAATAGCGCTAAAGATGACATTACCCGCAGCAGCTCGGCCCATGTATTTTATCGCGTCACCAATATGGATGCCTTCGACCGAGTAACCAGTTATGAAACTGGCGATGGCATGAAAACCACCAATAGCTTTGATGATTCTGGGGTGTTACTTAACACCAAAAGTATTGATATCAGCGCTGGCACTACCTACCGAGATTTAGATTATAGCTATGATATTAGCGGTAATGTCACTGCCAAAAATGACTTACAGTTTAGCTATAACCATCAATACAGCTATGACTCGCTAGACCGCTTAACCAGCGATAGTTTAACCATTGGTGGCAATGTAACTAACACCACTTATCAGTATGATGTGCTTGGTAACATTACTTATCGCTCGGATATTGGTAATTACAGTTATTCAAACGCTAAACCCCATCAATTAACCAGTGCTGGCAGCCGCACATATTCGTTTGATGCCAACGGTAGTATGACCAACAATAATGGTAAGGCGATTAGCTATAACGCTTATGACAAACCGATATCCATTAAAACTAAAAATAACACAGTGACATTTGCCTATGACGCTAACCAAAACCGCTATAAAAAGACCACTAACGACCACACCACTTACTATGTGGGTAACAGCTTAGAAGCGATTGAGCACAACAATGGGGTAGACGAGTTTAAGCACTTTATTGTGGTAAACGGCAACACTGTGGCGGTGCATAAAGAGTCCGTCGATGGCGGTAATACTAGCTATCAAACTAACTACTTGTTTTATGATGCCTTAGGTAGTGTTGATAGTGTTAGCAACTATTTAGGTGTAACAGTACAGCGCATGTTGTATGAAGCCTTTGGTAAAGTAGAGCGCCGAGACCGCTGGGGCAACCTTATTATCAATGAAGAGTACACCACTCGTGGTTTTACCGGCCACGAGCATATTGACGATTCAGACCTTATCCATATGAATGGCCGCGTATATGATGCCGCAATTGGCCGCTTTATCAGCGCCGACCCATTTATCGACGGAGTATATAGCCACTATGGTTATAACCGTTATGCTTATGTTCGCAATAATCCACTTAGATACACCGATCCAAGTGGTTACTTTGGCCTGTTTAGAGCCATCGGCGGCTTGTTCAAAACCGTAGCTAAAGCGGTAAGTGCAGTAGCCAATGTGATTGTTAATAACATCAGGCCGATAGTCGCTGTTGCCGCCTCAATTGCCACCGGGGGCCTTGCCAGTGCTGCCGTTAGCGGCATAGGTGGTGCGATACTTGGCGGAGCCGCAGCCGGATTTACCTCTGGCGCGATAATGACAGGCACCTTAGATGGCGCTCTTAACGGGGCATTATGGGGCGGCGTTAGCGGCGGTATCGCCTTTGGCATTGGCAGTTACGCTGCCAGTTTAACCCAAACCAGCAAATTCAGCCGCGCCCTAATCAAAGCAGGTTTACACGGCGCATTACGGGGCGGTATTAGCGCCATACGTGGCAACAGCTTTGTGTCTGGTTTTGCATCTGGCGCGATAAGCTCAGCAAGTGGCAGCATTACCAGTAGTTTAGGCGATGACAGCTACGCACTTGGCGCCGCAGTTAGCGCAACATCTGGCGGCTTAAGCTCAGTAATTGCAGGTGACAAGTTCGAAAACGGCGCGATATCTGGCGCATTTGTTTACATGTTTAACGACAGAATGCACCGCCAAGCCCTAGAAATAGCCCGTAAACAAGCTTTCGCCCAAACGGGGGAAGCCTGGATATGCCACATGGTACTGCAAAGCTGTGATATGAGTGGTTACAACGGCTATGGCACAGGTTACGGAGCCAGCGCAGGCTACGCCATATTCGGTAAAGGACAAGGCGTTCGCTGTTACGATGTTTGCGGCGAGCCCGGCACAGGTTACAGCATAGGCCCATTCGGCTATGGCGGCGGCGAATTCTCGTTTTCAGTCTCACTAGTCGAGCTATCGCCAATTAAACAAGTACTTCAAGCGGTAAGCGCCAAAGCCGCGATTTCAGGCAACTTACCAGCCGCAGCGCACTTACTAAAATTATCTGAGCAAGTGCCAGATGTGCAACTATCGGCATCCGTCGCGGTGGACATCGCCCGTTTTGAACTCAACGGTAAAACGGGGACCTTCATTCGTGTGAATGTTGATACTAGCGCAGGGCTTGTCGTTGGTCCGGGTGGCGGTGGCGTTAGCCAGACTCGCTCGAAGCAGTACTTGTTTTTTGATAAGCCTGTTGGTGGGGCTAGGTGATATGGGGGTTAGTTTTTAGTGAAAGACTTTATGTTTAGGATGAACGGTATGCCGTGGCGACACGGAGCGGCGAATAGTGTGTGTCACAGAGCCTTTTTTATATTTTAAGTTATAGGTTTGAGGTGAAGGTCTAGCTCCACCCAAACCACTAGCTTTACTATACTATTACCAATAACAAATTTCCCTCTAAACTCTCAAAATCTGATTAAAAAACTTTACAAAAATCGTAACCGTGACCAGATAAAAGTTTTCTTTAGGTATTAATCTGTGTTAAAGCTTTAAATTAAAAAACTACTGGTTACTAGTAGGGGCTAAGCCCAATTAACTATCATTAAGTGGGCACGGCATGTCACGCCGGAGGTAGCGGGTTCGAGTCCCGTCCACTCCGCCATTTGATATCTGATAGTAAATAAAGTCTGTAAATAATTTCAATCTCTGTTTTTTAGTTTAATTATTTAGAACAGCAGTCTGCAATGTGTAGGTTCAAGTTCAGTCTATACTCCATTTGTTATTATCAGAAATCCCTTTTTATTCATTATAGTAATAACTTCCTTGTTATCTACAGCGTTAATTATAAATTAGAAATACGACAGAATGGCCTCTGAATCACCAATATACTTTCCTGCCTTAAATGCTTGTGGCACTGTTTCTTGTCCAGAAATCGCTTTTAAACTCGTCAGGCTAGCATCACGACCTAAAACAATCTCTTCAAATTGAACGCCTTTACTCTTTAGATGAGCTTTCGCTTTTTCACAGTATCCACAACCAGGTTTTGTAAATAAACTAACAGGTTGAGGCTTTTCGCACTCTGGGTTGATGTAATCTAGCATAGTATCTGCATCCGACACTTCAAAGGGGTCGCCTGGTACATCAGGCTCAATAAACATTTTTTCAATAACACCGTCTTTAACCAACATAGAATAACGCCAACTACGCTTGCCAAACCCTAAATCAGCTTTATCAACAAGCATACCCATACCAGAAGTAAACTCTCCGTTTCCATCTGGAAGTAGAGTTATATTGTCAGCCTCTTGATCTTTCGCCCATGCGCTCATGACGAAGGTATCGTTTACTGATAAACAAATAATGTCATCAACCCCGTTTTTTTTGAACGCATCTGCCAGCTCGTTATAACGCGGTAAGTGTGTAGATGAACAAGTTGGAGTAAAAGCGCCTGGCAAGGAGAATACAATCACTGTCTTGTTTTTAAAAAGCTGCTCTGTAGTAATTGTCTGCCAATCATCACTAACCCTCGCAGCAAATGATACAGAGGGTATAGTTTGTCCTTCACGATTTTCTAGCATCTTAATTTCCTCATAGTTGAATACCATCATTATCGATAATGCACATCTAGATTAAAGTAAGTAAAACAAATAAGGGCAATCTAAAAACTAGATTACCCTTATTTTCCTGAGTTGTGAGTTTATGGATTTAGTTTAACGTGAAAGATTCGGGCTCTTTAACAACTACCTTAACAACGTCATTAAGCTGAATGTTACTTAAAGGTCTATCACTTATATTTCTTGCGATAGCACTTTGCGCATTTACTTGTTCAACCACGACTTGTTCAATAGTCTGAATATGATGCGAAAACTGCATACCATTTACCGCAGTTAAATTACTTCTGTGCAGAATTGAGAGTATTTGTCCAGCTTCAAGCCCATGGCTTTGTCCTAAGTTAATCACGACTCTATCTGAGTCTATCATCAATATTTTACCAGTTGTCTTTAGACAGCTTACTGCGGTATTTAGATCTTGACTCAGTTTATTAAAAATAGTTTGAATCTTTTGACCATAATCGGTCCGCCAAAATTCTTCACTATTTACATTTACTATCTGAGTTTTTTTATGAGGCCAAATGCCCTGGGTTTTGTATTGCTGTGACCAGACCAAATCGCTTGTTTGTGAATCAAATAACGCAAAGTCAATTTTAAAGTTACGCATATAGGCTTCACTTTCCCAAAATGCGTAATCATTGTTTATTTTCTTGCCTTGAGAAATATCTGTTATTTGACTCAGCAATACGTACTGGCTGTTACTGCTGCGGCTTAACGTATCAATTAAGTTGGCGTTATATTCAAACTGCTGTGCAAAGAAAGCCCTAACATCTAATTTTCGGTCAATATATGGGATCATTGTTATGCCTAAATTTCGCTCGTTTAAAGTATTGAATAAGCGCTGTGAACTGGATTTGGGTATGTCAAAAATTTGACCAAACCGAGCTTGATCAGGGTGTGTCAATTGACTTTGTGTGACAGTAATTTGTTTATTAAATTTTGATTCAATACATTGTGCTTGCTGAGGAATAATATCTAGGTGCAGTGTGACAGAATATTGATCGCCTTGTTGTTGTTCATTTATTAAATTCACATGTTGTATCTGACCATGGGTTTTAATCTTTAATTCGTCTTGTTCAAGTACACCATCAGCAACGGTTTGAACGCTAGACACTGTTGCGCCAGAGAATATTAAAGCCTGAGTGATTGCATCTTTTACAGCCATTTGTCTTGCTGAAGAGGCATCACCATCAACAATGCCACCATAACCGACTACTTCAAACCATTCAGCTTTTACATGAGCGCAAAATACAAGTAGTACAACTATCAGAATATGTTTCATGATCTCTATTCCAAACCTATTTGACTAATGATCCAAAAGCAATAGACGTACCACCTTTATTGGCGTGAAAAATGCATTAGTTGAATAAACTTTAATTTGGTGTATTTATTATGAAGGCGAAAGGCGTTTTTTATTCATCATTAATGACATGTTCGATTTTACTTTCAGGTTGTAGTTCAGTATTTGATAAGCATATAGAGTATACCTATGAAGAGCCTGATTATTATCCAGTTCTTCGTGCTGTGGGGTATGCGCCTTTAAGCAGTCAGCCAGGTGAAACAGATGCACAAAAGATGTTGATGGCAATTAAAGTGTCTAAATTGGAAGCATACAGAGAGCTAGCCGAGCAAGTACACGGTCAAAAACTTACCTCAACGATGACGGTAAAAGGTGCTGTTGCGCAAACAGATGGATTATCGAGTAAAGTCGGCGGTTTAATTAAAGGTGCTAAAATAGTGAAGACATACTCTGTCGGTGATACTTACGCGACAGAGTTGGAGCTAGATATGAAAAAAGTACATGAACTGTATATCAGTGCTATAAAGCCGAGAAAAGTAAAGCGAGTGATTTACTATTAATAAGATTACGTGGCAAGACACTTTTTAAGTATTAGGCTTTAAGGTTTTTAACTAACTCAGAGTTTGCGCTGACGACCTCACCATCTTGCCCATATGTTATGGAAGTAGGAACACCGATAATTATGTCTCTTAACTCTCGCACCGCAAGCTGAGCTTGATGAGCAGCCTGGGCATTCACATCATTTTGTTTCTTACACTTTAATAGCAAAGTATTAATTGTGTTGGTTAAGGGGGTTATTTGTTCGATTTGAAAAATATCTTTGTTAAAGCCTGAGATTTCTTTATCTAAATTTTGGATGGAATTGAGAAGTGTGAGCTTTTCACGGGCGATATCTTTCAGACCATCACCTTTTTTGCTAGCAAGACATTCTAACTCAACATCTAAAAGCTGGGTCAAAGCATTTAGGTTTTGTATTTGTTTTTCTAGTTTGTGATGACAAAGGTTAATTTGATCATCCATACACATCAAACTCGAATGCGGCGATATTCTTAGCAAGCTTTTCAGCATCGACTTGATACTTACCTTCGCTTATGGCTTTTTTCAGCTCTTCAACTTTTTTGCTATCAAAAGCAGGTTGCTGCTGAGCTTTTTCTTGCAAGCTCTTAAGTTGCTGTGCTTGTGGCGTTAAACTCACAGAGTCGGTAGCTGCCTTTTGAGGCGCTTTAGCTACAACAGCTGCTTGATTAGCGTCCGATTTTTGTAATTCAGCTTTTTGTTGCTTAATATTATTAAGCGTGCTGTTGGACTGAGATTGCCCTTTTACATTATTAACCATGATAATTGACCCTAAAAATACTCATGCCTTAATATCGGCTTATTAGTATATAACTTTAGCAAAAAAGTTAAATATTAACCTCCACAGATTCTACATCTTTTACTCTTGCTGAGATAGTTTTTCCAGACTTTTGGTTTTTAACTCTTATTTGCTCACCAACGTTTCCATCTTGGAGTGCAATACCCGTTGTTTTTATCGTTAAAGTGCGAGTCTTAGCATAAATAGTAACGTTGTCGCCTTTGCAAACCATGCAGACATGATGGAGTCCAATTGCTGTGCCAGCTCTAATTACTCTTTTACTCCTACTACCAACAAGATATTGCTTAGTATCTAAGTTACTGGCTCTGACAAAGTGTTTAGGTTTGAACTCAATGCTGATAGATTCGCTGGTAACTAGCTCTCCTTTGTTAATTGCTTGAGTCGTAACTATTACAGGATGAAGTTCTTCAATTCTCACATGTACAAATTGAGTCCAGCCTGATATGTCATCACATTTCACTTTTACCGTAACTTGTCGGTTAAAGGGGGGAGTGGTATTTGTTGAGAATGACAAAGGACTATCACAAGCGCGTTCTGACAACCGAGCGTCTAATGGTAATGCTTTAATGGTTGTTTTGATATCTGGATTTAGTGCAATTTGCTGACTAATAAACTTTTCAGCCCCCGTTTCTAAGTTGGTATTCGTGTAAATTTGTGCTTGACTCATATAGCTGGCTACAAAACAGCCGATCGCACAAAAAATCTCGTATGATTTGGTTTTTTTTAACAAACTCATGATGTTTCGACTATGCTTATTTGGAGAAACAAGGTATAAAGATTTTGCGTGAAATACCATATTCCTTCAAGGTGCTTCTTTGATTAGTACTCTTAAAAGCGTATGATATTACCAAGATGACCTAAATGTAGGAGATTGAAATGGCAGGTGTTTTAGACTCTGTAAACCAGCGAACTCAGTTGGTTGGGCAAAACCGCCTAGAGTTACTACTTTTTCGACTGAGAGGTCGTCAAAGATTTGGCATTAATGTATTCAAAGTTCGAGAAGTACTTCAGTGTCCTCCCCTCACTAGTATGCCTAAGTCAAACTCTTATGTTCGTGGTGTCGCTCACATTCGCGGTCAAACTATTTCGGTTATCGACATGTCTTTGGCTGTGGGTGGTCCACCTATCGAAAATATCAAAGACTGTTTTATTATCATTGCTGAATATAACCGTTCTGTTCAAGGGTTTTTAGTCGGTGCAGTTGAAAGAATCGTTAATATGAATTGGGAGAAAATCATGCCACCACCAGATGGTGCGGGCAGATATTCTTATTTGACGGCAGTGACAGAAATTGAAAATGAATTAGTTGAAATACTTGACGTTGAAAAGATCTTGAACGAAATATGTCCGGTTAACACCGAAGTTAGTGAAGATATTGTCTCTGATGGTGAGATGCAAAAAGATCTTGGAGAGCGTATTGTATTTATAGCGGACGACTCTGCTGTCGCTCGAAATCAGGTTAAGCGTGCTTTGGAACCATTAGGTGTTCAGACTGAATTAGCAAAAAATGGTAAAGAAGCCTTAATCAGGCTGAAAGAAATAGCAGAAGTTGATTGTCAAAATGACATAACTGAGCGTGTTGGTTTGCTTATTTCAGACGTAGAAATGCCTGAAATGGATGGCTATACGCTAACTGCTGAAGTCAAAGCAGATCCTAAACTAGCCCCTTTGCATGTTATATTACACACTTCATTAAGCGGTGTGTTTAATCAGGCGATGATTGAAAAAGTCGGCGCTGATGACTTTATTGCAAAGTTTAACCCTGATGAACTAGCATCAGCGGTTAAAAAATGGGTTCATTGTGACTAGATAACGGCGGTAGTATCTTGGAAAATAAAAACCTTCAACAAGGCGAATACGACCAGTTTAGAACTTTCTTGGAGCAACAGTGTGGGATTGTTCTTGGAGATAACAAACTTTATTTGGTAAAAAGCCGTTTAGCTCCTTTAATGGCTCGCTTTGGGGTGGATACTCTGTCTGCACTTGTCGCTAAAACACTGAGTCCGCATGAACGTCAGCTTAGAGCTGCTGTTGTTGATGCCATGACTACAAATGAAACACTATGGTTCAGAGATACTTACCCATTTGAGTTGTTGAAAAGTAAAATCTATCCTGAATTGAGAGACACACGAAGAGGGATAAAAATCTGGTCTGCGGCAAGCTCTTCGGGCCAAGAGCCTTACTCTATCGCGATGGCAACACAAGAGTATCAATCTCAAAACCCTGGTTTACTAAAAATGGGTGTTCAAATTGTCGGTACTGACATATCAAATACTATGCTTGATATGTGTAAAAATGCAGAGTACGACTCATTAGCTTTAGCGAGAGGGTTATCAGTAGAACGTCGTCAAAAGTTTTTTCAAGACAGTGGTAAAGGTATGGCACGGGTTGTTGATCCGATAAAGAGAATGGTCAATTTTAGGCACCTAAATCTGCTCGATTCCTATTCCTTGATGGGAAAGTTTGACGTAATCTTTTGCAGAAATGTGTTGATTTATTTCTCCCCTGAAGTGAAAGCTAAAATTATTTCCCAATTTGCTCAGGCTTTGAATCCTAGAGGATATTTGTTTTTAGGAGCATCTGAGTCTATGGCTGGGCTCAGTGATGAGTTCGAAATGATCCGATGTAATCCGGGAATTATCTACCGTAAAAAAACATAACAAACACTCAGCGGCAATCCTCTTGCCGCTTTTTTATATCTTAATAATTTTCCTCAAATCTTTCTATTTGTTTGTCTATTATCTAATCCATTGAAAATTAAAGTCTTTATTTTGGCCTATTTATTGCTTTAACTTCGTAGAGTCAAATTTTTGGAGTCGTGTCATGGCAATTAGTTTTGATAAAGCATTAGGCGTACATCAACATACCATGTTGATACGTTCACAACGTGCAGAGATGTTAGCAAGTAATATTGCGAACGCAGACACACCAGGATACAAAGCAAAAGATATCGACTTTGCACAGGCATTCAAAGCGGCAAAGTCGTCTCAGCAACGTGGCAACATGATGCAAAGAACAGATAGTAAACATCTGAATGGTGGCAGTCAGTTAAATAGCAGTGTTGAGCTTTTTCGTAATCCAAATCAAGCAGATACAGGTGATGGTAACTCGGTTGATATACAAGTGGAACGAAACTTGTATGTACAAAACGCATTAGAGTATCAGGCAAGTTTGCAATTTTTAACTGGCAAGTTTAAAGGGCTAAAGAAAGCCCTCGGTAGTCAAGGGGCATAATCATGAGCTTATATAATGTTTTCGACATAGCTGGCTCAGGAATGAGTGCTCAAAATATTCGACTTAATACCACTGCGAGTAATATTTCAAATGCCAATAGCATCAGTTCTAGCCAAGATAAAGTTTATCGAGCGCGACACCCTGTATTTGCAGCTGAACTGACCAAAGCGTCTGAGGCACATGACCCAAGCCAGCTTAATGCATCGGTAGGGGTGAAAGTGTTAGGCATAGTAGAGAGTGATAAACCATTACAGGTTGAGTACAACCCTAATCACCCTAGTGCTGACAAAGACGGGTACATCTATAAACCAAATGTGAATGTAGTAGAAGAAATGGCAAACATGATCTCTGCTTCACGTTCGTACCAAACCAATGTCCAAGTTGCTGATGCAGCCAAGCAAATGCTCAGCAAAACTTTATTACTTGGTCAGCGCTAGTGGGAGTATAGCCGATGAGTAACGATATTAATGCCGCATCTTCATATATGGATTCGTTACGTTGGTCTGAGCAAAATAAAACAACGCAGAGCGATAAGAAAAATGATGCATTGACGCAAGAAGATTTCTTTTCGCTACTTACTCAGCAATTATCTTATCAAGACCCGAGTAAACCTGCTGATAATGACCAAATGATTTCGCAGATGACGAATTTCACTATGGCCGAAGGTATTTCTGGTCTAAATGAAAAGTTTGACATGCTGTCAGCTTCAATGACTTCTAACTCGGCATTACAGGCATCTACGTTAGTTGGCAAGAAGGCTTTATTAGAATCGGATTCTATAGATTTTGGTGATGACCAATTAGCGAAAGGTTCGATTATTGCTCAAAGTCCTGTAGAGAAATTAACAGTAAGTATATTTGATGATAAAGGTCAACTAGTTCGTCAGATGGACATGGGAGCACAAAAAGCAGGTGCGATCCGATTTGAGTGGGATGGTAAAAACGGTAACGGAGAAACCATGCCACCAGGAAATTACAAAATTAAGGCTGAGGGAAGTTTGAATGGTGAATATACCAGTTTGCCCATGGCCACATTCAAAAACATTGACAGTGTTAACGTGAATGGTGCTAACGGCATTATCGTTAATACAAGCTCTGGCGCAGTGAAATTATCAGATGTCGCAGAGATAGCATAGATTTAAAGTACTTAAGTAGATTTAAGTGAAAGAGGTGAAAACATGAGTTTCAATATTGCATTAACAGGATTAGCTGCGGCACAAAAAGATTTAGATGTTACAGCAAATAACATTGCTAACGTGAACACCACAGGCTTTAAAGAGTCTCGTGCAGAATTTGCGGATGTGTATGCATCTTCAGTATTTAGTTCCGGTAAAACTAAGAATGGTGATGGTGCGCAAACGACTATGGTTGCTCAGCAGTTTCACCAAGGTTCACTTAAATTCACGCAAAATTCTCTAGATTTAGCAATCACAGGTGAGGGTTACTTTGCAATGAGTGAAGACCTAGCATCACAAGATTATACTTACACGCGTGCTGGCGCGTTTAAGCTAAACCAAGATAACTTTGTAACTGATGCTAGTGGTAATTTTTTACAAGGCTTTCCTGTAGACCCTGGCACAGGCAATACAACTTCACTGAGCTTAAGTACCGCTTCTCCTATTCAAATTCCTGACGCTTCTGGTTCTCCTCGTCATACATCGGAAATCTATAGTTCTATGAACTTAGATTCTAGAGCAGCACAACCTACAACAACCCCTTTTGATCAGGGTGATAGCACCAGTTACAACTCTTCAACATCAACGACTATCTATGATTCATTGGGTGAGCCTCATGTAGTACAACTGTTCTTTGTTAAAACAGCCACGGCGAATCAATGGGAAGTTTATGGTACTTTAGATGATGTACAATTCGATACGTCGGGTACAACACCTACAACACCAGCTCCACTTGATACGCTTCAGTTTACTCCATCGGGTTTACCAGATGTAACAGCTCCAGCTAACACATTCCCTGATTTTGATATAGCGTCTACAGCAGGTACACCAGGTACGGGCTTATCGTCATTATTAACCAATGGCGCCCAGTTCCCTAACAATATTACAATGAACTGGAGCGATGAAGCGAATACGGCAAATAAAGTACCTACTCAATATGCAAGTCGTTTTGAAGTAAAGGCATTGGAGCAAGATGGTGCAACAGTGGGTCGATTAGCTGGTATAGATATTGGTACGGATGGTAAGGTTGTCGCTTCATATTCAAATGGCGACACTTCTTTCTTAGGCCAAGTTGCCATGGTCCGTTTTTCTAACTCTCAAGGCTTAGCTCAAGTTGGTGGTACATCTTGGAAGAAAAGTTTAACTTCGGGTGAGCCGATTGCGGGTGAACCAGGCTCAGGCACGTTAGGTACCATTAACTCATCTGCACTAGAACAATCAAATGTGAATTTAACCAATGAGCTGGTGGACTTAATCAGTGCACAAAGAAATTTTCAGGCTAACTCGCGTGCCCTTGAAGTGAACTCAACACTTCAGCAAAATATTTTGCAGATACGATAATTTTAAACACCTCTTTCATAAGGCCGCAATTGCGGCCTTTCTTTTCTTTATTTAACGTCAAAAATAGATTGGCATCTTTATTGCTTTATGAGGTTTATGATTAATTTTTAGGCCAACGTGATGGATAAAATGCTGTATATCGCAATGTCGGGCGCCAAACAAAGTTTGCGTGGTGTGGCATTAAAAGCGAATAATCTAGCCAATGCCAATACCACAGGCTTTAAAGCTGACTTTGCTCAAGCACGTTCAATGCAAGCGTTTGGAGAAGGTTTACCAACACGGGTGTTTGCAATGCAAGAGCGCCCCGGTACCAATATGACTATGGGGGCTGTTGTTGAGACAGGCAGAGATCTAGACATAGCTGTAGACCAAAAGTCTTGGATTAGTGTGCTTGATGCTTCAGGTAAAGAAGCATATACAAAAGTTGGTACATTAAATATCAAGACGGATGGCGCATTAGTGACAAGTCATGGCCGTCAAGTTATTGGCGAGGGCGGTCCAATTATTTTACCTGTGCCTGTTGATAAAGTTGTGTTTAGTGACGATGGTTCTATCCAAGTTCGTCCTCAAGGCGCACCAGCAAACTTTCTAGAAGTAGTTGATAGACTCAAAATTATTGAAGCCGATAATAGTAAATTACAAAAGGGCAATGACGGTTTGTTCCGTCCAAAAGAAGATGCTCTTGAAGATGGCTTTTGTGGTTTCTGTGACATATCCCCTAAAGCTAGAGTTATGAGTGGCATGTTAGAGATGTCTAATGTCAATCCTGTGCATGAAATGACCGACATGATTAATCATCAACGTCAGTTTGAAATGCAAATGAAGTTAATGAAAAAAGCAGAAGAGATGGATGAAAAGCATGTCACTCTTCTTCGCATAGTATAATGAGTGAGGTATAAGCTATGAACCCAGCATTATGGATCAGTAAAACGGGTTTAGACGCCCAACAAACTGATATTTCGGTTATCTCGAATAACCTCGCCAACGCCAGTACCGTTGGCTACAAAAAGAGCCGCGCGATTTTTGAAGACTTGCTTTATCAAAATATTAATCAGCCGGGGGGACGTTCGTCACAGGATACCGAATTACCTTCAGGTTTGATGTTAGGTGCAGGTGCAAAGGTTGTTGCTAACCAAAAGAACTTCTCACAAGGTAATATGCAAAGCACCGAAAACTCATTGGATTGGATGATCCAAGGTCCTGGTTTTTTCGAAATACAAATGCCAGATGGCACAGTAGCTTATTCTCGTAATGGTCAATTTACAACAGACGAGAATGGTAGAATTGTGACTTCAGGCGCAGGCTTTCCCATTCAACCAGAAATGAACGTACCAGACGATGCAAAATCTATCAGTATTTCACAAGATGGTGAAGTGTCGGTAACGATTGCAGGACAAGCAGAAAATGTCGTCATTGGTCAGCTAGTGATTAGTGACTTTATTAATCCATCAGGTTTAGAGCCAATCGGACAAAACCTTTATACAGAAACTGCAGTAAGTGGTGCGCCTGTTCAGGGCAATCCGAGTGTTGATGGGTTAGGTTCTATTGTGCAAGGCGCACTCGAAACATCAAACGTAAATGTGACCGAAGAGTTGGTTAATTTGATCGAAACTCAACGTGTTTATGAAATGAACTCAAAAGTTATCTCAAAAGTAGATGAGATGTTGAGCTACATTAACCAACAATTATAATTCTGGAGACTAAGTATGCGTATTGTAGGTTTAATCATTTTAGGCTCATTATTTTTAACTGGGTGTGTGTCTACACAAAACAAAAACGTCGTGAAAGACGATCCTTACTATGCGCCTATTTATCCAGAGCAACAAGCGGAGCAAATTGTAGCAACAGGCTCTCTTTTTAACCCAAATTTATCAAATGATTTATATGGTGATAAAAAGGCATTACGTGTTGGCGATATTTTGACAGTCGTACTTCGTGAAACAACGTCTGCAACAAAAGCAGCCAATACAACTACAGGAAAGTCAACTGCAGCATCGTTAGACCCAGTAGTTGGACTTGGTGGAGCAAACGTTAATATTGGCAGTCAAAGCTTACAGTTTGGGATGAACTCCAGTAACTCTTTTTCAGGCGACAGCCAAGCAAACCAATCTAATAGTTTATTCGGTAATATATCGGTTAATGTGATGCGAGTTCTACCGAATGGTAACTTAGTTGTTCGGGGAGAAAAGTGGTTAACTCTTAATACGGGTGAAGAGTTTATGCGAATAGAGGGGATTATTCGTGCCGCGGATGTTAAATCAGATAATACGGTTGAGTCGAATCGTATTGCCAATGCGCGTATTCAATACTCAGGTAAAGGTGATGGTCAAGAAGCACAAAGTGCGGGTTGGTTAGCCAAGTTTTTCTTAAGTACCTTGATGCCATTTTGAGGAACCATGATGAAAATGTTTAAATTAATAACGGTGGCTTTATTATTAGTAATAAGCCAAGCAGCGCAAGCTGAGCGGATTAAAGATGTTAGCATGATTGAAGGCGTTCGCTCTAATCAGCTAGTAGGTTATGGTCTCGTGGTGGGTCTACCTGGTACGGGCGAACAATCCCGTTTTACTGAACAAAGTTTTAAAGCAATGCTTAGTAGTTTTGGTATAACTTTACCGGCAAACTTAAAGCCGAAAATTAAGAATGTTGCGGCAGTGGCTGTTCATGCTGAGTTACCGCCATTTGTAAAACCTGGCCAGAATATTGACATTACAGTGTCATCAATAGGTAGCGCAGGCAGTCTCAGAGGAGGCACCTTATTACAGACATTCCTTAAAGGAGTAGATGGAAATGTATATGCCATTGCGCAAGGTAGTTTAATTGTTGGTGGTCTAGGTGCTGAAGGGCTGGATGGAAGTAGAGTAGTTATTAACACGCCTACAGTTGGCCGAGTCCCAAATGGTGCGACAGTTGAACGAGCGGTTGCAAGTCCTTTTACACAAGGTGACTTTATAACCTTTAACTTAAACCGTCCTGATTTTACAACAGCGAAACGTTTGGCTGATACCATCAATGATTTGGTCGGGCCTAATAGCGCAAAACCAATGGACGCTGCTTCTGTTCGTGTGATAGCACCGCGTGATCCTTCTCAGCGCGTTGCTTATTTATCGACACTTGAGAATTTAGAATTTAAACCCGCAGACACTTCAGCCAAGATTATTGTTAATTCACGTACAGGCACGATTGTGATTGGTAAAAATGTTAAATTACAGCCAGCAGCTATTACTCATGGGGGCCTTACCGTTACGATTGCAGAAGATCAAATGGTGTCTCAGCCTCAGCCTCTAGCCAATGGCGAGACGGTTGTTACTCGCCAAAGTATTGTTGATGTAAATCAAGATGATTCAAGAGCATTTGTATTTAATCCGGGTATCAGTCTTGACGATTTAGTCAGAGCGATAAATGAAGTCGGCGCTGCGCCAGGTGATTTAATGGCGATCTTAGAAGCACTGAAAGAAGCAGGGGCCATAAATGGTCAATTAGTCGTCATTTAGTGGTTTATTTGTAATCAGATAGTTAGCCTCGCAATCGCGGGGCTTTTTTTGGCTCGATTATTGCTTTGTTAGTGTATGACTAATTTAGTGTAATTGATGAGTATGAATACCAATCCGTTAGAAAAACAAAACTTCTTTGATTTAGGTGATCTTAATACACTTAGACAAGATGCGTTGAAAAGCGGTGGCGATCAACAAGCATCGAATGAAGCACTAAAAAAAGCAGCAGCGCAGTTTGAATCTATTTTTACGCAAATGCTGATGAAAAGTATGCGTAAAGCAAATGAAGCAATGGAAGATAAAAACAGTCCATTTAATTCCAGTGGGGTTAAGTTCTTTCAGGAGATGCATGATCAACAGCTTTCTCTAGAGCTATCAAAAAAGGGCAGTCTAGGGTTAGCTGATCTCATTGTTAAACAGCTTTCACCTAATGTTGAAGGTTATAAACCGTCATCTGTGCTTCGAAATAACGCGCAGTTACCAATACAAAAGCCTGTTCCTGAGCAAGTCCCTGAGTTTATTCGCCGTCAGCCCGAAACCGTGTCAGAAGTCGCTAATGTAAAAAGAGCCGACGAACAACCTCGCTTTGATTCTCCGGAGTCATTTATCAGTGAGATGTGGGAGCACGCAAAAACTGCGGCACAGAAAATCGGTTTGAACCCTGCAGTAATGATTGCGCAAGCGGCGCTTGAAACAGGCTGGGGCAAACATGTTATCACTAAGCAAGATGGTAGCAGCAGCCTTAATTTATTCAATATCAAAGCCGATAGATCTTGGCAGGGAGAGCATGCCAAAAAAATGACATTAGAGTTTGAGAAAGGCTTGCCTGTGCAAAAACACGCCAGCTTTAGGGCTTATGAATCAATAAAAGATAGCGTTAATGATTATGTCGATTTTCTTCAAAGCAATCCGCGTTACAGTCAGGCATTGAATAAAACGGATAAACCCGAAAAATACCTAGATGAACTTCAACAAGCAGGCTATGCCACAGATCCGAACTACGCAGAAAAAATAAAAAATGTCTTACAGCGAGGAGAGTTTAAACAGATGTTAACGTCGCTAGTACGTCAAGGAGTTAATTAAGATGTCTTTCAATTTAATGAATATTGGTAGTGCGGGGATCAGAGCGAACTCTGAGCTACTCCAAACGACCAGTAAGAACATCTCTAACTTAAATACGAAGGGCTATATTCGAGAAAGAACCGAACATAGCACTATGGTGGGTAACCAAGTTGGCCGTGGCGAAACCGTTCGTCTAATTAATGAGTTTGCTCAAAAGCAATTAAATCGTGATATTTCTAATAAAACGTATTATGAGCAATTTGTAACAGAGTCTTCTCGTGTAGATACCTTGTTTGGTGAAGAGTCTAATAGTTTAAACAACAGCATTAACTCTTTATTTAATAACTTACAAGAAGCAATGAATTTACCTTCATCAACAGTTACACGTTCATTGTTTTTAACTGATGCACAAAATTTAGTTGATCAGATGGACCGCCTTTCAGGGATTGTTTTTGACCAGAATAATATTGTTAATGAACAGCTTAATATTATGGCAGACGAAGCTAATAACCTGATCCAAAAAATAAGCGACTTAAATGATAAAGTTGCAGCTGCGCAAATGCAGCCAGGGATTACGGGGAGCAACTCTGTCATAAACGAGCGGGATGAAGCTATTAAAGATTTGGCTGAGTTGGTAGATATTGAAACATTAGATGGTCCAAATGGTGAAAAGCTTGTATTCCTAGGATCTGGTCAATCATTAGTAATGGAAAACGGTACATTTAATACGTTTGATATGGATGGCGACCCAGATCCTAATATAAAAGAACTAAAACTCGACTCTCCTGATGGAAGAGCTGCGGAGTTAGATGTTGATATTAGTACACTTAGAGGAAAAATGGGCGGGTTACTGGCTTTTAGAGACGAGATCCTTCATCCTGCCCAAAATCAGTTGGGCCAAATAGGTCTTGCTTTAGCTGATGCCTTTAATGAACAAAATAAAAAAGGTATGGACTTAGATGGGAATATAGGCGGAGATATTTTTGCAATTCCTACAGTAGGCGGATATGCCTATGCTGACAATACAGGCTCAGCTTCTGTTGACGCGACGCTTGAAGCAGGCAAAGGTAATGAGATCCCTGGTACCGATTTTAGAGTGACTTTTACAAGTGCAACAACGGTCGAAATCGCCGCAGTCGATAGCAAGGGTAATGTGATCGGCACGCCATCAACGGCTAATGTAACAGCAGGCGTAATTGACTCAAGTACAATTACAAGTGGCGAGTCTTTTGGTTTGGAGATGAATGTGTCTGGCACCGCTAATACAGGTGATAGTTTTTTAATTAAATTAAATTCCATAGCAGCTTCAACAATGGAGCTTGCTACAGAAAGACCTGAAAGCTTGGCATTGGCTTCACCAATAAGAACAACAACAGAAGCAAATAACACTAGCAATGCAACAATCTCTGTCGGGTCAGTAACAAATACGGGCACTGGTAGTAACTTTACAGCTTCTCCTCCAAGTTTGACTCAAGGTAATATCACTTTGACCAAAACAGGTAATGCTAATGAATACCAAATTCAAGATGGTAATGGTACAACTACGTTTACGATTACACCGCCTAGTGAGAATATTCTAGCGCAAGCAGGTGCACCTTATGACAGCTATGGTTTCGATTTTAACATCGACGGTACAGCGGCAACAGGTGATGTTTTTACCATTGAATTCAATACAGGTGGTTTTGATGACAACAGAAATGGTCTAGAGCTGGCTAAATTACCTTCTCAAGAATTAGTTCGTCAGAATGTTGTTACTACAGCAACCGCTGATAACTTAAAAACCTTTAATGAGGCGTATGCGGGTTTAGTTACCGAAATTGGTGTAATAGCAAATCAAGCAAAAACGAATGGCGCTGCTTTTGAGGCTTTAGCAGAACAATCTGAAGCATGGTTTGAATCGATGTCAGGTGTAAACCTTGATGAAGAGGCAGCAAATTTATTGCGTTTCCAACAGTCTTACTCAGCCTCAGCTCAAATTATAACAACAGCTAGAACTGTTTTCGATACCCTTTTAAGTGCGACGAGGTAATTAACTATGCGTTTATCTCATAATATGATTTATAAGAACAATTTAAACTCAATCTTGAATAACCAGCAGGAAGTTAATAAAGCACAGGAGCAAGTAACTACTCAAAAGCGAGTTTTAAGTGCTTCGGATGACCCTTCTGCGATGGCTCGTGCATTGTTATATGGTGACAAGATCCAGACTAACGAACAGTACACCAAAAATCTAACGATGCTAAAGAGCCGATTAGATACCCAAGAAGGGGTCTTAGAGAATATAAAAGACTCTCTAACTAGGGCTCATGTGCTAACAGTTCAAGCAGGCAATGGGGCATTAACTAAGCCTGATAGAGCAGCATTATCAGAAGAGCTAAGTGCAATCAAGACAGCTGTGCTTGATTTAATGAATGCAAAGAGCGAAGACGGTCGTTACATTTTTTCAGGATACCAGGATAATACTAAGACTTTTTCTTATGACAATATTAACAATCGTTATGCATACAATGGTGACCAAGGACAGCACAAGATAAAAGTTGCAGAAGGTGTAGAGATCAAGTCTAGTGATAATGGCTTTGATGTATTTGAAAGCGTTGAACAGCGCCTGAATGTAGTTTCAAACACAGGCTTAACAGTAACAGGTGGTATTTCAAGTGCGTCGGTCTATGTTAAAGAACAAGGGCCATTTGATGGGTTTCATAAGGCAAACTACAACCCTGATCCAACAGCACCTGCTGGTTCAAACACGTTTACACTAGATATGACTGCTGGTACGCCGAATACTTTCACTTTAAGGCAAGGTGCAACCGTTTTAGAGACTGGTAATTTTTCGCAGGCGAACATTCAAGTGGCAGGCATGGAGTTCAGTATGGATTCTGTTGCTACCGGAACTATAGAGTTTGATTTGGCACCGCCGCAGAAAGATAATGTCCTGAACAGTCTAGATAATCTTGTTACAACTTTGAATGATGGGACTATAAATGACGATGACTATAGGCAAGCTCTTGCCGACGCAATGATTGGGATTGAAAATTCGAGAAATTTAGTGTCTCAAACTCAGTCAGGTTTAGGTGGAAGGCTAAATACAGCTACAAGAATAACAGAAGCAAATAGTGACCTAGATACAAATAATAAATTAGCAAAAGCTGAGCTTGTTGAACTGGATATGGCTGAAGCGATTACGGAGTTAACTAAGCATGAAACAGCTTTACAGGCTTCACAGGCTACATTTGGCCGTTTGTCTAATCTATCGTTACTAGATTATATAAGATAATTAATTATTGGAAAAAAGCCGCCTTAAAGGGCGGCTTTTTTATTTATCCTGAAATCAGGAAAGAGAAAAATAACTTACTAATAATTATAATTTTTTTCATTCTGATATTTATAATTAGCCATAATTTAAAGAAAGCCTAAAACAATAAAAAATGAAAATAAATTAATTATTTACAACAGGTTGAATGTTTTTTTTAAAAAAAGCTAAAGGATTTTTTTTGCCGCCCGATAACTTAATTAACCAAGCCGGAGAATAAAAATGAATCGAAGGCTTAAAGTTAACAGTTTGAGAGTAAACCCTAAGTTTACATCAGGAGAATTATCATGGCACTTTATGTAAATACTAATGTAAGTTCATTGAACGCACAAAGACAATTAAACAATTCTGGTAACTCGCTAGATGTATC
>CAYZOE010000057.1:21243-30845 GCA_964479805.1 uncultured Pseudoalteromonas sp. | reverse complement strand
GTAGAAAGGTGTTTTAAGTTCAATTGACTGGCTCCATGCCTATTTTTTTAGCTCAGCCTACATAACATGTCTCTTAAATGTCAATAACTTAGGTTAATGTGCCTTTGAGAGCCAACTCTGAACTGAGTTACGTAGATATAAGACTTCTTTAAACAATTTATGTTGTTGATGCTCCAGACCCTTTTCATGGCTAGGTAACCCTGCCAACACTTTATTGTGATGGGCATTAAATCGTGCCACCAAACTTAGGCCAGTTTGACGAACGAGCGCTTTAGACTTCATCAAATGCATTCTTACATCATCTGCGGTCATTAGCCCACTAGCATCTAGGTTCATTAACTCACGTCTTAGCTGACTTCTTACGCCCATGCTCACCCTACTCCTAACTGTTTAAAAGCGATGCGCAAGTTACCTGTTATTTGCTGCAGAAAAATGACAAGCGCAATAAAACTTAAGACCGTATGGCTCGCGAAAAAGTTTCGTCATTCACCTCAACTAAGCGTTATACCAATCCTCTTAATTAAATGAGCTATTTTGAGGCAAGGAAAGCTTGTCGATAACGAGGCAAAAATTTTGCTGTTTAGTTGTTCTAAATGAGAGATTTTTAACATGGTTCGCGGCAACTTTAGTCTCTCAAAATGATTAAGACTTATTGAGGATTAGTATTATACTGTCGCAAAGATGATTTTGAAGATGAACGCCATGTCTGAATACGAACCTGCATACATTGAAATTGAACTAGAAGAAGAACCTATAGAGCTATGTAACCTACTAAAAGTGCTAGACTTAGCCGAAACAGGCGGACAAGCAAAACAATTGATCGCCGATGGCTACGTAGGCGTTAACATGGAATTATGCACAGTTAAGCGTAAAAAAATGTACTCAGGTGACAGTCTACATTTTAATGGTGACGATTTTTTACTGACCTTAGCTGAGGGTGTTACATCTGCAGTAAAGGCAGAGCCTACACCGCCAATAGAAGAAGCCCCCACTAAACGCAAACGTAGTCGTAGCCGTAAGAACAAAAAAGACAGCGATACTGGTCGCCGTCCTATCTCTTTTGGTTAACCAACTCCCAACAAGCAGGTAAGTTAAGATGGCCATTTGGTATCATCCAATCACACTTGAGCTATGCCAAAAACTGGATGCGGGTTTACATGGCAAAGGCTCCCTAATGAAAACCTTAGGGATCGAAATTTCTGAAATTGGTGATGACTACCTAGTTGCCACCATGCCTGCAACAACCGGTCATCATAACCCAATTGGTATGGTACATGGCGGTGCAAATGTCGCGCTAGCAGAGACTGTAGCCAGTTACGCTGCTAATTTTGTCGTTGATTTTGAGAGGTTTTATTGTGTTGGCCAGGAGATCAACGCCAATCATCTCAAGGCGTCTCGTAATGGTATCTTAACTGCTACAGCTAGACCGTTGCACTTAGGAAAGCGCACCTCAGTATGGGAGGTTAAAATCACCAATGCAAAAGGCGAGCTGTGCTGTATATCACGTATGACTGCAGCAGTTGTAGAAAGAGCACATAAATTTGCACGCTAAAAGTGTATAAATTCAGTGTCATTACTTCTGTTGTTATATGAATGCCTTCACAAATAGGTTTGTCAGTGACGACTAAACTCGTTTTAAGTAACTTAAAGGTGTCATCTTTTTGGAAAATGTCGAAACATTAATCATTGGTGCTGGTGTAGTCGGATTAGCCATTGGTGCTCAACTCAGTGGGTCACATAATGTCTTAGTTATTGAGCAAAATACTCTCTTTGGTGAGCATACATCAAGTCGTAACAGCGAAGTCATTCATGCAGGTATTTATTATCCCGAAAACAGCTTAAAAGCGTCGCTCTGTGTACAAGGTAAAGCACTTCTTTATAAACACTGCCAAGCATTTCATGTGCCCATCAAACCCATTGGCAAAGTATTGATTGCACAAAATGATGATGAAGCTGACAAACTAGAATATATTCGTCAACAAGCTATCCTGAATGGCGTCAATGATTTAGCTTGGCTATCCAAGCAGGCACAGCAAGACTATGCACCAGACCTTACCCTATATGAGGCACTCTACTCTCCCTCTACAGGCATTATTGATAGCCACCAGTTGATGTACTCTTTCATCACACAGATTGAGCAAAATCAGAGTCTATATGTTGCAAACACACGCTTTGTGAAAGCCGTACCTGATGAAACTGGGTTTGTGGTCTCTTTGTACTGTGATGGCGAAGAAATGCAGTTGCATTGTAAGAGCCTTATCAATACCGCAGGGCTATTTGCACAAGATGTTGCGCGGCACATTGAAGGAGTCAATCACACTTTAATTCCTGAGCTGCATTACTGCCGCGGCCAATACTTTACCTATCAAGGCAAACACCCATTCAAGCACCTTATTTATCCCATACCTGAACAACATGGCCTAGGGATCCACGCGACCCTAGATATGGCTAATCAACTCAAATTTGGCCCTGATACCAAATTTATTGATAACCTGAATTATCAAACTGACGTAACACAAAAAGCCAAATTTGTATCGGCGATAAAACGCTACTGGCCCGACTTGGACGAAACCAAGCTACATTGTGATTATGCGGGTATTCGCCCTAAGCTCACTTTAAGCGGTCAACAAGATTTCGTCATTCAAACTGAGCTGCAACATGGTATAGCGGGTCTAGTGAATTTATTTGGTATTGAGTCCCCCGGACTCACAGCCAGCATGGCCATTGCAAAACATGTCAAAAACGCGCTGCAAGCATAGAATTGAAATAAAAAACTTAATATTCATAAACATTCCTAAATATTCATGTTGGTATTTATGGATGAATTACCAAGAATAATGCGTCAATTACCACAACAACAGGAATCGGTTATGACACTCGGACAATATATCAAACAGCTGCGTACAGATATGGAATTAAGCCAACCGCAGTTTGCTGAACGTATGCAGGTAGAGCAAAGTTATTTATCAAAACTTGAGAATGATAAATCTACTCCCTCTAATGAGGTTTTTAGGCAATTGCTCAGTGCGCTATCAATGGATGTCGATGCATTTATGTCGGGTTTAAAAGACAAAGGCAATATGGCGTCGCTAAGACATATCCCCGATCTAGATAGTTGGTACACTTCACAGCAAGTCACTTCTGAACGAAAGCAGCGTACATTGCTTTATAGCGCCATGCTATTAATTGCGTTTGGCGTAGCAAGCTTTTATGTCGGTTTCCAAAAGCTGCTACTATCAGAAACTCAATATGAGTATCGCTCTAATGGCATCATTTTAGCGGGGGAGCCAGAAGATATCTTTCGCGTATGGGCTGAGTTCGAAGACACTCCAGAGGCTCGAATACAGAAAAATCTTGAAATGTTAAAACGAAAAAAAATCAGTACTCAACTAACATTTGAATATCAAGGTAAATATCTCGTCCTTGATACCCAATCAGGTAAAAGAAAATACTATTTGCAAGGCGAGCAAGCTAAAACCAGAATTGGAAATGTTATGCTGCAATTTATTGGTTTATTTAGTGCTGTGATGGGATTGGTTTTGCTATTTATAGAGCCCAAACTATCACGTCAAAAAGTATAACTTTTTAAAACGCTCCTATGCTTTAAATTGCACTCACCACCGCAATTTGGGATAGTAAAGAAAAACACTATCAAAGAGTATGAGCGTTTCTTCACACCTGTTATTTTTTTTCTCATCACTGGGGGCATTCAATGGCCTGCTGTTAGCCCTGTTTCTATTTTTAAAGAAAGATAAGCAAGATACCGATAATTGGTTAGCTATATTGCTGATTTTGTTGAGTGTCAGAATTGGTAAGTCGGTGGCATTTTACTTCACACCTACATTAGATAAGAACATTTTACAGCTGGGGTTGACTGCTTGCCTGCTGATTGGCCCTTGTATCCTTGCTTATGTTGCACAATCGACCTTAAATAACTTAACTATGAAGCGGCTCACAATCACACTGTGCTGTTTTACTATTGTAACAGTTGTCACTGGCATACTCTTCCCATATCAAGATTATCTAGCGCTATGGCAATATTGGATCTATCGCGGTTCAAGTTATGTATGGTTGATTAGTTTGATCATAGCTTCTGTTATGTACGCACGAAGAAATGTGGACAAATTAGCGCTATCTAAGCAGTTATTAACACAGCAGCCTGTTGTCGTATTAGCGGGTAGCTGGCTAATTTGGATGGCCTATTTTACCGCATCTTATACTTCTTATATTATGGGGGCATTAAGCTTTTCACTGGTGTTATATCTTACCCTGCTATTGGCACTTAAATCTAAATGGCAGGAGAAGGCTTCGACCACGCAAAGCAAATATCAAAATAATAAACTCAGCACAGAACAAACTACCCGCTTCTCAAACTTACTGAATAATTTAATTGAGACTGAGCAGGTTTATTTAGACCCACAACTTTCTCTACCGCGACTTGCAAAGCGCATGAGCGCAACTCACACACAGCTCTCTCAATTACTCAACGATCACTACCAAATGAACTTTAAGCAGTTCATTAATACACAACGCATAACCAAAGCAAAAGAAAGTTTGAAGGCTTATCCAGAAATGCCTGTAGAAGAAATTGCAGAGCGATGCGGTTTCAGCTCGTCATCGACGTTTTACAGCACCTTTAAACAGCAAACAGGAATGACCCCAAACCAATTTCGCACTGCTGAAATATAATTTAGGACTTCTGGAATATAACCTAGCCTATTGTTATATATAAATATAATTTAACTTTGTGCAGACATCACTTATGGAGCACAAAGATGAAATGGTTATATTTAATTTTAATCACCACCTTTTTAAGCCCAACCATTAGTTGGGCTAATAATCACCAAGCGGACAACTTAGCAGTAAAACAGGTTATTCAAAACTATCTTGATGGCACGAGTAACGCAGATCAAACATTAATTAAATCTGCATTTCACCCGCAGGCACAGTTGTTACTAAACCACAGAAAAAAAGCTTTTTGGCAAGTATCAGCGTCAGAGTACGCAAGTTGGTTTAGTAAAAAGTCCAAACCTAGACATGGTCATTTATTATCACTAAAAATTGATGGCGATACAGCTGTTGCTAGAGCAAAAATCACCACTTATGATCCACTAAAGCAGTATATTGATCAATTTTTAATAAAAAGGTTTGATGATAAGTGGCTAATCGTCAGCAAAACTGCAACTCAAGTTGTAGGTAAAAAAAACCAAGACCAACACAAATTTGCAGCAGGTAAACGCGTGCTGTTTATTGCCTCGAGCGCCGATTTTCATGGTGATTCAAAGTTGGCAACTGGCACCAGCTTTTCAGAACTCGTTCATGCCTACGATGTATTTATTAAGGCTGGCTATCAAGTTGATTTTGTAACCCCTAAAGGCGGTCAATTACCACTTGCGTACATCAATACTTCAGATCCTATGCATCGCAAATATATCTACGACCGAGACTTTATGTATGCACTTGCTAATACAGCAAAACCAGAGCAAATCGATGCTAGTCAGTATTTAGCCGTACATTATGTCGGTGGTGGCAATGCCATGTATCAAGTCGCAGAAAATAAAGCGCTTCAAGAAATTTCAATGCTGGTATACGAACAAAACCAAGGTATAGTCTCGTCGGTGTGTCATGGCACTGCAGGCATTGTGAATTTAAAGCTGAGCAGCGGTGAGTATTTAGTGTCTGGTAAAACCATCAGTGGTTACCCTATTGCTTTTGAAAAAACCGATGCCGCCTATTACCAAGAATTTCCATTTGAAATCGAAACACTCATAAAGCAAAGAGGAGGTGCATTTAAGTATGGAGAGCGAAATCAATCTTATGTGGAAATCGATGGACGTGTGATAACGGGTACTAACTTTCAATCATCAAAGGCTGTTGCAGAAGCAATGGTGAATGCATTAAATAAGCTTTAGACCTGATACAAGTGCCATACCTATGGCACTTGATTTCTCGTCGTCTAAGAAACTTACTAGTTCCACATACCTGAACGTGAATACATATAGTTAGCCGTCGCACACCAGTTTACATCAGCCCATGTATAATCTTTGTAGTAGATCTTATCTACACATGCTTTCATATAGCCTTCTTCGATTTTGTATACATCTACAACGCACGTCGTACCTTTGCACTTATTCGCACTTGAACGGTCATAAATACCACTGAACGTCCATTCAACACGTGCAACTTCTTTTGAAGTATTTACCTTAAACGCAACTTTAGGTGAGAACTGTGGGTTTGACTCAGCCCCCCAACAACGGTTTTGCGTATAGTTATCGTACTTCATTGTATCTACATAGCATGATACAGAGTTGGCGTAAGAGTTAACTGAGAATAGGCCTGCTACAAGCGCCATCAAAGCGATTAGTTTTTTCATTTTAATTGTCCTTATTAATATTTTAATTTCACTCAATAATGAGCAGGAATAACCTACCATCAAGAAAAACAAAAATAAACACTTTATTTACATTAATTAAACACTGAATAAACCTTACTCTTTCTCGGTGTTTATCTATCAAATTTAAAGCTACACTCTTCAGAACTAATTTTATTGAGAGAAATAACATGATCAGACAAGGCCAAACTCTACCTAATATTGTGCTAACCGAACTGACTGCTGATGGCATGCAAAGCCACCAAGTGACTGAATTATTTGCAGATAAAAAAGTGGTTTTATTTGCAGTTCCTGGCGCTTTCACACCTACTTGCTCTGCCGCCCACCTACCTGGTTATGTGGTGCTTGCAGACCAAATCAAAGCAAAAGGCGTTGATATTATTGCTTGTGTATCTGTAAATGATGCATTTGTAATGAAAGCTTGGGGTGAAGCGCATAATGCTAGCGAGTTAATGATGCTAGGTGATGGTGATGCAGCATTCACTAAAGCCATCGGTCTGGATAAAGAAACAGGTAGCTTTGGCGGCGTGCGTTCACAGCGTTATGCCATGATCATCGAAAATGGCGTGGTTACTGAGCTTGCAGTAGAAGCTGCAGGTGAATTCGAAGTATCAAAAGCGGAATCTATCTTAGAAAAGCTTTAATCTATCTTGAGTAGAAAACAATGAGTAACAAAAATGGGCACGTATTCACGCGCCCATTTTTATTTGATTAACCAGATATTTGGTTAATTAGCCGATTAATATCTAAAAGTTTATCGAGAAATCATCCGCATCTAGATGGGCAGGAAAGCTTTTTCTGAATTGCTCGAGTTTCTCTTTGCTAAGCTCAGTTATCACAACACCTGGCTTGTTATCTTCACCCTGAGACAAAGCATCACCGACAAAGTCATAGGCTGCCGTTCCGCCATTATGCGCAACGCCATTACCATCATCACCTACACGGTTACAGGCTAACACGTAACATTGGTTTTCAATGGCGCGGGCTTGAAGCAAGGTATCCCAAATACGGCGACGCGCCGCAGGCCAGTTCGCGACATTGACCATCACGTCATAGTCGTTACGGTTACGCTGAAACACAGGAAAGCGTAAGTCATAACAAATCTGCGGTATCAATCTAAAACCTTTAATAGTAAAGACTTTGCGGCTATCACCAGCACGTACAAAATCACCTTCTTTGCCTAGACAAAATAAATGGCGCTTATCGTAAAACTCAAAGCTGCCATCAGGCCAACACCAATAAAAGCGATTGGCTTTCTTGCCTTGTTGCTCAACCAGTACAGAGCCTGCAACCACCGCATTGTGTGCATCAGCTTGTGTTTGCATCCAGTTGAAAACAGGCCCTTGTTCGGCTTCTGCAACATCTAAGCTAATCGCAAATCCCGTAGCAAAGGTTTCAGGTAAAAGAATTAAATCAACCAACTCAATTTGCTTTAATTGCATCGTTAGATTGTCTAGATTTTGCTGCGGCTGTAACCAAACAATATCGCTTTGCACTAAGGCAACTTTTAAGCTTTCTGAGTTTATAGCTGACATAATTTCTCCGCAGCAGCAATCAGGGTTGAGTCTTCTTTGGCAAAACACAAACGGATCACTTTGTCATTTGGTGCTTGGTGATAGAATACACTTAACGGGATCGCAGCAACGCCCACTTCTTTTACGAGGTATTCGCAAAATGCCATATCGTCTAACTCGGAAATATCACTGTAATCTAACAATAAAAAATAAGTGCCTTCGCTTGGCAAAATTTTGAAGCGACTCGATGCAAGCGCTTCGATTAACAGGTCGCGCTTTTGCTGATAAAGTGCATTTAACTCGTCAATGTGCTCAGGCTGCTCGGCCATCGCATCGGCGATAGCTAACTGTGCTGGCGTAAAGCTCGAGAAGTTCACATATTGGTGGATCTTACGAAACTCAGTCATCAATGCCGCTGGTGCCACGCAATAACCCATTTTCCAACCTGTGCAATGGAATGTTTTACCAAAACTCGACACCACAAAACTGCGAGCAAATAAATGTTCATCACGTAAAGCACTTAAATGCGCTTGCCCATCAAAGCAAATATGCTCGTACACTTCATCGCTGATCAAATATAAGTCATGCTGCTCGAGTAAATGTTTTAATGCCTCAATATCTGTTTGCTTTAACGTCTTAGTACTTGGGTTATGTGGGGTGTTGATAATAATGGCTTTAGTTTTATCTGTAATTGCCTCAGCCACTTGCTGCCAATCAATTTTATAATCTGGCGCAGTTAGCGCGATATGCACGGTTTTACCACCTGCTAACTCAATCGCTGGCTTATAAGAGTCGTAAGCTGGGTCAAATACAATCACTTCATCTTCAGGACTAACTAATGCCTGAATAGCCACATATAAGGCTTCGGTTGCACCCGATGTCACCGTAACAGAGTGCTCTGCATTCACCGTCAGGCCATAGTTGCGCTCAACCAATTGCGCGATTTGCTGTTGTAAAGCAGGTACACCACTCGATGGCGCATATTGGTTAAAACCACTTTGACTGTAATACGCCAGTCGCTCTTTTAACAGCGTCGGAGCGTCAAATTCAGGAAAACCCTGAGATAAATTCAGTGCTTGATACTGATTAGCCAAACCAGTCATTTGCGAGAATATGCTCACGCCTAAATTAGGTAATTTACTTTGCACAAGGACCCCTTTTTTGTTGATGGTGCTTTCGCACGAGCGATGCTATCATTGCCAAAAATAGATGTATAGCCGTCTAAAATTATTTTTGAGATTCTTTATTATGCAGAATAATGCCGCAAAAAGCGCACTGATAGAAGCCGGTCGTTGGGTTAGCCAAAAAGGCTGGGTACCCGCGACAGGTGGAAACTTCTCAATTAAAACAGAGACAGGCTTTGTTGTAACTGCCAGCGGTTACGATAAAGGCCATTTAGCAGCAGAGCATTTCTTAGATCTTAATCAGCATGGCGAGATCATAGCAGGTGATGGTAAGCCTTCGGCCGAAACAGCCCTGCATTTAAAACTGTTTCAACTGCAACCTGATACTGAATGTGTATTACACACTCACTCAGTCGCTGCCACTGTGCTAACACGCTTTATCAAAGGTAATGCCTTGTCCATACAAGGCTATGAGATGCAAAAGTCGTTACGCGGTATTAGCAGTCACGAAAGCACATTAAAGATTGCCATTTTCGACAATGATCAAGACATCGACAGACTGGCCGAGCTTGT
>CAYZOE010000057.1:0-21143 GCA_964479805.1 uncultured Pseudoalteromonas sp. | reverse complement strand
TAAATTGGAGTCAACTTTATGATCAAAGCCATCATCACAGATATTGAAGGCACCATTACTCGTATCTCATTTGTAAAAGATATTCTGTTCCCCTATGCAACTCAACACCTTGCGCAATTTGCCGAGCAAAATCAAGACAAACCAGAAGTTGCTGAGCAAATACAGGCGGTAAAAGCCGAAATCGCACAGCCTGATGCGCCATTAAGCACAGTAATTGACGCCTTGCTTGGCTGGATAACCGAAGACAAAAAAATCACGCCACTTAAACAATTGCAAGGTTTGATCTGGCAAACGGGTTACCAACAAGGTGACTTTACCGGGCACATCTATCCAGACGCACAACAGTTTCTTGCTTCGCAAAAAGCCGCTGGGCGAGAGCTGTATGTCTATTCATCAGGCTCAGTAAAAGCACAACAACTGTTATTTGAATACTCTGATTTTGGCGATATTCGCCCGTTATTCAGTGACTATTTCGACACTAAGATCGGTGGCAAAAAAGAACAAAGATCTTATGAAAATATCTTAGCGCAGCTCCCCTTTGCGGCAAATGAACTGGTATTTTTAAGTGATGTGTTAGCAGAGTTAGACGCAGCCAAAGCAGCGGGTATGTATACCTTGCAACTATGGCGCGATGACCAAGCCCGTAGTGAAACACACCCATTTATCGAAGATTTTACACAATTTAATGAAGCGTTATTTGTATGAGTAATTTAACCATCTACCGTCATAATGAGCCTGCGCAGGTGATCTTCCAAAGCGCAGACTTTAAAGCCATTCAAACCGAGTTAAACAAAGCTGGCGTGTTATTCGAGCAATGGCAAGCAAATGCCGAAATTGCAGCCGAAAGTACACAAGAAGATATTATTTCAGCCTACGCGGATGACATTGCTCGCGTACAACAAGATGGTGGCTACCAAACCGTAGACGTTATCTCGTTGGCCAAAGGCAACCCTAATGCTGCCGAATTAAGACAAAAGTTTTTATTCGAGCATACTCACAGCGAAGATGAAGTACGCTTCTTTGTAAAAGGTCAGGGGCTATTTTGTTTGCATTTAAATGAGCGCGTTTATCAAGTGTTATGTCAGCAAGGTGATTTAATTTCTGTACCAGCAAATACTCAACATTGGTTTGATATGGGCAGCAACCCAGAGTTTACCGCCATTCGCTTTTTCAATAATGAAGCCGGTTGGGTTGCACAAAGCACTGACAGCGACATTGCCACACAATTTCCTATTTTAGATTAAGCAATCTCAAAATCTATCAAGCCTCTTAGCGAGGCTTGTTCACAATTATTAATCCCTTACCCTTGAAATATATGAAGTTTGGGTTTTTAATTGCGCCTGCTAAGAAATATTATTAACAAAATAGCAAGGAAATAAACTTGAGTTCGACAATGGCACGTTACAAGATTGGCGCCTGGATCTGCGATTTCGCAACACAATCTATTACAGATGGCACACAAAAAAGAGAACTTGATCCTCTTTCATTTAAGTTACTCGAGTACTTTATTCTAAATAATGAACGCATCATCACGCGACAAGAGCTTACAGAGCAGGTTTGGCAAAAAGGATTTGTTGATGATAATGCGATTAATCGCGCCATTTCTGATCTTAGAAAGACCCTAAAATCAGAGCTAGAACCGGGCCTATCGATAAAAACACACTACCGAAAAGGCTACTCACTGTTCTTGTCTGTTGAAAATATAGCAGCAAATAGTGCAACAACTGGTTCTATAAAACCTTTATCAGCCAATAGTAAACCACCTACAACCTCTATCAGTAAGTCAAATAATAACAAGTACTTGGTTATATTATTAAGCATTACTATTGTGGGTTTAATCTCATTCTTTTTGTATAAACTTCATACAAACTCTGAACCACAATCAAAAGCTGACTTAATTCATGCTGAGCCAATTGAATTTTCGTCTCGTTCTTTGTCTTGGTATAAAGGCACACATACTAATGAGATGCTTTCGCCAAACCATAAATATTTGGCACATCAGAACGTATCAAGCTATAGCGCAGGGCTAGGCAACAAGGTTCATGTATTAGATTTAGAGAAAGAAAAAATTAAAGTCATTGAATTACCCTTTGAAAAAATAAAGCTGCAGGGCTGGTCTGATAATAGCCAACGGCTCTACTTTTCGAAGCACAATGGCAGTTCACTTGAAGGGTTAACTAATCAAAGATATTGTGGTATTTGGTCTATAAGCGACTTTGAATCAACTTCCCCCACCACCGAAGAGTTGATTAGCTGTGAAAAACTAGCAGATCTCTCTATTGCAAGCCGCGTTTCTTCATTAGATGATATTTTATTTTTTAATAAAAGAGCCTATCAAGACGGCTCATATGCAGATGCTATATATTCCTATGATTTGGAAAACCAACAAGAAGTTCGAATTACAACACCCAGTAAAGTCGGAACTGGAGACTTATTGCTAGGGGTGTCAAGGAATCCTAATAAGATCATTTTCCAGCGTTATACAGGCAACGGTCATAAGTTGTATATCAGCAGTGCAAACGGACATGCCCCTAAAAAAGTAGCCGATTTATATAATATAATTAAAGGCATAAGTTATGATGAACAGCAATCGATTTTATCTTGGATATCGCTTGATAAAAATACACTCTACCAATTTAAACTAGATTCATTTGAATTGTTAGAGCCTTTGAAATTAAATCTACCGAGACTTAATAAGGCATTTGCAATCAATCGTAATCATATTTTAGCAACGTCATCAATTTTTGATACGGACGCCTACCAATATAATATTCTGACTAAAAAAATAACAGCATTCGCGAGACCCAGTATTTCTGAATACGGCTTACACTTAATCGATGACAACTCACACGCCTTAACGTTATATAACTGGCAACAGAGCCGTTTCGAAATAGTGAAATACATTGATGAAGCATACCAAAAGATTTCAAGTTTAGATGATCCACATTTTATCTTGATGAGCACCGACATTGACCATAAACAAGCTATTGTTGGTGACTATCAAAGCCAAAGATATCAACTCGTCCACTTACCAAGTTTTAAACCTAAGTTAAAACTTCCTTTAGAAGGCAGACTTACCAGTTTAAAAGCAAGAAAAGATAGAATCGTAGCGCTAAATCAAGATGCTGAAACAGGCACTCGCACTCTCTTTATTTACGATATGCGCTTTAACCAAAAAACACCAATTTCTATATCTAACCCATACCAGTTTGACTGGTTAGATAACCAAACCATTGTCTTTACTGATCTAAAAAATCAACTTTATATATATGATGTAGTAAAACATGAAACTAAGTTACAGCTGTCAATTCCTGAGTTAAATGCTGACTTCAAAATAACTAGTCATGTTCAGCTCGCCGCAGATGAAACCGGTATCTATCTCGCAAAGGAAACAGGTCTTGTTTATAAACTTAAACTAGACTCTTCACCAAAATTAAACCTTTTAGTAAGTCTTGATAAAAAAATTGACAAACCAATCCTGCTTTATTCGATTCGCGCTCAAAAAGGTAACCTTTTGTTCAGCAGCCCGAGTGAAAGTAATAATGAGATCTTAAGTCTGACGTCAAAGCCATAACTAAGTTTTTACCAGTCCTCTTAATTAAGTGTTCTATTTTGAGGGCTGGTATTACTATTGCACACGCTCTATTGTAATTAAGAATAGTTCTGTGGCTGCAGAGCTATTACTTTCACTATTAGCTAAATTAGTATTCATTGAGGAGGTTAAACCTTGCTCTACGTTATCTATATTACTTTGCGCTCTTGTTTGCTCTTCTAATGCACATGACTCTAGTAAACTTGATAACATTAACGCGATTATGATTGGGCTAAATTTCATTCCTCATTCCTTAATTAAACATCTTCATTATGTCTGCTGCAGCAATTCAAAGTGTATCAATTGCTGCGATAGAGCTAATTTACTCAGGAATGTAAAAGAAGTCGCTTATCAAACTCATATAAAAGAAACGATAAGATGTTATTGAAATTTATCTTTAAATAACATAACCTTAAATTAAAAAACATCTTCTTTTTGGCAGGCAGAATGAATTACTTGGGAAGGTTTAGGTGCTCAATATTAAAGATTAAACACCTAAGAAAAGCGAATTTAGGTTAATCACAGCACTCAATTATCACACCTTTACTTACAAGGCTTTTAATGCACCCGCTGCCACTTGAGCTTGATCATACACACCTGTATTAAACACCCAACCCGTTACTAGCTTTGCTGGGGTCACATCAAATGCAGGGTTAAATACTTGTGCATTTTTTGGCGCCCATTGGCAATCACCAAAACTACCACTGACACCTTGGATCTCTGCCGCTGAACGTTGCTCAATAGGAATGAGCCTACCATCGGGACAATCAACATCTAGCGTCGTTGTTGGCGCGACAACATAAAACTCAACACCATGGAAGTGTGCTAATACCGCCAGGTTGTAAGTTCCCACTTTATTTGCAAAATCACCGTTTGCAGCAATGCGATCTGCACCAACAAAGATTTTATCAACTTTTCCTGACGCCATTAGGCTAGCTGCCATATTGTCACAAATTAAGGTGTATGGAATTTGCCAGCTTTCGAGCTCAAACGTGGTTAAGCGACCACCTTGTAATAATGGCCTAGTTTCATCTACCCAAACATGAATATCGCCGTGTTGTTGATGCGCTTCATAGATCACCCCAAGTGCTGTACCTATACCAGCTGTGGCCAACGCCCCCGTATTACAATGAGTTAAAATTTGCTCGCCGGGTTTCACAAGCTCAGCGCCCAGTTTCGCCATTACATCACACAGCGCAATGTCTTCATTAAATAAACGCTCAGCAGTAGCGACTAGCGCATCGACAAACGCTGTTTGCTTTAAGCCTTCACGCATCTGTTTCATACAATGCATTAAATTCACGGCTGTCGGTCTAGTGGCCTCTAAATCATCAATCGCTTGGGCTAAATCAGTTTGGCTCATGCCTTGCTCAGCAAGATGTGCCACCAACAAAGTGGCTGCCAAGCCAATTAAAGGCGCGCCACGCACCTTTAACGACAATATTAATACTTGCATCTCAGACACGCTAGAACATAGGTGCCAATGTTGCTCATGCGGCAGAAGGTACTGATCTAAAACGTATAGTTTTCTATCTTGATATTTAAGGCTGCGCGCCAGCAAATTTTGCATTTAAGTCACTCCAGAATGATAACCGCTAGATTTTACATAAAGGCACAAAGAAGTATAGACATCTAAACATTTAAAAATATAGAATGCCGCAATTATGTTCTTCACTGTGATAAAAGAGTATGGCTGACTATATTGCTTTTGATAACGCACAAGCCCTGAGTTATATCGAGCAGCTTGGCGAGTTTTTTGAACCGAACACACAACTCACTTGTAACGAGTTTGGCGATGGTAATTTAAATTTGGTATTTCGCATTGCGGATCAAAATGGCAACAGCATTATTCTTAAGCAAGCCTTACCCTATGCCCGCTGTGTGGGTGAATCTTGGCCGTTAACCCTTGATAGAGCGCGTATTGAAGCATCCGTTCTAAAAAAGCATGGGTTAGTGTGCGAGCAACATACCGCTAAAGTACTGCACACCAACGATGACCTTGCAGTTACTGTGCTTGAAGACTTGGGCCATATGGCTATTTTGCGCAGCGAATTAAATCTAGCAAAATCCTATCCAAAACTTGGTGCTGATGTGGCCACTTATCTAGCAACAAGCAGTTTTTATTACTCCGATTTCTATTTAAAGCCTGCGGAGAAAAAATCGTTAGTTCAAGAATTTACAAACCCTGAGCTATGTTCGATCACAGAAGACTTGTTTTTTGATGACCCGTATCGAGTGTCTGATCGCAATAACTACCCAGTTGAGTTAGAAGTCGATGTTCTGCGCTTGCAACAAAGCCCTCAATTGCTTCGCCAAGTAGCGCAGTTAAAGCACCTATTCCTCTCTGCGCCACAAAGTTTATTACATGGTGATGTGCATACAGGCAGTATTTTTGTCGATCAGAACAGTACCAAATTAATCGACCCAGAATTTGGCTTTTTCGGCCCAATTGGTTTCGACTTAGGCTCATTCATCGGTAACCTATTACTTAACTACTGCGCGCAAAATACTCGAATTAAAGAAACTCCTAAGCGCCGTCAAATACAGTCTTATCTATTGACTCAAATACAACAGTGTTTAAATGATTTTGAAAGCATTTGGCTAACATTAGCAGCGCAACATACTCGTGATTTATCACTACAAGCACAAGGTTATGCACAACAGTTTGTAGAGCAAATTATTCAAGACGCGTTAGGTTACGCAGGCACTGAATTAATTCGCAGAACAATAGGTCTTGCTCATGTAGTAGATATTGATGCTATTGAAGATGACAGCGCGCGTCTGCAAGTGCAAAAGCAAACTTTATTACTTGGTGAACAACTGATTTTGCATGCTGAAGAATGCGAAAACAAAGAGTCGGCTTACCAACTGATTGTAAGCCTGCTCCAGTAAAATCTAGCTCGATCTGATACCGTTCCTATTTAAAAACGATTTATTTGAGGCGAGGCAAAATTATCCGTAACAAGACGGAAGCTATGCTGTTCAGTTCTTCTAAATGAAAAATTTTCAACGAAGCTAGCGTCAATTTTGGTCTCTCAGAATGCTTGAGTATTATTATGGGTTGATATGAGATACACAAAGACAAATAAAAAAGCCTTAACGATAGAGTTAAGACTTTTTTATTACAAACTTTGAAAGTTTATGTCATTAGGCTTTACTTGTGGTATTGACCACTGAACTCATGTACTGAGTTGATGAATACGCCTGCGTTTTCAGGGTCTACGTCTGGTGTAATGCCATGACCTAGATTGAATACGTGACCAGAACCTTCACCATAGCTTGCTAAGATATTTTGTACTTCTTCACGAATACGCTCAGGTGTACCGTGCAGCATTGCTGGATCCATGTTGCCCTGAAGTGCAACTTTGTCACCAACACGACGGCGTGCATCACCAATATCAATCGTCCAGTCTAGGCCTACCGCATCACAGCCAGTTGCTGCAATGGCTTCAATCCATTGACCGCCATTCTTAGTGAATAACGTTACTGGCACTTTACGACCGTCATTTTCACGAATTAGGCCATCAACAATCTTATGCATGTATTGCAGTGAGAACTCTTTATAATCACGTGGGCTTAATACACCACCCCAAGAGTCAAAGATCATAAGCGATTGCGCACCTGCTTTAACTTGCGCATTTAGGTAATCAATTACTGAATCAGCCACTTTATCTAACAACAAATGTAGCGTTTTTGGCTCAGCAAAAGCCATCTTCTTGATCTTGCCAAACGTTTTACTCGAACCACCTTCAACCATATAGGTTGCTAGCGTCCACGGAGAGCCAGAGAAACCTATTAATGGTACCTCACCTTTAAGTTCACGACGAATGGTGCTTACTGCATTCATTACATAGCCAAGCTCGTCAGTCGGGTCGATATTTGGGATCTTTTGGACATCTGCTAAAGAGCTGATTGGGCGTTCAAATTTAGGGCCTTCACCGGTTTCGAAATACAGACCTAAACCCATCGCATCAGGAATAGTTAAGATGTCGCTGAACAGAATCGCCGCATCTAGCTGGTAACGACGAAGTGGCTGTAATGTAACTTCACACGCCAATTCTGCGTTTTTACATAAACTCATAAAATCACCAGCTTGCGCACGTGTCGCGCGGTACTCTGGTAAATAACGTCCAGCCTGACGCATCATCCATACCGGCGTTACATCAACAGGTTGTTTCATTAACGCACGTAAATAACGATCGTTTTTCAATTCGCTCATAGCGTATCTCGATTCCAAAGCCTAAAAAATTTGCGCAAATTGTACCACTAATTATGCGCAGGCTCTATCTAAACCCCAAAGCAATCTCGCTTCTAATGTTCTAGATTAAATCGTCAATTGTTCAACCACTTATGGAAAGACAAGCAAAAAAATTAAAAAACATCTTGTTAAACTATTTGCAACAACAAAAAAAGCTTGATATAACTTCTCCCGCGTTAAAAAAATAACAATAAAACACCTTTAAAAAAAAAATAAATGTATTTTAAAATAATAATAAAAATGCTAAACCAATTGATAAACCACCTTCGGGTGGTTTTTTTATGCCCTCTACTGTAAAAATCTTAACTACTTAATTTCAATGACTTACAAACTGACCTGAACAAATAATGAAAAAAATGGTTGACCTTTGAGCTAGATTTTCTTTTTATAGAGGAAACAACACGCTAAAGGAGTTCGCTATGTTATCAAGATTTGAAGAAGCCCAACAAAAATGGGGTGGTAGTCACAGCGTTATCGATGCATGGTTAACTGAGCGACAGGAATTGTTATTACAGTTTTGTAAATTAGCAGGCTTCGCGCCATTCGAGCAAAACGATCATGCACTTCCTGACCAAGTGCAGATCCAAAGCTTTTGTCAGATCATGATGGATTATCTATCTGCGGGTCATTTTGAAGTGTACGACAATATAGTACAAGCTTGTAAAGAAAAAGGCCCTAAAAGCGTTGCTCTGGCTAATACGCTATATCCTCGCATCTCTGAAACGACAGATGTTGCGCTGTATTTTAATGATAAGTATGCAGAAGCTTCGCAAGATGCAAGTCTAGGCAGCTTTGATACTGACCTATCTAAGCTAGGTGAAACTTTAGAATTACGCTTTGAGCTAGAAGATGAATTGATCGAGAACTTCTACGCGAATCATACCGATTAAAACAAAACTCAAGACAATCTTTAGACACAAAAAGGGTCCTTCAGGACCCTTTTTTATTAAGCCTTTTGGTATAAAAGGCCTATATTATCGTTTTAAATTACTCAGCTGCTTCTGCTTTTTTCTCTTGTTGGATCTCAAGTAACTCAACTTCAAATACTAATGTTGAATTAGCAGGGATCTTACCTAAGTCACGCTCGCCATAAGCAAGCTCTGAAGGAATCGTAAACTTATATTTAGAACCTTCGCTCATTAACTGAAGGCCTTCTGTCCAGCCTGAAATAACCTGCTTAAGACCAAATGTCGCAGGCTCGTTACGTGAGTATGAGCTATCGAACTCAGTACCATCGATAAGTGTGCCTTTGTAATGTACTTTTACAACATCAGTTGCAACTGGCTTTTTACCATCACCTTGAGTGATCACTTCATATTGAAGACCAGACTCGGTTACAGTTACACCTTCTTTGTTGGCATTGTCAGCTAGGTATTGAATACCTTTTTCTTTGCTTTCTTTTGCAAGTAACTCAGCTTTTTCAGCTTGCTTAGCGCGAACCGTCGTATCAAGCGCTGTAAGCACTTCACGAATTTTCGCTTCATCTAATTTCGCTTCGCCTGCTAATGCATCTTTAAAACCGCGCATTAGAAGTTCTTGATCTAACTCAATACCGATGTCTTTTTTATCAGCAAGATCTTTTTGTAAGAAGTTACCAACAGACGCGCCAATACCATAAGCTTGTTGTTGTAGTTCTGTTTCTAGTTTTACCTCTGCTGGCTTTTGTTCAGCCTCTGCTTTTTGATTACACGCAGTCAACGCCAATACCGACGCAGCAATTAAAGACAGTTTAATCGTCTGTTTCATTCTATTTCTCCGGCTCACTTGTGTGGCCTTTACTATTTACTGAAAGGTTAAATTTATGTATCCACATTATCATTCATATGCTTCAATGCCAATCCTCATGCGGCTATCGTCATCCAAGCTTCACAACGCGACTTTCCGGCTTTGATGCGCTACTATCAATAAAAAGCGCTTTTATAAGGATTATGAGCGCAAGTGTACCCTTTGTGGAACAGAGCGTTAAGGGAAAAAACCTAAACTATGCAAAGTATTCGACTCTCTCTTACTACAGTAATCTGTACCTTGCTGCTGGCATGTACTCCCTCAGCAAAACAAGCCATCCATACAGTGGAGCATGCTGTGCGAGGCTCATTTGCAGCCACCATTTCTGCAGACGGTCGATACTCTTTAATATCATCGGTCGAGCATGGGGTCAGCCTGTGGGATAATCAAAGTCATGGCTTAAAATACCAATGGCAGCATTCTGCAGACCCAGAAAACCTCGTGCATTCGCTCGCCATCGCCTATGACAATAGCTTTGCTGTGACTGCCGCCAACGATACATTTGCAGTTTGGAATATCAATACTGGCAAAAACCAAGGCTACTACCAAATAAAAACCGCCACGATCCGTGATATCGCAATTAGCAATCAAGGCCGCTATGTGATGTATGGTCGCAGTGATAATGTCATCGTCCATCTTGACTTAGTCAACGGTAGACGCCTAGAGTTCCTCGGTCATCAAGAAAAAATTAATAGTATTGCTTTATCACCCAACGGCCATTTCGCTTTAAGTGGCGGCAATGATTATACCGCCTATTTTTGGGATACTAAAACTGGGCAAGTACTACATCGCTTTAACCACCCTAGCCGAGTCACCAAAGTGGCCTTAGATGCCCGTGGTCAATATGCCTTTACCGCCGACAGTTTAAAAAAAGCCAGTGTCTGGCAGCTCACTTCAGGTGATCTCGTATCGCAATTACAGTATATTGCTCGCCAGAAAATCTTTAGCGCCGTGCGCTTTAATGAAGATGCGTCACTTATTGCCACTGGTTCACCTAACCGCGAGCTATCGCTTTGGCGCGTGAATGACGGCCGACAACTTGATACCTTTTTAGTAAAACCGAGAGAAGGCAGCCGCCCTAAATCCGCGGTCGTGTTTGATGTTGCCTTTACTGATAATGAGCGTACCTTAACCACAGAGAGCTCAAGTGGTTTGCTAGAAATATTTACCGATTTGGATACACAATGACAGAATTAGAAAACCGCGTGATGGAGTTAGAAGCAAAAATTGCTTTTCAAGACGATACTATCGAAACACTAAACGATGAACTTCGCACCCATCAAAAGCATTTAGCCAAAATGCAGCGCCAGTTAGAGTTATTAGCGCAAAAGATTAAAGAAGGAGGTGATAGTGGGTTAATGCCACAGCATCAAGAGCCACCACCGCCACATTACTAACCTAAACTCAGGTTACTAATGAATGCTTTAAGTCAGAGTTACTCTGGCTTAAACACACCAATCACTTGTTCAAATTGACGTGTTGATGCCTGTACCGCATCTTTCGGTTGCGTCATCTTATGACCACACTCAACACATTCTACTTTTTCTACATCATGCTCTTTGTATAACATCATGACATCTTGCTTATTACACTCTGGACATACCGCCCCAGCAATAAAGCGTTTTTTTTGTTTCATCTTCGTCTCGACCCGCGATTAAGTTGCGTTCTATTCTATCCTAATACCCGATTTATACGAAACACGTTCACTCTCTGAGCAAAAATAATACCTATTCTCTAATGTAAGATAGAGTTGAGCCTCACAAAGCACTTCATGCTATGATAACCACATTATTTATTGTTGCTGTAACACTATGATCCAACTGTCAGACATCGAGCTACTTCGCGGTGGCAAAACCCTACTTAAAAACGCCAGTGCAACACTTTTCCCAGAGCATAAAGTCGGCCTAGTCGGCGCTAATGGCTGTGGTAAATCATCTTTGTTTGCATTGTTAAAGGGCGAATTACAGTTAGATTCAGGTGAGTTGCAATTTCCAAAAGATTGGTCAATTGCCTCGGTTAAACAAGAAACCCCAGCACTTGAGATAAGCGCCCTTGATTATGTCCTACAAGGTCACCCGGAATATTACGCTTGCCGCATTGCACTGCGCGATGCCGAAGCGAGCGATGACGGCGCAAAACAAGCACAAATACACCAACAAATTGAGCATCTTAAAGGCTATAGTATTGAGTCCAAAGCAGGGGAACTATTACATGGTCTAGGGTTCAGCAACGAGCAGATCGATAACCCAGTGAGCGCTTTTTCAGGTGGTTGGCGTATGCGCTTAAACCTTGCTCAAGCACTCATTCGCGATGCGGATTTACTCCTACTCGATGAGCCAACCAACCACTTAGACCTCGACGCAGTTTACTGGTTAGAGCGTTTTTTACGTGCCTACACAGGCACACTGGTGCTGATCTCTCACGACCGTGAATTTTTAGATGCGGTCGTTGACCAAATTTGGCACATTGATCGCAGCCTTGTGAATGTTTATAAAGGCCATTACTCTCAGTTCGAACGTCAAAAAGCAGAGCGCATGGCACAGCAACAAGCCTTATTCGACAAGCAACAAGAGCAAATTTCCCACTTAGAGAAATTCATTACTCGTTTTAAAGCCAAAGCCAGTAAAGCAAAGCAAGCGCAAAGCCGTGTTAAAGCACTTGAGCGTATGGAAAAGCTTGCTCCTGCACATGCTGATTCGCCATTCGATTTTGAATTTTCCGAGCCAAGTGCACTTCCAAATCCATTGATGACGCTAGATAACGCACAAGCTGGCTATGGCGACATCACCATATTGCATCAGATCAAGCTTAACCTAGTACCTGGCAGCCGTATTGCGCTACTTGGTCGCAATGGCGCGGGTAAATCAACGCTTATCAAATTGCTTGCGGGCGAATTGCAGCCACAATCTGGCGAGGTCTTTCAGCATCAAGGGTTGAAGATTGGCTACTTCGCGCAACACCAACTTGAGTCACTAGATTTACAAGCGAGCGCTGTGACACATTTACAACGTCTTGCACCCGATGCACCTGAGCAGTCTCTGCGTGACTTCTTAGGTGGCTTTGCCTTTAACGGTGATCGCGCTTTAGAGCCTGTTGCCCCGTTTTCTGGAGGTGAAAAAGCCCGTTTAGTCTTAGCCATGTTGGTATTCCAAAAACCAAACTTACTATTACTGGATGAGCCAACCAACCACTTAGACCTAGAAATGCGTCATGCCCTTGTTATGGCATTACAGGGCTTTGAAGGCGCGATGGTAACGGTATCGCACGATAGACACATGCTAAAAAATACCGCTGATGAATTTTATCTGGTAGATAAAGGCAGCGTATCGCAATTTGGCTATGATTTAGATGAGTACTATCAGTGGTTACTCAATGCGAATAAAGCTGAAAGCAGAAAAGAGCAAGTCGAAGTTAAAGCACATTCCAGCAGTAACCGTAAAGAAGTGAAACGTCTTGAAGCCGAGTTTAGAAAGTCAGTTCAACCTTTGAAGAAGGAAATCGATAAGCTAGAAAAGCAACTAGACAAGTTCTCAGAGCAGTTATCAGATGTTGAAAACCAACTCGGCGATAATGAGCTATACAGTGATGAAAACAAATCTAAGCTCAGCGAATTGCTTCGCAAACAAGCTGAGCTAACGCCAAAAGTGAACCAAATAGAAGAAGATTTATTAATGGCACTTGAAGAGATGGAAGAAAAGCAAGCTGTATTTGAGGCAAGTCTCGCCTAATGTCTAAACTCACGTGCGATACATTTTGGCAATTTGCCTGCGATATATATAGCAAAAATGGCGTGCAACCTCTGCTGCTCGAGCTACAAGACGAGCAGCAAAAAAACGTGAATCTATGTTTATTATTGATGTTCCTCGACAGCCTAAAGCTGCAACTAACGCCTTCTCAGTTTTCAACGCTCGACAGTACCGCTGTACTCAGTGACGCTCAGTTATTGAACCCGCATCGCCTAACTCGACAAAACCTAAAAACACACCATGCGCATCGCACTGACTATGCAGTTATTCGCAAGCAATTGCTTGAAAATGAGTTAGCTCTTGAGAAATTACAGCAAAGCTTGTTGTTAGACGCGCTACCGAGTTCAATCAGCGTTAACAGCAGCGCTGACAACCTAACTCTATATTTATCTGAACAAGATAAAAACCGCCTTTTACAGTGCCTTTAACGGCAAAAAACATGATCAAGATCAAGCTCTGACCCAAAGCCAAGCTGCTCAGAAAACAAACTTGATCTCGATCATATCAAGCCCGCCATCCCTCACCTATGATTACTTCATCGAGTGATTAGGAGGCCAAGGCCATGAACGTATTCTTTAGAGATTTTTTTAGCGACCCTGTGTTGTTTCTTTCATTTGGCATCTTGGGCACAGTGGTTATGCTATGCGCTTACTACGTTTATTACTTCATGAAGAAGATTAACGAGCCAGAAGCTCCTGAATAAATAGTTTTTATACTAATCCTCTTAATTAAATGAGTTATTTTGAGGAATAGTGTTAGAGGTCTTGCCGTTAACCCACCTAAATAAAGATATTTGTTCCCCGATAGTGACAAATTAAGCACGACGCACAAAGCACCTTACTAACCTAATTAGTCGGGTGCTTTTTATTTGTGGAGTAAAAAGGTTATGTACAATATTCGACACTTTCTCGCCCACTCTCTGCTTTATCTCGACAGTTCTGGTTATTTAACCCATCACGACTCTTTGCTACACTGCTTGTGAGTAAGTAAATAAGAAAAATTATGAGTTATCAGTTTGAAAGTGCTTGGTGGATGTCAAATCGTCATGCACAAACTATCTTGCCCCGTTTTTTTAGACCTTTTCAGCGCGTTGATGTGGAATATGAAGAATTGACTACGCCTGATGGTGACTTTTTAGAATTAGCCTGGAATCGTACAGGTCAGAAAAATTCCCCTCTTGCTATTGTACTTCATGGTCTAGAAGGCAATCTTGATAGCTTTTATGCCAAAGGCATGCTCAGAGCCTTGACTCAAGAAGGCTTTGATACCGTACTCATGCACTTCAGAAACTGCTCACGTTTACCTAATCGTTTGCCACGCGCTTATCACAGTGGGGAAACCGGTGACTTACAGTTTTTAATCCAAACATTAAAAGCACGCTTAAACCCTAGTTCTTTATTCGCTGTTGGCTTTTCTCTTGGTGGCAATGTACTTGCCAAATATTTAGGTGAGCAAGGTAAGCAAAGTGACCTAAGCGGTGCTGCGGTTGTTTCAGCGCCACATCATCTTTCTTCATCGTGTCAGGTGATCAGAAAGAGCTGCTTTGGTTTATATCAAAAATACTTGTTGGACCGTTTAAAAAAATCATCTGCAAGAAAATACCCGCAGCTCGGTGAAGCGATAAAGTTAAACAAGCAAGAATTAGCCGATCTTAACGACTTGTGGCAATTTGATAACCAATTGACTGCGCCACTGCATGGTTTTAAGAATGCTGAAGATTATTATGCGCAAGCAAGTGCTCAGCCTTTCTTAAAACATATTGCGACACCCACTTTGCTGATCCATGCCGAAGATGACCCCATGCTGTCAAAGGAAGCGGTGCCTAAAGCCGCTCAAGTCAGCGACCAAGTGACTTTGGCGGTGTCTAAAAAAGGCGGTCATGTCGGCTTTATTAGTGGGAAGAATCCGTTCAAACCCGAATTTTGGCTTGAAAAAGCCGTTCCCCATTATTTTCAATCACTCCTTAAAGGTCAGAAGTAGATGCTCGTCCCATATCAGCAACTTGATCCAAACACGCTTAATAATCTCATTGAGCATTATGTACATCGCGAAGGCACCGATTACGGTGATGCTGAAGTGAATACAGATACAAAAGTGGCGCAAGTGAAAGCCCAACTCAAATCAGGTGAAGCTCTAATTGTGTTCTCTGAACTGCATGAGTCGGTTAATATCGTCTCAAAAGCCCAATTCAACGCCATGCAAAGTGAAGAATATGCTCAAGGCTATGACAGTGATTACGCGTAATCCATGTCAATCTAAGCTAACTTACAGATAGCAATAAAACACTTGTTATACCAATCCTCAATAATACTCAATCATTTTGAGGGACTAAAACTGACGCTAACTTCGTTGAAAACTTCTTATTTAGAACAACTCAATAGCAAAATTTCCGCTTCGTTATCGACTAGTTTTTCTTGCCTCAAAATAGACCGCTTAATTAAGAGGATTGGTATTAAAACGCTGCAAAGCTCATTTGTTTTTTCAATGCAGAAGCTTGGCGGCGTGATATATCGACTTCCGATCCATTACTTAATGTCGCAGTTAACCCATAGTTGATACTCTCTTCTAGGTGCACCACCGCATCCAAACGAATAATATCGCTGCGACTAGCGCGCAGATACACACTAGGATCAAGTTTTGCTTCTATTTTACTAAGCGAACTATGAATGTAAGACTTGCCAAATTCGGTGTAAATTGCCGCATGGTTACCGACACTTTCAAAACGTAATATGTCTCTCAACAAGATGATTTTCATTTTGTCAGCAAATTTCACCATCAATTTAAAATCGTCTTCAAGCTGTGTATTTTCGGTTTCTGATAGCAGACTTGTGAGCTTTTCAATGGCTTTTTCTAACCGCGCAGGGGCTGCGGGTTTTAGTAAATAGTCAACTGCATTGAGCGAAAAGGCGTCCACGGCAAACTCGTTATAAGCTGTACAGAAGACAATGGGGATTTCACCTTTTAATTGCTCAGCGAGTTCAAGCCCAGTTCCTCCCGGCATTTCAATATCTAAAAATATTGCGTCTGGCGCTAAGTCATCGACTAAGGCTTTTCCCTCAATAATATTTTGCGCTTCACCCAGCACTTCTATTTGCTTATGCTTTTTTAATAAACGCTGTAACTCTGCTCGCGCCAAAGGCTCATCGTCAATGATAAGCACTTTAATTGTTGCTTTAGGCTGCATGGGGCACCTCCATAATGGCTTTAAATTGCTGACACTCTTGTGAAATCAACAGTTGTGCCTGTTGTCCAAACATAAGCTCCAATCGAGATTGAATATTTGCCAGCCCCAGCTGAGTGCCACTTTTAATTCTAGTTTCATCAAAAGGATTTATAACTTGTACCAGCACTTTGCCTTCACGCTCTGACACATGAATTTTCAGTTCCCCTCCGTTAGGAAGGTGGGCAATACCATGCTTCACTGCATTTTCAACGAGCGTAAGTAGAGAGATGCAGGGCAAGGTTGCTTTAATTAGATTCTGTGGGCAATCAAAACGTACTCTGAGGCGTTCACCAAATCTCACTTGTTCAATAGCCAGGTAGTTTTCACAAATTTGCCACTCATCCTCAACGCTGACATGTGTCCGTAAATCTGTAGTCAGGTTATACCTAAACAACTCTGAAAGCTGTGTGACGATTTCTGCAGCTTTATCTTGGTCCTGATAGATCATTCCACGAATCGTATTGAGCGAGTTAAATAAGAAATGTGGGTTTATCTGATTTTGTAAGCTGGCGAGTTGTTGCTCTTTTAACTGCGTTATTAGCACTTTTTTTTCCCTTCGTGACACCACTGTTAAATAACAGGAAGCCCAAGCCAAACTTTTAAAGTAGTTAGTTAGAAACGCTGAAAATAAACCTGCACTATCATCCATCATATTCATTTTGTCTCCATCCCCTACCTGCATTATGACATCAGAAATCCCTACAGGAGATAAAAATGGAATGACTGTGTGCAAAGACACCACTTGCAAGCTCGCTACACCCAAGCTGAGTATTGCCATGTGCCAAATAGTAATACGGGCAGATTTAAGTCTGTTAGTGACCCAATTCCCGCCATGTTTTAACAGTAAATGGGTCAATAATATAAATGATGCTGTTTGAACACTTGCACGCCAAAGTAATCCGTTCAAATTATCAATTGGCACTTTCAATACTATTACAACCATCACTACTTCAACGATTAAGATGAAAATGAAAACGGCTAATTGACACAGCCAATATTGCTTCATGGGTACAATACTCCTTGCTTCGACGCGATGAATTGTACCCATATTGATTTCCATTACCAACTTAGAACTTTGAAACAATTGATATAAACAGCGAATCATTGTCACCTACACTGCTAAACCCCATACCCATTGAATAAGCATCTGTCTTTGTAGATTCTAAAGCGATACGATATCCCAGTTCGTTCTCTTTACCATTTCGATGAATTGCTGCGCCATTAAGTACAAAATTCTTTTTAAAGTTGTAACGCGCGCCTAAGCGAGTGACATCATAACTGCGAGTAAAGCTTGTCGGTTGACCTGAGACCTCTTGTTGTAAGATCGCTGACTCCAAATAAACATGCAACTTGTCAGAATGAGCGAAATTCAAACCCAGTGTGATATCAGTCTGAGCAAGCTGAGCATCCTCATCACTGCGGTTGATTTGATAGTGCATACGACCATATAAGTTTAAACTTTTCTCCTGTTCTTTAAGTAAGTTTCCAAAGTCTGCTTGATAGCTCATACCAAGGCCACTGCCTTTGAAAACATCATCAATCTCATTGCTTTGCACACTGATATTAAAGCCTTCTTTAAGCTCCAGCTTGGCCGATGCCTGTGCTTTTTCAGTTTGCTGAGCTAGGCTGTTTTCTGCTGCATTGGCAGCGCTTGATGCTGACCCTAAAATAGCAGCAATTAAAGTGCGGCGAATTATTTTGTCATTGAATTTAGACATATTGTTTTCCTTTATTATTTAAATTTTTAGGCTGCGTGCCTCTGTTGGGAATAACTATATGGAAAACTCGCCATGGTAATTTGCGAAAAGTGATAAATGGTTAGAAAAGAGGATAAGCGGACAATATACAGGATGAAGAAATTGTTGTTACAATCAACCAACTTAAAACAATAAAAGACTGGATCATGAAAGCAACCCTCTCTCTTGCCGCACTGTCTTTGGTTATTGCCAGTGCCAATCTATCAGCAGCAGAAAAGCAATACAGCGCATCAGAACTTGCTGAGCGTATTGCTAAGCAAAATATCTTAATTGATACACATATTGATGTTCCTTATCGCATCGCAGACAAATGGGATGATGTTAGCAAGGCTACAAAAGGTGGTGATTTCGATTATCCCCGTGCGGTAAAAGGCGGCTTGAACGTGCCATTTATGTCGATTTATATTCCTGCTAGCTTGGAGTTTGAAGGCAAGGGGAAAAGTTATCAATTAGCTAACCAGCTGATTGATGGTATGGAAGCCCTAGTATTCCGTGCTCCAGATAAATTCGCGATGGCATATTCATATAAAGATGCTTATCAACATTTTAAAAAAGGCAAAATGTCGATTGCGATGGGGATGGAAAACGGCTCACCAATGGAAGGGGATTTGAAGAACCTCAAACACTTCTATGATCGTGGCGTTCGTTATATCACCTTGGCCCACTCGCAAAGTAACCATATTTCTGATTCTTCATACGATGTACGAAGAAAGTGGAAAGGCTTAAGCCCATTTGGTAAAGATCTCATTAAAGAAATGAATAATATCGGTATGCTGATTGATGTTTCTCATATTTCTGATGATGCATTTTATCAAGTTATGAAACTATCTAAAGTGCCTGTTATCGCATCACACTCATCATTGCGTAAATACACGCCAGGTTTTGAGCGAAATATGGATGATGAGATGTTATTAGCACTGAAGAAAAATGGTGGCGTGATCCAAATTAACTTCGGCTCTAGCTTTGTGACAAACGCATCTCGAGGCTGGTATGACAAACGCAAAGAAGCGCAAAAAGCAGCTGAAGATAGTGGCAATAAAGTGACTGATTTCGCAGCAGCATACCGAGCTAAAAATCCATTCCCATTCGCAACCTTAGACCAAGTACTAGATCATATTGATCATGTCGTGGAGCTCATTGGTATTAATCATGTCGGTATAGGCTCTGACTATGATGGCGTAGGTGACTCATTGCCTATCGGCTTAAAGGACGTATCGACTTACCCTAACTTGGTGCAAGGGTTATTAGATCGCGGCTACAGCGAAGGTCAGATAAAAAAAATCTTAGGTGGTAACACCATGCGCGTATGGCGCCAAGCCGAAGAATACGCAAAACAGTATTAGTATACAGTGCAAAAGGTTACCGACTGCGAACGTAGTGAGGACGGTCTTTTTGCGCAAGGTTAAGCAAGCTAATTCAATAATCGTTGACCTGCTATTAGATTTATAAAAGCCCTTGAGGAACACATATTCACGGATGAATAGCGACTTCAAACTATTCTATAGCAGCTTTTTCACTTTCTTATAGACATCAAAAAAGACCATAAAGTGCAAAAGGTTACCTACTGTGAACGAAGTGAGGACGGTCTTTTTACGCAAGGTGAGATAACTAAGTTTAACAAGTACTTACCTTCACCTATATTTACGAGCGCACGGATACGCTATGGAACAGAGCTTTATTGATGAATCATCATTTCGGGCTCCTTTAAGGCTAGTTATATTAACGCTGTCTTTATCTGTGCAATAAAAAGTAAACCTGGGCTTAAAAGACTCGGTTGTTTCACAGCATTTCTAATTCTTCCTTCAGTTCAATTGGCTTTCACTAATTTGTTAAAGGTTAGCAGTACTAACCCAAGAGCTAACCCCATCATATGATCCACAGCACTGTTTAAACTCATGCTTAGGAGCCCTGCGATGGGGTAAAGAAGTAAAGATGCAACACCAACTCTTTGAAGAGCTGCCGAGTTTTTTAGAAATAGCACCACACCTTTATTTTCTTTAATATTTATTACACCCCAATACACAAGCAGCAAACTAGATAACACATATGGCAAGTACCAGTAATGCTCTAAACTGTGCTGAATGGCGAATATAATCGACCCAATTAGAAACACTACTAAGATACTAAAAATAGTCAGCCATAGAATATTTTCTGTTTTCTTAGGGCCACTCATTAAGAATAAAATTGCAATGAAGGAAAATAATGTCGATGTGATCAAGTCTTGTTTTAAGAAAGCAGATCCAAGCAACGCAAAAAGGAGGGTAAAAAAAACTATTTTGAATTTGCTCTCCACAATTAACCCCTTTTGATAAATTTACAAATAGAAAAAACACCTAAAGTATTGAGTTTAATATTAGCTTTCATAGCCAGAAAAGCTGTTTTAATGTGTTTTCCTCTAATAAAAGAGCAGCTAAATAGCAAGCCATAAACTATTAACATACTCACACAACGGGCTCAACAAAACAACAGTACCCAAATAACCCACAAAGAAGTGGAGCAAGAGTCGTGTAAAGTTTAATGACAGAGTGCACAGCACTCTCATTCCTTTTGCGCAAGGGCGATGACTGACCGAAGCGAAGCTTCGCAGCAGGAAAAGGTGAGCGCATGGATACGCGATAGAACTCGGCTTCATGGATGAATTACAAATTAGAACCATCCTAAAGCTAATTTATTGAAGATTCGCTTTCTTACAGACATTAAAAAAGGCCGCACCTATTATAAGGAAACGACCTTTTTCTCAGTGTTACTGCAATCTGTAGATTATTCTACGATTGTAGCTACA
>CAYZOE010000056.1:0-30887 GCA_964479805.1 uncultured Pseudoalteromonas sp. | reverse complement strand
GTTGCTGTACAGCCCATAGCCAGCTGTTCAAAAATAATGCTTGAATCTAAACGTGATAAACCAAGGCCACCTGCCTCTTCTGGCGTGTATAAACCACAAAAGCCTAGTTCACCGGCTTTTTTAATCACGTCTTTAGGAAAAATATGTTCACGGTCCCACAGCGCAGCGTTTGGCGCTAGTTCACTCATTGCGAATTGATATGCTGTTTCGGCAAATGCCTGTTGATCTTCATTTAGATTAAAGTCCATAAAAGACCTCTTGTTGTCAAAGGTGAGCCGCTAATATCGGCTCACATTGTTATTATAAAATTTAATAGCAAGGATTAACTTAGGTTAATGCTCATATTCGGACCAGTCGCGACTTCATCATCAAACCAACGTGACGTTACCGTTTTTGTTTCTGTGTAGAAACGCACACCTTGTTTACCATAAGTGTGTTGATCACCGTAGAAAGAGTTTTTCCAACCTGTAAAGGAGAAGAACGGAAGTGGCACAGGAATTGGAATATTAATACCCACTTGGCCAACTTCAATTTGTTGTTGGAATTTACGTGCAGTTGCACCGCTTGCTGTGAATAAAGACGTACCGTTACCATAAGGGTTACGGTTAATTAGCGCAATTGCTTCGTCTAGCGTATCAACAAATACGCAACATAAAACTGGACCAAAGATTTCTTCTTTGTAGATTTCCATCTCTTCAGTCACATCAGTAAACAGCGTCGGACCTACCCAGTTACCTGCTTCATAACCTTTAACAGTGTACTCTGAACCATCGACTAAGCAGGTTGCACCTTGATCTTTACCACTTTGAATGAGTGAAAGAATTCGTTGTTTGGCTTGTGGTGTCGTTTGCGGGCCATAAGCCGCTTCAGGGTCATCCCAAAGACCAGGGCGAACGCATTCAAAGCCTTTTTTAATGTCTTCTACCCACTCTTTCGATGAGCCCACAAATACAGCCACTGAAATACCCATACAACGTTGACCACCAGCACCTACTGAAGCACCAACTAGGTTATTTACTGTTTGTGCTTTTGCCGCATCTGGCATGATCACCATGTGGTTTTTTGCACCAACGCACGCTTGAACACGTTTTTTGTGCTGTGTGCCTTTGCTGTAAATGTAATGACCTACATTACAAGAACCAACAAAAGAAACCGCTTTGATTTCTGGCGCTTCTAGAATTTGGTCAACTTGGTCTTTTGTACCATGTACAACTTGTAGAACCCCTTTTGGTGCACCTGCCTCTTCGAATAGCTCAACTAAACGCATTGGTGTTAGCGGATCTTGCTCTGATGGCTTAAGTACGAAAGTGTTACCGCATACAATCGCCATTGGGAACATCCAAAGAGGGATCATTGCCGGGAAGTTAAATGGGGTAATACCTGCACACACACCTAGAGGCTGTGTGTAAGAATACGTATCGATGTTGCGGGCAACGTTTTCAACGGTTTCACCCATCATCATTGCTGGGGCATTTGCAGCTTGCTCAACCACTTCAATACCACGCCATACATCGCCTTTTGCGTCTTCAAACGTCTTACCTAGTTCATGACAGATAATAGTCGCGATTTCTTCTTGGTGCTCTTTTAAAAGCGCCGCGTATCTCATCATGATACGAGCACGCTCTGGTACTGGCACGTTGCGCCAAGTCTTAAATGCTTCTTGTGCAGAGTCAATCGCTGCTTTTACTTCTTGCTCTGTCGCACAAGGCACTTGTGCAAGTACTTCTTGGTTTGCTGGATTAACAACATCAATCCATTGCTCTGATGATGATTGAGTGAATTCGCCGTTGATGTATAAAGGTACTTGGTGCATCCGCACTCCTCCCCTGGTAAATAGAAAAAAGGCACCGCTGTTATATTATTTATACGGTGCCTACAACTTGGTGTGATTAAACTTCGACTGCCAGTGCAACCGCTTCACCACCACCGATACACAGTGATGCAACACCTTTTGAAAGGCCGCGATTACGTAGGGCATGAATTAGAGTAACTAGGATACGCGCACCACTTGCACCGATTGGGTGACCAAGGGCACATGCACCACCATTAACGTTAACTTTGCTTTGCTCAAGACCTAATTCTTTGATTGCTAGCATAGTCACCATGGCAAATGCTTCGTTGATTTCCCATAAATCTACGTCAGCTTTATCCCAACCCGCTTTTTCAAGTAGCGTGTTCATTGCGCCAACTGGCGCAACCGTGAATTCTGCTGGCGCTTGTGAGTGAGTCGCGTGAGCAACCACTTTACAGAGTGGCGTTAAACCTTGCTTCTTCGCTTCTGATTCGCTCATTAAAATAAGTGCCGCTGCACCATCTGATATTGAAGAAGAGTTTGCGGCGGTAATCGTGCCGTCTTTTTTGAATGCAGGACGTAGACCTGGGATTTTATCAGGACGCGCATTACCCGGTTGTTCGTCAATGGCTACTTCAACGTCGCCTTTTCGCGTTTTTAGCACATGAGGGACTACTTCGTTATTGAAGCTGCCGCTTTCAATCGCTTCATTTGCTTTGCTTAAAGAGCTAAGCGCAAACTCATCCATTTCTTCACGGGTGATGCCATAATCATCCGCAGTTGCTTGTGCAAAACAACCCATCGCTTTGTTGTCGTAAGCGTCTTCAAGACCATCGGCCATCATGTGATCTTTAATTTCGCCATGACCCATACGCATACCGCCACGCGCTTTAGGAATAAAATATGGTGAGTTAGTCATGCTTTCCATACCACCTGCAATTGCAGATGAAATGCTGCCTGCTTTAATTAGATCGTGAGCAAGCATGGCTGCTTTTAAACCTGAGCCACATACTTTGTTAATAGTTGTTGCACCGGTTGAACGTGCTAGACCTGCATGCAGCATAGCTTGACGTGCTGGTGCTTGACCAAGACCTGCCGGTAGTACACAACCCATGATCACTTCATCAATTGATGCATCCGTAAGCCCTGTTTCGCTCATAACGCTTTTGATTGCAGTTGCGCCAAGCTCTGTTGCGCTTGCGCCTGAAAGTGCACCCATAAAGCCACCCATAGGGGTACGTTTTGCTGCTACGATTACAACTGCTTCGTTACTCATGTTAAACTCCTATTCACAAGCTTCTTGCTTGTTTGTTTCAAAATGATGATTTGAGCATACCTAATATTTACGTTTACGCCAACGTAAATCTAAAATCAAGTTAATTGCGTTGACTTAAACTGTAAACTTAAGTTGCACGTTTTCCTTGCCAATACTGCTAGAAACTGCGAAAAGGCGGTTTTTTTAGTTAGAACTGCATTTAATATTCACACTTTTTGTTAACACTCAATAATACATTCCCCAAAACGCAACTTTACCTTTACGTAAACTTCACTTATATTGGTCTAATCTGTTTTGAAGTAAGTGTTGAACTATTATGCAAGATAACCTGAACGAACCTACATTCTCTATTAGCGAATTGGCTAAGGAATTTGACATTACCACCCGTTCTATTCGTTTTTATGAAGATCAGGGATTAATTTCGCCAGATCGAAATGGTCAAACCCGCATTTATTCAAAACGAGACAAAGTACGTCTCAAACTTATTTTACGCGGCAAGCGTTTAGGCTTCACCCTGGCTGAAACAGGCCGATTATTTGAACTTTACGATGCCGATAAATCAAGTGCCAAACAGCTCACCACTATGCTGGCGTTAATAGAAGAAAAAAAGTCTGATTTAAGCCAGCAAATGGATGATATTAAAGTGGTTTTGATGGAACTGGTTACCGCAGAACGCCGTTGTCACGACACCCTTAAAGAGCTTCAAGAGCACGAAACTAATTAATTTATAATAACTCTCACACAGGATAATCGAGATGAGCACTGTATCTTTATATAAAGAATTAAACTTTGGATTAGGTGAAACAGCTGACATGATCCGTGATCATGTAAACGGCTTTGCTAGTGCTGAAATTGCACCACTTGCTGATAAAACCGACTTAGACAATGCATTCCCAAATCAACTTTGGCCACAATTCGGGGAGATGGGCTTATTAGGTATTACAGTACCTGAAGAGTTTGGTGGTGCAAACATGGGTTACCTAGAGCACGTTATCGCGATTGAAGAGATCAGCCGTGCAAGTGCCTCTATTGGATTAAGCTATGGCGCTCACTCTAACCTGTGTGTTAACCAAATTAACCGCAACGGTAATGACACGCAAAAACAAAAGTATCTACCTAAGCTAATTAGCGGCGAACACATCGGGGCGCTTGCCATGAGTGAGCCAAATGCAGGTTCAGATGTTGTTTCAATGAAGCTAAAAGCTGAAAAGAAAGGCGACAAGTACATTCTTAACGGCAATAAAATGTGGATCACAAACGGTCCTGACGCAGACGTGTTAGTTGTTTATGCCAAGACTGATTTAGAGGCAGCTTCAAAAGGTATCACTGCTTTCATCATTGAGAAAGACTTCCCTGGTTTCTCTACCGCACAAAAACTAGATAAATTAGGTATGCGTGGTTCAAACACCTGTGAACTAGTTTTTGAAGACTGTGAAGTACCAGAAGAAAACATTCTAGGCACCCTAAACGAAGGCGTTAAGGTTCTAATGAGTGGTCTTGATTATGAGCGTGTTGTGCTTGCTGGCGGCCCACTTGGCATTATGCAAGCGTGTATGGATATTGTCGTACCTTACATACACGAGCGCAAACAGTTCAACAAATCAATCGGTGAGTTCCAATTAATTCAAGGCAAAGTTGCTGACATGTACACGCAAATGAATGCCGCACGTTCATACGTATATACAGTAGCGAAAGCTTGTGACCGTGGTGAAACAACCCGTAAAGATGCAGCAGGCGCCATTTTATATGCTGCAGAGCTGGCAACAAAACTTGCGCTAGATGCAATTCAAATCTTAGGTGGTAATGGTTACATCAACGAATACGCAACAGGTCGTTTACTTCGTGATGCCAAACTTTATGAAATCGGTGCAGGTACGTCTGAAATTCGTCGTATGCTAATTGGTCGTGAACTATTCACAGAAAGCCGCTAAGGACATTCCATGACTGTTTTAAACTCATCTATTAATGTGCATGACAGTCAGTTTAAAGCAAACAGTGAAGCCATGGCTTCACTGGTTGCAGATTTAAACGACAAAGTTGCTCAACTTGCACAAGGCGGTGGTGAAGCACTTATCGCTCGTCATGAAAGTCGCGGAAAAATGTTTGTTCGTGATCGTATCAATGCCCTTCTCGATGAAGGTTCTCCTTTTTTAGAAATCTCTCAATTTGCTGCGTTCGGCGTGTACGAGCAAGACATTCCTTGTGCGGGTGTCGTTGCTGGTATCGGCCGAGTTAAGGGCGTTGAGTGCATGATTGTATGTAACGATGCAACGGTTAAAGGCGGTACTTATTTTCCACTTACTGTTAAAAAACATTTACGCGCACAAGAAATCGCTGAGCGTTGTCATTTACCTTGTATTTATTTGGTAGATTCAGGGGGCGCAAACTTACCTGAACAAGACGAAGTGTTCCCTGATAAACTGCATTTCGGTCGAATTTTTTATAATCAAGCTCGTATGTCAGCTAAAGGTATTCCACAAATTGCCGTGGTAATGGGTCTGTGTACCGCAGGTGGTGCGTATGTTCCAGCAATGGCGGATGAAAGTATCATAGTCAAAGAGCAAGGTACGATTTTCTTAGCTGGTCCACCGCTTGTAAAAGCAGCAACGGGTGAAGAAGTGTCTGCAGAAGACTTAGGCGGTGCAGATGTGCACTGCAAAACATCTGGTGTTGCCGATCATTATGCAGAGAATGACGAACATGCGCTATCGATTGCGCGTCAATGTGTCGCTCGTTTAAACCATCAACGCCCTACCGCACCAATACTAAAAGATATTAAACCACCACGTTACGATATTCGCGAAGTATACGGCATTGTCGGCACAGATCTGAAAAAGCCGTTTGATGTGCGTGAAGTAATTGCACGTATTGTTGACGATTCTCAATTTGATGAATTCAAGCGCTACTTTGGCGAAACGCTTGTAACAGGCTTTGCAGAAATATATGGTCACCCGGTTGGGATTGTTGCCAACAACGGTATCTTATTCTCGGAGTCGGCTCAAAAAGGCGCACACTTTATTCAATTGTGTACTCAGCGCGATATTCCTTTGCTGTTTTTACAAAACATCACTGGCTTTATGGTAGGTCAGAAATACGAAGCAGAAGGTATCGCCAAACACGGTGCCAAAATGGTAACCGCTGTATCTTGTGCTGACGTGCCTAAATTTACGGTACTAATTGGTGGCTCATACGGCGCTGGTAACTATGGTATGTGTGGTCGAGCTTACGAGCCTACCATGATGTGGATGTGGCCAAACGCGCGTATTTCAGTGATGGGCGGCGAACAAGCTGCTGGAGTGCTTACACAAGTTCGCCAAGATGGTCTTGCACGTAAAGGTTTAAGCATGACTGACGAAGAAGTTACTGAATTCAAAAAGCCAATCGTTGCTCAATATGAAGAGCAAGGTCATCCTTATTACGCAAGCGCACGTTTATGGGACGACGGCATAATTGACCCTGCTGATACTCGTACTGTTTTAGGTCTTGCACTTGAAGCTGCGGCTAACGCGCCTAAGCAAGAATCTAAATTTGGCATTTTCAGAATGTAAGGAGCGCATTATGTCGGTCACTTTAAATATAACAAAAACAAAAGTGGCGATTTTAGAACTAAGTCGCCCTGAAAAACATAACGCTTTTGACTCGCATGTGATCAACGAGTTGATCCAATGTATTGAGCATGCAAATAGTCTAGATATCCGAGCTTTGGTTTTAAAAACCGAAGGCAAGCACTTCTCTGCAGGTGCCGACCTTGGTTGGATGAAATCAATGGCGGGAAATAATTACAATGAAAATGTTGCAGATTCAGAGCAACTTGCAAAGTTAATGCATGTGTTGGCGACCAGCCCTCACCCAACATTGTGTTTGGTGCAAGGTGCCGCATTTGGTGGTGCACTGGGTTTAATCGCCTGTTGTGACATTGCTGTTGCGACTAGCAACGCCAAATTCTGTTTAAGTGAAGTTAAGCTAGGCCTAATTCCTGCGGTTATTAGCCCTTATGTCATTAAAGCCATTGGTGAGCGCCAAGCGCGTCGCTACTTTTTAACCGCTGAAGTGTTTATGGCTGAAAAAGCGCTAGATATGGGCTTAATCCATGAGATTAATGATGACCTAGCTGCTGCACAAGGCCAGTTTGTCGAACTATTAATCAACAACGGCCCTGAAGCTGTTAAATCAGCTAAGTTACTAATAAACGAAGTCGCTAATCAAGACATTGATGAAGAGCTGATCCTTCATACAGCAAAACGTATTGCTGAAATCAGAGTAAGTGAAGAAGGACAAGAAGGCTTAACTGCATTTTTCGATAAACGTGCGCCCAATTGGCAAACTGCCGCAAAGCAATAAGGTCATTACAATGTTAAAGAAAATTCTAATTGCAAACCGTGGTGAAATTGCCTGCCGCGTCATGAAAACAGCTAAGCGCTTGGGTTTACGTACTGTTGCCGTTTACTCAGATGCAGATGCAAATTCCCTGCACGTCAAGCAAGCGGATGAATCCTACCATATTGGCCCGGCACCGAGTAAAGATTCTTACTTAGTTGCAGATAGAGTGCTAGAAGTCGCCAAGCTGGCTGGTGCTGATTGTATTCATCCGGGCTATGGTTTTTTATCTGAAAACGCTATCTTTGCTCAAAAGTGTGAAGATTCAAGTATTGCTTTTCTGGGGCCACTTGCAAGCTCTATAGAAGCAATGGGTTCTAAAACTCGTGCAAAAGAGATCATGGCCGAAGCCAATGTACCGCTTGTTCCTGGTTACTATGGTCAAAACCAAGATGTTAACTTTTTAACCGCTGAAGCAGAGAAAATAGGTTATCCGGTTCTTATCAAAGCTGCATTTGGTGGTGGTGGAAAAGGCATGCGTGTCGTCCGCGAAGCTTCAGAATTTGTTAGCGCTTTAGAGGGCGCAAAACGCGAAGCACTCGCTGGGTTTGGCAACGACTTAGTATTACTTGAACGCTATGTCGATACGCCGCGTCACGTTGAAGTACAAGTCTTTGCAGATAAACATGGTAATTGTGTTTATTTAGGCGATCGCGATTGCTCTTTACAACGCCGTCACCAAAAAGTAATCGAAGAAGCCCCTGCCCCAGGTTTACCTGACGACCTTCGCCGTGAAATGGGTGAGGCTGCTGTACGTTGTGCTAAAGCGATTAACTATCGCGGTGCCGGTACAGTTGAGTTTTTACTGTGCGGTGATGAGTTCTTCTTCATGGAAATGAACACGCGTCTGCAAGTAGAACACCCAGTTACAGAAATGGTCACAGGCCTTGATCTTGTTGAATGGCAAATCCGTGTCGCAAGTGGTGAAGTGCTACCTCTTAAACAAGCGCAAGTGACTTTATCAGGCCATAGCTTCGAAGCACGTATTTACGCCGAAGATCCAACTGAAAACTTTATGCCATACTCAGGTACGCTAACACACTTGTCATTCCCAGCTGAAAACCATGGCGTACGTGTTGATACTGGGGTTCAATCAGGTGCTGAGATAAGCCCGTTCTACGACCCTATGATTGCAAAGTTAATTGTGCATGCCGCAGATCGTAAAACAGCCTTACTTAAACTTCATCACGCACTAGAAGAGGTACATTTATCGGGTGTTAAGTCGAACATTGCATTCTTACATCACCTATCGGGTCACGATATTTTTATAAGTGGTGCGCCAGATACCCACTTTATTGATACACAAACTGATGTATTAACAGTTGAACATGCCCCTGAGGAAATGATTTCAGTAATTGCAGCTGCGGCTTACTTAGCAAAAAAACATAATAAAGCGCACTTTGCTGCGGCTAAATCACCTTGGCAAAGTGAGCTTGGCTTCAAGCTTAATCAAGCGGATTCTGTGGTTGTGCCGTTTGATGGTTTAAACATTCAAGCACGCGTTAAAGACAATGGCTTTAAGTTAGTTGTTGATGGTAAAGATCACACAGTTTCAGCAAACCTTGAAGGGGAATTGTTAACCATCAACCTGGATGGACGCATCTACAAAGCAAGCGCATTAGTAGATGAAGAGCAAGTGACGGTTATGTTCAGTGCTTTTGTTCGTAGTTTTGATTTACGTTCGAAACACTATATTAGCCAGCATGAGCATGAAGAAGCGCCATTAGCAGCACCACTTAACGGTACGGTTGTTAAGCATCTGATTGATGTTGGTACTGCAGTAGCTAAAGGTGATGCAGTAGTGGTAATTGAAGCCATGAAGATGGAATATACACTTAATGCACCATTTGCAGGTACACTAACCAGCTACTGCTTTGCTGAAGGCGAATTAGTTAGCCACGGTGCCCTCCTTGCCATTGTTGAAGCTGCAGAGGCATAACATGGCGTATCCAACTCAAATAAAAATCGTTGAAGTGGGAGCTCGTGACGGTTTACAAAATGAAAGTAAAGTCACCACAGAGCAAAAAATAGCCCTGTTAAATGGGCTATCTGAGGCTGGTGTGATTCATCTTGAGGCTGGCGCATTTGTATCGCCTAAGTGGGTGCCACAAATGGCGGACTCGGCTGAAGTTATAAAAGGTTTATCTGTTGCCGATAATGCACAGCTTTCAGCCTTAACACCAAACTTAAAAGGTGCAGAAGCCGCTCTTGAATGTGGCATTACAGAGTTCGCTATTTTTACAGCAGCTAGCGAAGCCTTTACTCAAAAGAACATTAATTGCTCTATTGAAGAAAGTATTGACCGCTTCAAACCTGTGGTTGAATTAGCAATTCAGCATGATGTTAAAGTAAGAGGATATGTGAGTTGTGTGGTTGGCTGCCCTTATGAAGGTGATGTGCAGCCAGAATCGGTTCTAGAAGTGTGTAAACAATTGTTGGCTTTAGGCTGTTACGAGATAAGTCTCGGTGACACCATAGGTGTTGGTACACCAGCCAAAGTAAAAAGACTGCTTGAAGTACTCATTAAAGAGTTACCTTTAGACAAGCTGGCTGTGCACTTTCACGATACCTATGGTCAAGCTATCGCCAATATCCACACGGCGCTTGAAATGGGCATCAGTACCATAGACAGTGCCGTTGCTGGCCTTGGTGGTTGCCCCTATGCACAAGGCGCGTCAGGAAATGTTGCCACTGAAGATGTTATTTACTTGCTCGAAGGGCTTGGCATAAGTACCCAAATTGATTTAGAAAGACTTGCCAAAGCAGGTTGGGCTATCTGTGATGCCTTGAATAAGCCCCCTGCTAGTAAAGTTTCTTTAGCATTACGTGCGAAGTGCAAACAATAAAAAAGATAGTTGCGTGAGCAAAATGTTCACGCTCTTTTGACAAACAAAAGTTAGGAGTGGTCTTATGGCCGGTTTTGATAAAGTAGTGAATAGCTACGCCGAAGCAATGGCAGGTTTAAAAGATGGTGATACCATCATCGCCGGTGGTTTTGGTTTATGTGGGATCCCTGAGGGTTTAATTGCTGAAATTAAACGTCTACAAACCAAAGAGCTGACAGTTGTCTCTAACAACTGTGGTGTTGATGATTTTGGTTTAGGAATTTTATTACAAGACCGTCAGATAAAAAAAATCATGGCCTCTTATGTCGGTGAAAATGCCCTGTTCGAGCAGCAATTACTTGACGGCATCATCGACGTAGAATTAACACCGCAAGGTACATTGGCTGAAAAAATGCGTGCTGGTGGTGCTGGTATTCCCGGTTTCTATACTGCAACAGGGTACGGTACACCGATTGCTGAAGGTAAAGAAGTAAAAGAATTCAACGGTCGCCCTTATATTCTTGAAGAATCTATCACAGGTGAATTTGCTATTGTAAGAGCTTGGAAAGCTGACCGATATGGCAACCTTGTGTTCCGTCATACGGCTATGAATTTCAACCCTATGGCTGCAACTGCTGGTAAAATTACTGTTGCCGAAGTAGAAGAAATCGTCGAGCCGGGTGAACTTGAACCAAGTCAAATTCATACACCTGGCATTTATGTCAACCGTGTTATCAAAGGCAACTTTGAAAAACGCATCGAACGCATTACAACCAGTAATTAAGGAGCATAACAATGGCTTTATCTCGTGAACAAGTTGCCATGCGTGTTGCGCAAGAACTTAAAGACGGTTATTACGTCAATTTAGGCATTGGTATTCCTACCCTAGTTGCCAACTATGTGCCTGATGGCATTGAAGTTATGTTGCAATCAGAAAATGGTTTACTGGGCATGGGTCCATATCCCACTGAAGACCAAGTTGATGCAGATATGATCAACGCGGGTAAAGAAACCGTGACAGCTGCGACAGGTGCCGCTATTTTTAATAGTGCAGAAAGCTTTGCTATGATCCGTGGTGGTCATGTAGACTTAACAGTCTTAGGTGCATTCGAAGTTGACCAAGAAGGTAATATCGCTTCTTGGATGATCCCGAAAAAATTAATCAAAGGCATGGGTGGCGCGATGGATTTGGTGGCCGGCGCACAAAACATCATAGTTACTATGACCCATGCCAGTAAACATGGCGACTCTAAACTATTAGAGAAATGCACGCTTCCTTTGACTGGTGTTAACTGCGTTAAGAAAATTGTAACAGATCTTGCCGTATTAGAAGTTAAAGATGGTGTATTTTATTTGCTAGAACGCGCGCCGGGTGTTACTGTTGATGAAATTATATGTAAAACAGCGGGTAAGCTAATCGTTGAAGGCGATATCCCTGAAATGCAATTCTAATACAGTGTCGACAATAACAACATTAATGTACCGACCTCATTCCCAGTGCTATTGCACTGAGTTACCCAAAACCCCTCAATAGAGGGGTTTTTTTTCATCTATAACTTGCTACATTTAGTTACAATCTTAAATTATATGTTTTAATTTAAGTGTTAAACTATGTACCGAAAATATATAAATAATTTGGACGTGTAAAATGAAAAAAACTGCGTTGTCGGCATTGGCCTTAGCTGTTAGCCTTGCCTTGACAGGTTGTAACTCAACAACAAACTCTTCTTCTCAAAATTCAGTCGTCGCAGGTTCAACACAAGCGTTACCAAGTATCGATATCGCGTATGATACTTTTACTTTAGATAATGGTTTAAAAGTTGTTGTTCATACAGATCGTAAAGCCCCTATCGTTGCTGTGAACGTGTGGTATAACGTTGGTTCAAAACATGAGCCTGAAGGCAAATCTGGTTTTGCTCATCTATTCGAACATTTAATGTTCAATGGTTCTGAAAACTATGATGATGAATACTTTGGTCCGTTTGAAAGAGCTGGTGCTACTGAAATGAATGGCACAACAAACAGTGACCGTACTAATTACTTCCAAAATGTACCAACTACCGCTCTAGATATGGCGCTGTGGATGGAATCCGACCGTATGGGTCACCTACTAGGCGCAATTACACAAGAAAAGTTAGATGAGCAACGTGGCGTTGTACAAAACGAAAAGCGTCAAAGTGAGGGTCAACCTTACGGTAAAATGTGGGAAGCGATTACTGTAAATACTTTCCCTAAAGGCCATCCTTATTCGTGGACAGTAATTGGTTCAATGGATGACCTTAATGCTGCATCACTAGATGACGTTCACCAATGGTTTAAAGATTTTTACGGCCCAAACAATGCTGTATTAGTTCTAGCAGGCGATATTGACGTCGAAACAGCAAAAGAAAAAGCAAACAAATACTTTGGTGACATCAAACCAGGTAAGCCTGTAGCGCAGATGGAAGCATGGGTCGCTAAGCGTAATGGCGAAAAGCGTATGGTTATGCAAGATCGCGTTCCTGCTTCACGTGTTTTAAAAGTATGGAACACGGCTGAACTTGGTACTGCCGACTCTGAATACCTATCACTGTTTGCTGACGTACTTGCTTCTGGTAAAAACAGTCGCCTATACCAGCGCTTAGTTTATCAAGAGCAACTTGCATCTAGCGTATTTGCATTTAACTTCCAACGTGTTCTTGCTGGTCAAATTATTCTAGGTGCAGACGCATTAGATAAAAGCAAGCTACCAGAGATTGAAGCAATCATTGACGAAGAACTAAATCGCTTAATCACTGAAGGTCCTACTGCTGAAGAGCTTAACCGCATTAAGTTTGCAAATGCTTCAGGTTGGATCAAGCGTGTTGAAGGTGTTGGCGGCTTCGGTGGTAAGTCTGATGTTTTAGCATCTGGTGCTATCTATCATAATAACCCTGGTTTTTATAAAAAATCACAAGAGTTCCAAGCTAATGCTACAATCGCAGATGTGCAACGTGCGGCTGATAAATGGCTTACTGATGGCGAATTCATCTTAACAATTAATCCTTTTGAAAAGTTTTCAGCGAACGAAAAAGGGGCTGACCGTTCAAAGGTACCAAGTGTCGATTCACTGCCCAAGCTTGATTTACCAGAAGTGCAAACTACAACTCTAAGCAATGGCCTCGAAGTGGTTTTAGCAAAGCGTTCTGATACGCCTACTGTAGAACTTAGCTTACAATTTGATTCTGGCTTCGCGACTGATAATGAAGCTAAATCTGGCTTAGCCAATTTCTCTATGTCAATGCTAGATGAAGGTACGACTAGTTTAGACGCGTTGCAATTAGCCGCTGAACTAGAAAAAATTGGCGCTTCAGTAGGTACTTGGGCAAACTTAGATACTTCATCTATGACCTTAAGTACACTTTCTGTTAACTGGGAAAAGAGTATTTCACTGTTTGCAGATATCTTACAAAACCCTGCATTAAAAGATGCTGATATTGAGCGTGTAAGAAAGTTAGTCCTTGATGGTATTAAGCAAGAGCAAGCCCGACCTCAAACAAACGCTTACCGCATTCTGCCACCTTTACTCTATGGTGAGGGACACCCTTATGCGCAACCTTTAACTGGTTCTGGTACTGAAGTTGATGTTAAAGCTATTTCAAAAGCCGACATAGAAGCACATTTGAAAAAGTGGTTACGTCCTGACAACGCACGCATGGTGGTGGTTGGAGATATTGACCTAGACACTTTAACAGCATCTCTAGAAGCTCAGCTAGGTCAGTGGAAATCACCTAATTCTGCAAAACCTGTGAAACAGTTCAAACAAGTTTCTGCGCCTGAAAAAGCAAAAATCTTTGTACTTGATAAACCTGAGGCGCCGCAATCATTGATTGTTGCAGGCCTACTTGGCGAATCGCGTGACAATTTAAAACCAGGTCAAGACATTAAACTTGATGTTATGAACGCAATTTTAGGCGGAACATTTACATCGCGTATTAATATGAACCTACGTGAAGACAAAGGGTGGTCATACGGTGCTCGCAGTATGCTTATGGATGCACAAGCTCAGTCTCCATTTGTTGTATATGCCCCAGTTCAAACTGATAAAACTAAAGAATCTATCCAAGAAATCTTAAAAGAGCTGAACGGCTACATTAAGTCTGACTTAGCAAAAGAGGTAGAATTAGACAAAGTTGTCTCTAACAAGGTTGCTAAGATCCCTGGAAGTTACGAGAAAAAACGTAGCCTTCGTAATGCTCTGGCTGATGCATACAGCAAGGGCCGTACAATTGAATATCTAGAAAAATACGGCGAAAAAGTTAAATCGCTAGAACTTAAAGATATTCATAACGAAGCAAAAGACTTAATTAACCCTAATCAATTGACTTGGGTCATTGTTGGCGATGTAGCCAAAATTAAGTCTCAGCTCGAAAGCTTAAATATCGGTGAAATCACTTACCTTTAACTTAAGGTGATTATTTAGAGTTTAAAAAGCAGTATGGTTTTCCATACTGCTTTTTTACATCAAAGCACTAGATTTTTTAAAATGCCAATTTTGCATTTGTGATACTTAATATAAAATAAGCTTTTTACTTTGGAGAGCAGTATGAGCCAAGCATTTAAAGTTATTCCCCCTACGACAAAGGTTTTCTGCCACGAACGCGGTGAAGGTTGGACTTTAACCGGGATCACTGATATTGACGAGCATACTTCAGTAATGTTTAACGGTACTCGTTACACAATACCTGCCAAAAAAATCGTTGAAGAACTATTACCAAACTTTGAAAAGCAAATACAAAAGAATTAATTTTTATTTGAATAATGCTAAATAAAAGACAATAATACTCTCATCTGCAAAGATAATAATGGATGCGCCTCCCCTTAATGGATTAAGACCCACATCAGTTTGGATTTGATGTGTCATTACTTTGTGTTTTCTATAGTTACGGAACTGTATTTAGGATTGCACTATGTATAAATCTTTCATGCTATCGTCATTGGCGATTGCAATTACTGCTTCATCTTTGTCAATATCTGCGAATGAATGTAAAGGCGAACTTTATGGTATCAACGCAGGTCGTGGTGAAACCGGCATCTTATTTAAAATTGATGATCAACTTCAAACGGTAAAAGCTAATTCTGTCGCTGAGTTCAGCTCTGCTGCTTTAGCATACGATTCTCAACAAAATAGAATTTACTATGTCTCTGCTCCAAGAGCTTTAGCATATAAAGTTGACATAAGTCATTTAAATTTATCAAAATCTGATAAAAAACACTTACCTATCTCGGGTGATCGTTTTAAATATACTAAACTCGCCTATTTTGATGTCGAAACACAAACCCACACAGAGGTTGGAAGAACAAAAGGCGTGATATCTCTTGTTTTTGATGAAGCGAATAACCGTCTTATTGGCAGTAGTTTTTCTGCTTTATATTCGATTAACCCTCAAACGGGTGAATACACTAAGCTTGCAGACTTAGGTTCACTGAATGGTAAGTATCGTGGTGATTTAGCATTCCATAATGATGAGTTGATATTAGTTACTAGCACTACGTCCTATAAGATCAACAATTCGGATTATTCTGTTGAAAAATTAGCAAAACATAACTTAACAGCAGTTACGGGTGCGACAGTAGATCATTCAGGAAACTTAATAATTAGTCGGGCTAAAATAAATGACTTAGGTCACACCAATAAATCTGATATTTATAAGCTAAATCCACATTCTGGAAGTACATGTTTTGTATCAGAAATACCAGTGAGGCTTAACGACCTGACTACCAACACATCTGAAGCTACAACGTGTTATACAGCACCATTGTGTGAAACAGACCCTCTGCCAAATATTTCACTTTCACCAATTGAAGATAGCGTCACTGAAGGACAAACCTTGTCTTTCAATGTCAGCCTTTCGAATAGCTATTATCAAGATGTTGAAGTTGAAGTTTCGACTACTGAGGGTACAGCCACTAACGCTGATTATTCTTTTCAAACACAGATAGTAACATTTGCTGCTGGTGAGACAGACGCCACTATTGAAATTCCAACTATTGATAATGATGAATATAGTGAAACCAAAGCGTTTTCTATTCACGCTACAGCAAGTTCGAATAGTACTGGAAGTGCTAATTTACCCGCAATGATTTTAAACGATGATGACGAATGTGTGCCAGTTCCTCATACTAAAATAAATTATCAATTTGTTAGTGAGAGCGCTGGCTACAATAATGATTGGGGCATTGAGGTAGATAATCAATTTATCAAATTGCTTGATGAATACGGTGATTCAGGTAGTTATCAGCTGCCTTCATCGACACATTTTGATTATGCGCTAGCACTCAACGGCAATGCTTCAAGGCTGACTAATAACTTTAGATGGCATGGTCAAACACAGTATTGGGAAGATCAAAATGATGGCGATTACAACGACTTCGTTGTACAAGTTTGGACAGAACAAATTCAAGTAGGCTGTAATTAAACCAGTCGCAAGGGAGCGTTAAGCTCCCTTTTTATCTTTTCTTATATGCTCAATTAGCTATGGATCAATGTACAGCTCAAAGAGCGCACTATAGCAGAGTGTTACCCATTTCACTTTTTGAATAAGTTTACCCTAGTGCATTCAAAAACATAAAACTATTTCCAGCCCCATCGACTGAGCATCTTAAGAATTCAAAAAAATCGAGGTCGCCTTTCACGTCAATGTCCAAGATAAACTTACAAAGCTAGAAAATATAATACGATTGAGTCAGCAGAAATTAGAACACACACCTGAAATTGTAAAAACCTTTTTTGAAAAAACACAACTAGCCATTGAACACACTATAGATAGGAAAGTGCTTCTGCAAAAGCAATTAAGAAAATCAAATATGCTACCAAACAACATAATTGCCGAGGTTATAAAAATTTCCCAGAATATGGTACGCAACATGTTTGCAATCGTAAGCGCAAAAAATTATTAATATAAAAAAGCCGATACGTCTTTAGCTTAGTTTATATATAAGAAATAGAGTGCTGCTATTTCTCATCATTTACTCGATAATTCAAATTTCCTCTGCTAAAACAAATAGAGCAATCAAGCTATCACAGAAGGAAATTGCTATGTCAGAGAATAATTCTGGTAGTTACCAGCACTTTTTAGGCAACCCAATTGCAAAACCTCCCTGCCGTATGCTCAATGCTAGAATGTTCGGTTTTTTTATTGAGGGGAAATACGAAACAATTACAACTTTTGTCGATTTAACACTTAATTCAGTTGCATCTAACAAAGTCTATTTTAAGCCATTATCTCAATACTGCTTACTTACGTTTACTGATATTGAAAATATTGCTTCAAAAGTTGAACCCTTTAGTCAATACGGTTGGATGCAAGAAACCGACATTATTATTTGGTTACCTATTGCTAAAGTTGATAGAAATACAAATAAAGCACTACATATTTACTGGTACCCTGCGTTTATCACCGTAAATAATATCAACGCCTTGATAAATGGTAGAGAAACTTGGGGGTATAACAAGTATTTGTGCCGCTATTCTATGCCAAGTGACTTCAAACAAGCAGACAATTTCAGTTTAAGTTTAGAAACCTTTCAGCCGTTTAACCCTAATTCTAAAATGGACTGGCATGAACTGCTCACAATTAATCGCTTTTCTGACGGTGATTCACTATTTGAAGAGATCATAGAAGTTGGTCAAGAAGTGGCTGAGCTTATCCATGCGAGCATAGAGGAGATCCAGATAAGTGCTGAACTTATTAAGCAATTTATGAGCGGTATTAAAAACCCACAAATGGATCAAATTTTGTTTAAACAAATACCTGACGGGTTTGCATACAACTCGGTTTACAGTGCCGTGGTTCACTCACCTTCCACTGTTAGAAAAATCCATAAGATAGCCATGCTAAAAGACGAGTATCAAGTCAGCATCAATAAACTCGATGCTTTTCCGTTTGATCTAATGTTTGGCATTAAAATTGGGCACCAAAAAGCCCTTCTTCCCTATTATGTATGCATGGATTTTGACCAGGACGGTGCTTATGAAATAGTTTCAAATAACAGCTGAAGGAGCTGATTATGGCTAAGGAAAAAATCGTTATTTTAGGTGGCGGCGTTGCCGCAATGACATCAGCTGTTTACTTAACAGAAGATGAAAACTGGCAAGATAAATATGACATTACAGTTTACCAGCTAGGTTGGCGTTTAGGCGGTAAAGGCGCCAGTGGTAGAAACTCTTATTTAGGACAAAGAATTGAAGAGCATGGTCTACATGTTTGGTTTGGCGCTTATGTTAATTCATTTCGCGCTATTGAAACTGTATATAACCAATTAAACAGACCTGACAATATGCCCTTGAGTACCTGGCAAGAAGCATTTAAGCCGCATAGCTTTGTGGTGTTACAAGAGTTCATCGAAAATCAATGGCAAACTTGGCCTGTAGACTTTCCAGTAATAGAAGGAAACCCTGCAAATGGGACATTAGATTTGCATTTTTGGCAATTGCTCGAAGTGCTCATTGCATGGCTGCATAAATTTATAGAATCACTAGAAGACGAAATTGAACAGGCAAATAAAACAACTAAGTTACGAACTAAAAAGCCTCGAGATAGAAGTCTGTTGCGACACCTGGCCACTGAAATAACTGATGCTTTCGATGACATTGAAGACGAAGTTACTGATTTTTTTGACTCAGCGCATGATGAATTAAAAGAAATATGGTCTTCACCTAAGATACTTGCCACTCAGCTCAAACAACTTTTATCCCTTAGGTCGCATGATAAAAACCTACAAAACCCAAAAGACAGACTCGTTGTTTGGTACATAGTCCGAAAATTGAAACGCTGGTTAAATAGTGAGGCCATAGAACTTCTCGATGATAACTCAACCATTCGACGTGCTTATATCTGTGCTGATTTAGCCATCGCTATGGCAACAGGATTAATAAAAGATAAAGTGTTTTCAAAAGGCTTTGGTTCGATCAACAACATCGACTTTAAAAATTGGCTTAAAAAGAACGGTGCTAATGAAAAGTACAGTGTCGAGTCAGCACCTGTAATAGGGTTTTACGATTTAGTATTTGGCTATGTCGATGGTGATTTTAGTAAAGGGGATGTTGAAGCGGGCGTTGCAAGTTTAGCGATGCTGCGACTTATGCTCTGTTACCAAGGTGGTGTGATGTGGAAAATGCAAGCCGGCATGGGCGATGTGATATTTTCGCCTATATACGAATTACTTAAACAACGCGGTGTAAAATTTGAGTTTTTCCATCAGGTTGAAGCTTTAAAGCCCGCAACCAGCAGTAAGACAGATAACCTCATTAATGAAATTATCATGACTGAACAAGTTGCATTAAAGTCAAATAACTATGACCCACTTGTTGATGTTAAAGGCTTACCTTGCTGGCCCTCCTACCCGCTTTATGAACAAATTGAAGATACGCAAGCTAATTTATTACAAGAAAAAAATATTAATTTGGAATCTTTTTGGAGTGATTGGCCTAAAGTTTATGAGCAAGCATATGGGCGTGCTTTACCGACTAAGACATTAAAGCAAGGACAAGATTTCGACAAGGTAATTTTTGGTATTTCAGTCGCTTCTATTACGCACTTATGTCCTGAATTAATAGCACTAGACATTAGATTTAAACAACAAGCGACAGAAATTAAAGCTGTCGCTACTCAAGCATTTCAGTTGTGGATGAATAAAACCGATGAGCAGCTTGGTTTTAACTACATTCCTGAAAGCCAAGAACGTCCTATTCTGAGTAGTTTTTCTCAGCCTTTTGATACCTGGGCTGCAATGTCTAACTTATTAGATAAAGAGAATTGGCCACAGAGCAATCACCCCAAAAATATCGCTTATTTTTGTAGTGCCTATACGTGTGATGACTATCCTGGTAAAGAGATACACGACTTCCCTGCTCAGCAAAAAGCCATTGTAAAAAAGAACGCGTTAGAAAAACTGAATAACGAAATGCAACCATTATGGCCTGAAGCCTATCACGGTGATGAATTTAATTGGGACGTTCTTTATTCTGCAAATAACCTATCAGGAGAGTCGCGTTTTGATGAACAATATTGGCGTGTAAACGTCGATCCCTCTGAGCGTTATGTGTTATCAGTCACAAATAGTAGCCAATTTAGATTAGAGACCGATGGCACTATTTTCAGTAATCTATTCATCACAGGAGACTGGATCAAAACTGGCGTGAATGCTGGATGTGTTGAAGCCGCAGTAATGGCTGGCATGCAAACTTCCAGAGCTATTTGCGGTTTACCCTATAAAATCAGTGGTGAGGATGGTTTTGAACCAGATGGCGCGCTTTAATATCAATTATATTTATAGCAGCTATTTTTAGTATTGATGTAAATTATTATGTATTTGCGATAGAATCGCACTGCAAGTAATTGATAGATTCAAAATATCATACATAAAGTCGGTTATAATATAAATCGGCTTTAATGAGCATTTTCGTTGGGCAATTTAGCACTAAATTGCCCACTTTGTATCAAGTAAAAAAACACCGAGAGTTTTCTATGAGTTTGTATACAGAATATATGGCGGAGATCCAAACCCGTAAAGCGGAACTTGGACTTAGCCCAAAACCAATCGACAACGCAGAGCTTCTGTCTGAAATCATTGCTCAAATTAAAGATACAACAAATGAGCACCGTGAAGATTCTCTGAATTTCTTCATCTACAACACATTGCCAGGTACTACATCTGCGGCAGGTGTTAAGGCACAATTTTTAAAAGAGATCATTCTTGGTGAAGAGTCTGTAGCTGAAATCACAGCTGATTTTGCATTTGAACTACTTTCACACATGAAAGGTGGTCCATCAATCGCTGTTCTACTAGATCTTGCTCTAGGTGAAGATGCTGCAATCGCTTCAAAAGCTGCTGACGTACTTAAAACACAAGTTTTCTTATATGATGCAGATACTACTCGTCTGCAAGACGCGTTCAAAGCTGGCAATGCCGTAGCTAAAGACATCTTAGAAAGCTACGCAAAAGCAGAGTTTTTCACAAAGTTGCCTGACGTTGCTGAGAGAATTGAAGTTGTAACTTATATTGCTGGTGAAGGTGATATCTCAACTGATTTACTTTCTCCTGGCCACCAAGCACACTCACGTGCTGACCGTGAACTTCACGGTAAATGTATGATAACTGATGAAGCACAACAAGAAATTGTGGCACTGAAAGAAAAGCACCCAAATGCAAAAGTGATGCTTATTGCTGAAAAAGGTACTATGGGTGTTGGCTCTTCTCGTATGTCTGGTGTTAACAACGTAGCACTTTGGGCGGGTGAGCAAGCTAGCCCATATGTTCCATTCATCAATATTGCACCTGTCGTTGCGGGTACTAACGGTATTGCACCTATCTTCCTTACTACGGTTGATGTAACTGGTGGTATCGGTCTTGACCTTAAAAACTGGGTTAAGAAAATAGACGCTGACGGTAACACAGTTACTGATGAAAACGGCGACCCAGTTTTAGAAGAAGCATACTCTGTAGCAACAGGTACTGTGTTAACTATCGATACTAAAGCTAAAAAGCTTTTCAATGGTGAAGAAGAGCTAGCAGACATCTCATCTGCGTTCACACCACAAAAAGTTGAATTCATGAAAGCTGGTGGTTCTTACGCAGTCGTATTCGGTAAGAAGCTTCAAACACTAGCTGCAGAAACACTAGGTGTTGCTGCACCTGCAGTATATGCACCATCTAAAGAAATCTCACACGAAGGGCAAGGTCTAACTGCTGTTGAGAAAATCTTTAACCGTAACGCGGTAGGTGTTCAGTCTGAAACGCCACTACATGCAGGTTCAAACGTACGTGTTAAAGTAAACATCGTTGGTTCTCAAGATACTACGGGTCCAATGACGTCACAGGAACTTGAAGCAATGGCTGCTTCAACAATTTCTCCTCTTGTTGACGGTGCATACCAATCTGGTTGTCACACGGCTTCTGTATGGGATAAAAAAGCGCAAGCAAACATTCCTAAGCTAATGGCATTCATGAACAAGTTTGGTCTTATCACTGCACGTGACCCTAAGGGTGTTTACCACTCGATGACTGACGTAATCCACAAAGTACTTAACGATATTACTGTGGACGACCGTGCAATTATCATCGGTGGTGACTCGCACACGCGTATGTCTAAAGGTGTCGCTTTCGGTGCTGACTCAGGTACTGTTGCACTAGCACTAGCAACGGGTGAGTCTGCAATGCCAATTCCTGAGTCTGTGAAAGTAACTTTCAAAGGCAATATGGCTAAGCACATGGACTTCCGTGACGTTGTTCACGCAACTCAAGCGCAAATGCTTAAGCAATTTGGCGGTGAGAACGTGTTCCAAGGTCGTATCATCGAAGTTCACATTGGTACACTAATGGCTGACCAAGCGTTTACATTCACTGACTGGACTGCAGAAATGAAAGCGAAAGCATCTATCTGTATTTCAAACAATGAAACGCTTGTTAAGTCTATCGAGCTAGCAAAGAGCCGTATCCAGATCATGATCAACAAGGGTATGGAAAACGAAGCTAAGACGCTTCAAGGCCTTATCGACTTAGCTGATGAGCGTATTGCAGGTGTTCAATCTGGCGAGCAACCAGCACTAGCACCAGACGACAATGCTAAGTACTACGCTGAAGTTGTTGTTGACCTTGACGAAATCGTTGAGCCAATGATTGCTGACCCAGATGTAAACAACGAAGACGTATCTAAGCGTTACACGCACGACGTTATTCGCCCTGTTTCATTCTACAATGACAAGCCTGTAGACCTAGGTTTCGTTGGTTCTTGTATGGTTCACAAAGGTGACATGCAAATCATCGCTCAGATGCTACGTAACCTTGAAAAACTAAATGGTTCTATCGAATTCAAAGCACCGCTAGTTGTCGCTCCACCAACGTATAACATCGTTGATGAACTTAAAGCTGAAGGCGATTGGGATATCCTAGCTAAGTACGCTGGCTTCCAGTTTGACGATGAGCAACCTAAAACGGCTGCACGTACTAAGTACGAAAACATCCTTTATCTAGAACGCCCAGGTTGTAACCTTTGTATGGGTAACCAGGAAAAAGCTGAACCTGGTGACACTGTAATTGCAACATCAACGCGTCTTTTCCAAGGTCGTGTTGTAGCTGATACAGCTGAGAAGAAAGGTGAATCTCTACTTGGTTCAACACCATTAGTGGTGCTTTCAACCGTACTTGGTCGCTTCCCTACTATCGAAGAATATTCTGCGGCAGTTGAAGGTATTGACCTAACAGCATTTACACCAGCTGAAGAAGAGCTAACAACTAAGTTTGGTTCTGAGCAAGCAGTTCCAGTAACAGTTGTTGACGCTTAATAGTTATATACTTGTCTGATATTTTAACGCGGTAACTAATACTTACCGCGTTTTTTATTTTTCAAAATTCTTTTCGTAAGTTAAGACTTCTCTTTTAGGCAATGCTTTCTGATAAACCCAACCTTGCACTACTTCAATATTCAAATTACTAATAAAATCTAACTGCTCTTGAGTTTCTACACCCTCTGCAACAATTGACTTGTCCATTTTATGAAGTAATTCGACTACATGTTTATAGAACTCTTTCCCTTTAAAGGTATCAGTATCATCTAATAAAGATTTGTCTAATTTGACACACTCAATTGGTAACTCTGACAGCATAGCCAAACTTGAATAACCAATTCCAAAGTCATCAATAACAGTATAGATTTGTGCATTTTGTAAGCTTCTTATATTTTCAAGCACTGTAGTCTTATCCTTAATATAACTTGATTCAACTATTTCAATTTTCAGTTGATTTGGAAAATCTTTGAACGCTTCGCAAATATATTGCACTAACAAACTGTTTGTCATAACCTGAGGATTAACATTAATACTAATTGCTGGTTTAAAACCTTTGCTATTAAAATACAATAAATCCCTATGTGCTTGTTCAATCACCCACATATCGATGATTTCTGTTTCATCGTGTTTAATTAACGTGTCTAAGAAATAAGGACCAACAATATCACCTGAGCGATTTTCGAGTCGTAAGAGAGCTTCATAGCCTGAAATGGTTTTAGAGAATTGGCAAATTTGTGGCTGATAATAAAGCAAAAGCTTACCTTTGCTGACAGTAGTAAGCACGTCTTTAAGCGCTTTATTTGATTTTTCTAAATCAATTTGCTGCGCAATAAAATCTGACTCACTTCTGTTACGAAGTTGTTCTGAGATATTGAGTTGATCACTCAATTTAGAGATCGCTTTATCAAAATTTATTTGCTCGCTGTGCCACTTTAAAAATGGGTAATAAATAAATGTGTTCAAGCCTAATAAAAATAATTGCAATAACACCCCAGTAAAGCCTTTAGACACAATAAATCCATTTACTAATGTAGGTGTCATCCAACTACTCGTTTCATTACCTACATTAACTAACCCATAATCAATGACAGTATAAGAAATCAAAAAGTTAATCGTTGGGGCCAGTATAAAAGGGATTAACATGATAGGGTTTAAAAATATCGGTAATGCAAAAAGTATGATTTCGCAAAAATTGAACGCTGTAAAAGGAATAGAAAGTTTAGCGATGTTCTTTTCGTGTGAACCTGATTTTAAGAATAATGCTGCAATAATTAACCCTGCGAAACAGCCAGTCCCACCAATTAGTACAAATGTGTCATAAAATGTTTTCGCCGGCAACTCTCCAATAATTGGCTTCATTAAATAATTTGCATCAAATACCATATTAAAAGTATTGTCACCATGAATGCCCAGAAACCAGAGCCCATGTGTGAAGAGCATTCTCTCAAACGTCAATTCGGCAATCGTTGATTTGCTTACATCAGGCGTGATCCAATGAGCGATCAGTTCACCGACGAAATTAATTGCAGGCATAAATGCATAAAAACTAAAAAAAGTTAGCGTGAAAGGTAAGATAATCAGCAGCTTCTCACTCAAGAAACGACTTATTTGATGAAAGTATTTATCTAAATTTGGGTGAAGGTTAACAAATAATTTTAAAATCAAACTACTTAAGCACGGGATAATAACCGCATAGTGTGTGCCACCAGTTGGGTCAAGCCTGAATGACTCTCCATCAAAATTGATGTATTGCCCATGCAATGAAAAACAGAGCAGCGCTAGCATGGCACCCACCACACCACTTTGGCCAAAATTCTTGCTAACAAAGAAGCCGATAGAAATAGAAACAATTACTGGGAATAATGAAAGCACTAAGGAAGCACTTGCCAGTATAACTGAGTAAGCATGATCGCTTGGTGCCACTATATTGAACTTTACTGCACTATTTAAAAGCAAAATAGCGATAGCGCTGCTAACAAAGTAAGGGATCAAAGCAATGAAGGCTTCACGCAAAGACAAAAGAAATCGGCTGTGTAGTACCGCCTTTATTGAACTTTTAGCTGTTTCAAATGACAAAAAAGCGCCCCTAACATTATTGTTCAATAAATTATAATCTCCTTCTGAATATCTGCGAACTAATCATTACAATTATATTAATCCTTGTAATTAATCAGTCTATTTTGTAGGAAGACGAACTGTTCGATAACCGCGCTACACATCACGTTAACACTAAGGTGCCTGCATCCATGTAGGCAAGTCGAAAACTTTGCTATTTAGCATTTCTAGTAAAAGATATTCAACCAAGTTAACGTCAGTTTTATTTCCTCAAAATGACTGGCATTACTAAAGATTAGTGTTGGTCATTATGAGAGCATATAAGCGCTTCAACTAAAGCATTTAACAATGGGTTTGCTTGATTATTTTTAGAAATGATTAAACTCACGGGGATCTGATAAGCGTAATTTTCAGGCTCTATTACCTTCATTAGGCCTTTATCAACCCAGAAACTAGCATAATGTTCCGGCAAATAGCCGATAAACTCACCTGATAAAATTAAATGTGCAATGCCTTCATCATGATAAGCCGTGGCACTGTTTTGATAGTTCAAACCATCATTTCTAACTTCTTTGTCTCTCATATAATGTGAAGTAATTACTTCAGCATCCGGTAAGCGCTCTGACAATGCCTGTTGTTCTAATGAGAACAGCTCATGGCTTTGCCCACAGTATAAATAGTTGTTTTCATTATGCAGAGGAATATATTCAAGCCCTCTTATATGATGACGGCTTACACCGAGACCAACAAGAGAACGCCCGTTTATCACTGAGGTTTCAACTTCTCTAGCCTCACAAACATTAATATCAAACTGAATATTCTTACTTAGTATGCGGAGTGATGAAATCGCTTGTGCAACGCCACAGCGTGGATCACTTACCATGGTATCAATTATTGAAATACTCACCCGACCCGACAACTCATTTTTAGAACTTGCTATGGTATTTGCAAAGGCTTCGCATTGGCGTAATAGCTCTAAAGAAGCTTGATAAGTTACCCTACCCGGCTCTGTTAATTCAAAACCACTTCGACCTCGCTTGCAAAGTTTCATGCCTAAACGAATCTCTAGGTCCGATAAATGCGAACTGATGGTCGACCGTCCAATATTTAATCTTGATTCTGCAGCAGATAAACCGCCACATTCCACGATTGCGACAAAAACTCTTAATAATTTTAGATCTACGTCATGTATTTGCATTAATGTACCAAATAATTAGTTTGATAAGCTTGGAATGAATGTCGATTATATGCAATTTATAAAACTTCATCTACTCGTTAATATCTGGTCATAAATACAAGAACTAATTGAATTTGGAGAACAAGATGACGTTTAAATACGGTGTGGACCGTTTAGATCTTGATACTGTAAATGGTATTGCAAATGGTTCCGTTGATGCTGTTTTAACAAATGAGGCTATCGACAAAATCAAAACAAGCCGCCAACGTGTAGACAAAATGGCAGCCTCAGACAAAGCTGTTTATGGCATTAACACGGGTTTTGGTCCTTTATGCGACACCCAAATCACGCCTGAAGAAACGCACCTTTTACAAAAAAACCTACTTATCACACACGCTGTGGGTGTAGGTAACCCGATTGCAAAATCAATCTCTAAGCTAATGCTTATCACCAAAGTACATGCATTAAGTCAAGGTTTTTCTGGTATTCGCTTAGCAGTGGTTGAGCGTATGCTTAAATTCATCGAGCTTGATATTATTCCGGTTGTACCAGAGCAAGGCTCTGTTGGTGCATCAGGTGACCTTGCACCGCTTTCTCACTTATTCTTACCACTACTTGGTGAAGGTGAGTTTTGGGTTGGCGAAGAGATCCAACCTGCAGCAAAAGTACTTGCAGATAACAACCTTGAAGCAATGGACTTACATGCCAAAGAAGGCCTTGCACTCATTAATGGCACACAGTTCATTCTATCGCATGCTATAACGGGTCTAACCAAAATGCGTTACTTGCTCGATCTTGCAGATATTGCAGGTGCAATGAGCATTGAAGGCATGCAAGGCAGTGAACAACCATTTAGAGCAGAGCTACATGCAATTAGGCCATTTGCTGGTAATCTCGAAGTGGCCACACGTATGCGATCATTATTTAGAGACTCACAAAATATGGCAGATCATGAAGATTGCGATCGCGTCCAAGACCCATATTCACTCCGTTGTATTCCACAAGTACACGGTGCATCAAGAAATGCCTACAATCATCTAAAAGAACTAGCTGAAACAGAAATGAACTCTGTTACTGATAACCCCATTGTGATCAGCGAAGAAGAAGCCATTTCGGGTGGTAGCTTCCATGGTCAACCTTTAGCTATGGTACTTGACTATGCATCAATTGCAGCTGCTGAATTAGGTAATATTTCAGACCGCCGTTGTTATTTATTACTAGAAGGCCTACATGGACTTCCGCGTCTATTAACGACATCAGGCGGCCTAAACTCTGGCATGATGATCCCGCAGTACACCACAGCGGCATTGGTAACTGAGAATAAATCACTGTGTTTCCCACCATCAGCTGACAGTGTACCAACGTCAATGGGTCAAGAAGATCATGTGTCTATGGGTAGTATTTCTGGCCGTAAATTCAACCAAATTCTTGGTAACCTGGAAAAAATCTTTGCAATCGAATTAATGTACGCCGCACAAGCCGTTGATTTCAGACGCCCAAATACGTGTTCAGATATTATTGAACAAAACCACGCGTTGATCCGTACTAAGGTCGCCAAGCTTGAAGAAGACAGACTACTTAAACCAGACATCGATGCCATGGTTGAATTTGTTAAATCTCAAGCTTTCACAGTTTCAGTAAACTAAGGAAAACCGACATGAATTTCCAAGATATCATCAAACAAGGTATTCCAAGCGTTTTGCCAGAGCCAAAAGCGTATCCGGCTGGTGCCAACCGCGCACCAAAACGTAAAGATATTTTAAGTGCAGAAGAAAAACAGCTTGCAGTTCGCAATGCCCTCCGCTATTTCCCAAAAGAGTGGCACGCTGAACTCGCCGTTGAATTTGCTCAAGAATTAAAAGATTTTGGCCGTATTTATATGTACCGCTTTAAGCCTAACTATGAGCTAAAAGCACGTTCAATCTCTGACTATCCAGCAAAATGTGAGCAAGCTGCTGCGATCATGCTGATGATCGACAACAACCTTGATCCGGCTGTAGCGCAGCACCCAGAAGAGCTAATCACTTACGGTGGTAACGGTGCGGTATTCCAAAACTGGGCGCAATATCTACTTGCTATGAAGTACCTAAGCGAGATGGAAGAAGACCAAACGCTACACATGTACTCTGGTCACCCTATGGGCTTATTCCCATCTTCGAAAGACGCACCACGCGTTGTGGTTACAAACGGTATGATGATCCCGAATTATTCTCAGCCAGATGACTGGGAAAAGTTCAATGCATTAGGTGTCACTCAGTATGGCCAAATGACAGCGGGTTCATTTATGTACATTGGCCCACAAGGTATCGTACACGGTACAACTATTACGGTGATGAACGCATTCCGTAAGGTGCTTAACAAAGGCGAAAGTCCGAAAGGCAAGATCTTCTTAACCGCGGGTCTTGGCGGTATGAGCGGTGCTCAACCAAAAGCGGGGAATATAGCTAACTGTATTACAGTATGTGCCGAAGTTAATCCAAAAGCCGCGATTAAACGTCATGAGCAAGGTTGGGTAGATGAACTCGTTGATAACATCGATGACTTAGTTGCACGCGTGCGTAAAGCACAAGAAAACGAAGAAGTAGTGTCTATTGCGTTCATTGGTAACATTGTAAATGTGTGGGAAAGCTTCTTAGAAGAAGACATCTTTATTCACCTAGGTTCAGACCAAACGTCTCTTCATAACCCTTGGTCAGGCGGCTACTACCCAGCTGATATTAGCTATGAAGAATCAAACCGTTTAATCCGTGAAGAACCTGACCTATTCAAAGAAAAAGTACAATCAACTCTTAAGCGCCACGCTGAAGCGGTAAACAAGCACACAGCGAAAGGCACATATTTCTTCGATTACGGTAATGCGTTCTTACTAGAATCATCGCGTGCGGGCGGTGATGTTATGGCTGAAAACGGCATCGACTTTAAATATCCGTCATACGTGCAAGATATTCTAGGTCCTATGTGTTTTGACTATGGCTTTGGTCCATTTCGTTGGGTATGTACTTCTGGTAACCCTGCAGATTTAGACAAAACGGATGAAATTGCCGCGCAAGTGCTTGAAGAAATCATGGCAAACTCGCCTGAAGAAATTCAACAGCAGATGCAAGACAACATTACGTGGATCAAAGACGCGAAAGAAAACAAGCTAGTTGTTGGTTCACAAGCACGTATTCTATATGCCGACTCTGAAGGCCGCATTAAAATTGCTAAAGCATTTAACGATGCCATTGAACGCGGTGAAATTGGTCCTGTGGTACTTGGTCGTGACCACCACGATGTATCTGGTACAGATTCACCATTTCGCGAAACATCTAACATCTATGATGGCAGCCGCTTCACGGCGGACATGGCTATTCACAATGTGATCGGTGATGGTTTCCGTGGTGCAACATGGGTGTCTATCCACAATGGCGGTGGCGTTGGTTGGGGTGAAGTAATGAATGGTGGTTTCGGTATGCTACTCGACGGTAGTGATGATGCTGAGCGTCGCCTTAAATCTATGCTGTTGTTCGACGTAAACAATGGTATTGCGCGTCGCAGCTGGGCACGTAACGAAGAAGCCAATTTTGCAATCAAACGTGAAATGGCGCGTACACCTAAGCTTAAAGTCACGCTATCACAAAATGTCGAAGACGATATTTTAAATAAGTTGGATTTTTAATAACACAAGCTGTTTTTCTGAGAAAGCCGTTTCAATACATGAAACGGCTTTTTTTTTTGATTCGACTTTATATTTATTGTGCAAGCTAGGTGCAAGGTGATCTTAACTAAGATTGTTTCTCACTATAAATTCGACACACTCAAACAAAAATCTTTTGATAGGGGTTTATTTAAAAGTAACCTTACCACCAACAATTTTTAGTGCGGGCGTGCCTCTGATCAGTGTTTTTCTTGCAAATTCAATATTACACTGAGGACAATGTATTTTATCGTTTGTGTAATCTTCAACAATTCGCTCTTCAAAACATTTAACTAGCGCACCTTTACCGCCCTTTCGGTATTTAAAAAGTTGAGTTCTACATTTTACGCAAAAAATATCAACGGTTCTTACCGGCCCTTTCTTATTGGGTTTTGCCATGGC
>CAYZOE010000055.1:0-30998 GCA_964479805.1 uncultured Pseudoalteromonas sp. | reverse complement strand
ACGACCTTCGGGTTATGAGCCCGACGAGCTACCAGGCTGCTCCATCCCGCGTCCGAATGGTTTGCATAAGCAAACAAGCCTTAGAGGTTTTAATTCTCTCTAAAAGAATTGGTTGCGGGAGCCGGATTTGAACCGACGACCTTCGGGTTATGAGCCCGACGAGCTACCAGGCTGCTCCATCCCGCGCCTGTAACATTAATATAAACAGCATTATTTCAATGTGTTTTGAAAGGTCTCCCTTTCAAGAGGTCGCTATAATAATGGATTAAATTTTTATTGCAAGGCATAAAACACGAAATCGCATTCAAATGGATAAAAATAAAACAAAAGTCTAGTAAAGCACCGAAAAAGCTAGCATTACCTGCTAGCTTTTTAACATTTACTCAACAATACGCTGGTGTGGCGTGATCAGTTTTTGGAATTGCCAATCAGGATGACCCATAACGATAAAATCAGGATTTTCTGTGGTTTCTCTTTGATTATAAGTTAAGGGGTTAAACTCAGAATCAGTGATACAGCCACCGGCTTCTTCTACAATTACCTGTGAAGCCCCTGTGTCCCACTCTCCTGTTGGGCCAATTCGTAAAAAACAATCGGCTTTGCCTTCTGCGATAATGCACGCTTTGAGTGAACATGAGCCAAGTGCAACTGTGTCAAATTGACTATTCAAATACTGACTAACCGCTTCGAGTTTTTGCCTGCGACTAACCGCCAAAGTTAGGTTATCTGGCGAGGCAACGCTAATTTGCTGCTGCTCTTCACCTACTCGCTTATATGCACCTAAGCCAGCACAAGCAAAGTATGTGGTATTTTGGGCAGGCCAGAAAATCACCCCAAGTACAGGTTTGTTGTTTTCTATCAGTGCTATATTTACCGCAAAGTCACCACTTTGCAGAATAAACTCGCCTGTACCATCCATAGGGTCAAGTAACCAATAACGCTGCCACTCACGGCGTTTTTCAAGGACAGGAATAGGCGTTTCTTCAGACATAATTGGAATATCGGGCGCTATAGCTTGTAAACCTGCCATCAACACTTCATTTGACGCCAAGTCCGCTTTGGTGACCGGTGTATGATCTGACTTTTCTTGCTGACCTATGTCATCTTGTTTGTAGATGTCCATAATCGCTTGGCCTGCTTTTTGGGCAAGCTCAATACAAGGCTCTAGTAATGACTGCATGTGTTACTCCTTTGTAGCTAGGAAGGTTTGTAACAACATAAGTGCTGCTACACTTCGCGCTTCAGTGAAGTCTTCTTGTTCAAGCAAGGATTGCCACTCTGCTAGTGGCCACTTTACAACCACCAGCGGTTCAGGCTCATCACCCTCTAAACTTTCTGGGTAAAGATTTTGCGCCACCAAAATGTGCATGCGAGCATTAAAATAACTTGGCGCCAGTGATAGCGTTTTTAGCTCATCAAACTTCTCTGCACCCATACCTACTTCTTCTTTTAGTTCGCGGTTGCCAGCTTGCTTTGCGGTTTCACCTGGGTCAATTAAGCCTTTAGGAAAGCCTAAATGATAGTTATGCGTGCCAGCACAATATTCTCTGACTAATAAAAGCTCGTTGTCAGTGGTGATTGGCACCACCATTACAGCTCCTCGGCCACCGCCTCGAATTCGTTCATATTGACGCTGCTCACCATTTGAAAAGGTCAAATCTAAGGCTTCAACGGTAAAAAGTTTACTTTTAGCCACTACATCGCAGTGGTTAATTTCGGGTGGGTTTGGATGCTTTTTCTGTGACATAGGCGTTTATTTGCTAACATGGCAGTTAACTTAATCATAAAGCCTTTAACGACAAATGCCTATGCTAAATTGGTCAAAAATCGATACCGTTTTATTAGATATGGACGGCACCCTGCTCGATCTGCATTTTGATAACCATTTTTGGTTAAATGTGATCCCCGAGCAGCTTGCAAAAAAACACAATATCAGTGTCGCAGAAGCCTTTTCTGATATAGAAAAACGCTACCAAGCTGTAGAAGGAAAAATACAGTGGTACTGCTTAGATTACTGGCAAAAAGAACTCGACCTCCCCATTATGGAACTCAAACGAGAGACACAACATCTGATCACTGTGCGTGATGATGTTCCAGAATTTTTAAAAGCGTTAAAAGCCGCAGGAAAAGAACTCATTTTACTGACCAACGCACATCCTGACAGCTTGAGCTTAAAAGTCGAACGCACGCAGTTTGACCAATACCTCGATAAGCTAATTTCAACCCACGAGTATGGAGTGAGTAAAGAGAGCCAAAGCTTATGGCAACAAGTGCAGACTGATTTGGGTTTTGATAAAAGTAGGACATTATTTGTCGATGACAGTTTAAGCGTGTTAGCTTCCGCTAAAAAATTTGGCATCGAGCACTTACTGGCGATTGCAAACCCAGATAGCAAACAGCCAGTGAGAGACATCACTGGCTATTTATCAATTACTGACTATCGCACTTTATTACCAATAGCGTGATTCTAATTACAGGTTGTTATCATGCAGGGTAACGCGCTTCAAGCCCTGCATAAACCTGCTTAGCAAAATCGGGATGCTCTGTGTCTAGACTCTTAACAACTTCAACTAGATGCTCGTTGTCTTCTTGACCGTTCCACACCTTGATATAAGAGCCATCTTTATAACCGTGATCTTGACGGAAGAAGTTCAAGGTATTCTTGCCCACATAACCACGATATAAATCATCAATGCTCATGCCAATTTGCTGCATGCAGCCTGCAAATGCTTGCGCGTTAAAAGACTTATCAGCCACCGCACTTGCAGCTAGCTGCTCAAGTGTTTGTTTAAAGTCTTCAGCAAGTTGTGGCTCGCTTAGTTCTTTTTCCAATTCAGTTGCTAGCTGCTCGTAACTTTTAACGCCATCAATACGTAGCGATAAGCCGAAGTGGAAAATATCCACCAGCTCCAAAATTACTTGTTCAGTATCTGGAGTTTGTTTTTTCCACCACTTCCAACCGTAATGGTCTAGCATTTCTGCACACTCAACCCAAATAGCGCGATACCATTCAAACCCTTGGTTAAACCATTGCTCATGAACCTTAGTGTTCATGGCGTTTTGCATTTCTAGCATAACAACTAATTTTGTTGTGTTCGCAGACATGGTGTACTTCCTAATTTCGTTTTTAATGTCGATTATGATACCCAATTTATTGGGCTTTTATCTATATCACAGAGAGAATAAGATCAACGATTCTCAAGTCGATTGTAGTCAAACAAACCATATTCAATACCCTTATATTGCTTAGCCACCTCATGTAACAGGTCACTGTATTGCCAAAATTGCGGATGGCTTCGGCGTATTGCAAATTGCTGTTTTAAAGCCCTGTAGTCGGCTTCATTTTTCATGCTGTGCATATTTTTCACAAAGCTTTGTACATGATCCGAATTCGGCAAATACCAAATTGCCTCGGGGTAATCGCCAATGAACCCCGGCACTAGGGTCGAAGTATCTTCATCGTAAGCACGTTGACCTTCTTCATTCAATAAACTCGAAATATTATAATGAGCGTTGTGATGAATGAGCGTATATGCTTTATGCTGATCACCGTGTTTAACCAAAATAAATGACACTTGAGGCAGTAAGTTAATGGCTTTGCTCGGTAACGAATTTAACTTTGCAAGTTGCTTAGGGACTAAGTTAAAGATATAGCGCTCACTTAGAATAGGCTGTAAATGCTGTTTAAACTTGCTGTATAGCTCTAATTTAGGCTCGGTGGTAGTAAATTGCATCCCCGTCGGTGCAGCTAAAATAGTCTTTCGATTAATAAACTCACTTAAGCTTAAATGCGACTTACGGTACCAGTGATTTTTGACTTTTTGCCTTGCATCTTGCGGAAGTAAATTAATGAAATTCTGCTCACCCTCAAGACGTAGAAAATCCATATACAAACGAGTAATTAACTGGTGACCAACATTGCCATAAACATCAAACCCCGCAACCAGCAAGTAATGAATACGCTCGAATAAAGCATAATCTAATAACCACATGGTTTTCGGCGACTGTCCGACAAACCCTTTAACCACTGTTGCACTGTCGAAATGGCGAAACACGGTGAGTGCCGCATTACGATTATGCCCTTCACCTTGCCATATTAAATCTGTCGTTAAATTACTGCCATCGGCAAACACTTTATTAGCCAGTTCAGTTTTAGCGTTTAAATATTCATGTTGGCGCTTAGCATACTTTGCCCAACTAGAAAGTGGTAAAGCATTGCTTTGTTCTGCAGCTGGGAGTGCCAAATCATCTTCATGGTTTAACAATAATTCGCTGATCTGAGTTGAGCTGTTCTTATCAGGATCGACAAAGGCGACCCAGAAATGATCATTAATGACGTTTAATGCAATTTGACCCCGGCAAACCGGCCCTTTAATAAAGCCACTGATGATCAAATGCGCCTCGTCTAACATAAATTGATACTTAGACTTAACAGGTAACTGCGCAAAACTCTTAAACGGATTCGAAGCTACCTCAGGCGCATAACCTGGTAAACTTGCAACCTCATAATCTACATCAATAAACTGTGATTTTAAACGCACTAACTTTTGCGCGTTAATTGCCAACGGCATATGGGTTTTCGACAATACAGTACTGCGCTGATGTTGAAAACGGTAATATACGCGCTCAACTTTTGGATCATCAAAAGGCCGACGCGTCGCGATTATCTCAATTGCCTGCCCCGGTGGTGTTTTAGAACGTACTAATTTAAAAAAGCTCTTCGGATCTGATTTATTGGCTTCATCAAAGTAAATGTTTGCCAAATACCAGTGCTCGTATATATAACGCGCTGACAAACGCGCCTTGAGGCTATCTTGATTTAAAAATGCTTCCCAAATTTCAATTTGTGCAAGTTCAGTCGTGGTCGGCGGCGCAATCTGGGTCATTTTAGCGCCGCTTTTTAACCAGTCGTGCAGTACAACAAATTCACTTTGTTCTAACGCTGGCAAACCATATGGCATGCCCGCATGAGGCTGCTTTTGAGCATAGCTGTCGAACTCTTCAATACTCGGGCACGTGGCCGTTCTGTCTAGGCTAAAATCAAATTCATCACCAAGCACTTGCTGTGCAGGCAATTCAGTATTTTGTTTTAGTAATAATGAACGATACATCACAGAGGCGGCTAAGTTTGCATCTGCACTTTGCTGATGCTCATTAAGCACTGCCGTAAAACCTTTATCGCGCCATTGCTGTGTAGATATAGCATCTATGAGTAAACGTGACGGTGTTTGCGCCAATAAGCGAGTACCATCATACACAGGCTCCTTACTTAAGCCGCGATCTATGCCTTCAGGAGACGAGAGCTTTAGCTGGCATGGTGCATCGTAACAACCGTGGCATACTACACAGCGCTGCTCAATAATCGGCTTTACGTCATTCAGATAGTGCGTCGCATGAGGTGTATTTGCAACGACTTCACGTTGTTGTGTTTGTGCTGGTCCAAACAGGGTTTCATAGTGGTTGGCAGCCAGTGCAACACAACCACTTAGAAATAGAAGGCAAATAAGCAAAGCGCCTTTTTTAAGAGGCATTACGCCTCCTCTTCTTCATCGCCAAGATCAAATGTCGGCATCATTTCTACCGGAGGAGAAATAAAAACTTGTTCTCCACTACTGACGACAGCACTTAACACCGGGCCTCGGTTAAGTAGTAGCTGAGCTTGATGTGCTTCACAGATCACAGGTTTAAAATCAGAGTTATCTGCAAATAGCTGGTAGGTTTCTAAATTAATACTGATACTTTGATCTTCTGCCGGGTTTTGGCACAGGTTTGCAAGCAAGGTTTCGTCTAATATCACACTCAAAGTTAAATCAGAGGCATCTAGGTCGCGCTGCTCAATATGTTCATCGAGTAAAAAAAGCGGCAGTGTGAGTGGTGTGTTTTGTTCTAATTCCATGATAATTGTTCAGGATAAGTCATCATTACCGCAAGTTTAGCAAACCTAACCTGAACACGCGACGAACAGAAAGCATTGCCTGCCATCTATTCATTTTTTATACGCTTCGTTTTACCAAGGTAAAATCTCACCGTTTGAATGCCAGAAACTACCTGTATTATCTAAGTTCAGCTCTTCAATGCGTTGCATTAATCGCTCAGCAGCAACTTGGGGGGAGATGTCACCGGCGAAATTAACCATCTGAGTTTGCACAAAACCCGGATGTAATAAAGCAACGGCGGTACCTTTAGGTTTTAGTTCATGTGCTAAACTTACTCCGGCTGCATTGAGTGCCGCCTTTGACATACGATAACCTATATAGGCACCTGAACCATTATCAGCGATCGAGCCCATACGACTGGTGATCATCGCCACTTTACTACCATTGCTTAAGTTAGTTTGCAAAGCATGTGTGACTCGCACAGGTGCAATCGCATTGATCTGAAGTTGCGCATTGATGGACTCAAAGTCCATGTTAGCGAGACTTTCGTTTTCAAAAATGCCCGCATTGTTGATAAGTACATCAATAGGTTTTCCGTTAAGCGCTGATGCTAATCGTTCAACATCATCACCCTGGCTCACATCAATACCTTCGATGATGTTTAGCAACAAATCTTGTAACTCAGTTGATGGCTTACGAACAACTGCGGTTACTTCATAACCTCGCGCTAAATACTGCTTTGCGAACTCAAGGCCGATACCGCGATTTGCCCCAGTGATCACCACATGTTTAGTCATTTTATTCTCCTAGCATTTTTTATGCTTTCTGAACTTGGGGCAAAAACCTTTAATATCAAGCATCCAAATCAACATCACTATTACAAGACTGCATAATTGAGAATACTGCACCTTGCGGATCTGTGATAACGGCAAAGCGCCCTATATTTGGAATATCGGTAGGTGGGACACAAACCTGACCGCCCAAATACGCGGCTCTTTCTGACATCGCATCACAATCAGCAACAGCGAAATAGATCATCCAATGAGGTTGTATGCCTGCCCACTCTTCTGTCATCTCGAGCATACCCGCTACTGGCCCCTGCTCATTACAAAACAAGGTGTAATCCATGTGTTCCATTTTCTCGACTTGGATCTGCCAACCTAACAGCTCACTATAAAACTGGCCGATTTTTTCACTGCCTCGACAAGCGAGTTCATGCCAGTAAGGCGTGTTTTTCTCTAATACTCTCTGTGTGCCGATATGCTCGTTAGCTTGCCAGAATGCAACAAATGCACCGCCTGGGTCGCTAATCATCACCATACGACCTGCGTTCATTACATCACAAGGACCATGAATGACCGTTGCACCTAACTCCTTTACTTTTTCAACGATGATATCGACACTTTCGACCGCAATATAACCTAGCCAGTGACTGGGAATATTCGCCTCTTTTTGCTCAGGTATCATTTGATATATGGCCGCAATATCGTCGGCTTGCTTCTTCAGCATAGTGTAATAACAATCTTCTGCGATTGGTTGATCGTCAAACTGCCAGTCAAAGAGTTGCGTATAAAATTGTTTTCCGCCCGCCCAATCTGATGAACATAACTCAGCCCAGCAAAATACTGAAATAGGAGATGAAGTGACTTTGACCATAACTATTCCTTTTGATCCTTGTTTTTTATTAATTATCTCGACTTACTGATTTGAGCAAATTACAAACAAAAATGCCACTTGGTTGAGTGGCATTTCATATCATCTAATAAATCTCTTCATTAATGTGTCTGATAGTAGCTCAGGCAAACATAGTTTTCTTCTAAGCAGGTATCACCGTGATAACACCATCTTTGAAAACAAATTAGTCACGTTAACCGCAAAATTTTCTTCTTTACTAAGAACTCCGTCATCGCCCGCTTGATCAACTAGTTTCGCCACTGAGTTCAACTGAGATACAAATGAGACGTTTTGCTGTTCGCCAACCCCTTTAGCAGAGATTTTAACAAGTGCATCGACTTCACTTTCATCAACGACTAATGTGACTGAATAGCCACCTTCTGCATTGGCTGTTACTTGTTCTGATGTTTGTGCTGCTAATATGTCAACAATCGCATTGGCAATCGGCTTGTTAGTCACGATACCAGTGATTGTTACACTCTATACTTTTCTTTTAACTAAGACACTAACTGACTCTGAAGCACTTGCACCTTTGCCATCCTCAACGATGACAGTGAAGTTGATGAGTTTATCTTCAGCAATATCTGGAACAGTGGCTTCTGTCGTAGCCGAGTCTTTATCACTAAAAGAAATTTCTAATTCAGAGTCATGAGACCAAGTGTAGCTAGCAATTGATCCATCACTGTCAGACGCATCCGCCTTTAGTTCAAATACCTTTTGCTCTAAAGCTTCTTCGTCTCCCTGTATAATGACAATCTGCGCCTTATTTTCCGATGGCTGCGGCGCTGGATTTGATTTGTCAGGAGAAGACTCTTCTCCACCACCACATGCTGTTAACATCAAAGACATTAACAACGCCGTTAAATATCTCTTACTAACATCATGATTAAAAGAAGCATTTCCTCCATAACGATAAAATTTGAGCGTTTAAGTTAAAAAAACAACACTAGTATATATTTAATGCAAACCACTCAATAATTACACAGTTTTGAGGATATGTTAATTATCCAACTTTTGTTTCAAAAAAGAAACAAAGGACCCTTGAGGGTCCTTTTATTTAATAATTAATTAGAGGGAGGTGAAAAGAACAAAGGTACGTGGTCTTGTGCTGTGCATTCATTACCTTTGAGATATTTACAAAGGGTTAAACCATCTTTGTTGTTACTGCCAGGTACAAGTTCAATGATGGTATCTTGTCCATCTATCATCAATTGCATTTGCCCGTCCTCAAATATAAATGGTATCGCTTCAGCGTCACCGATTTGTAATGTGTATATGTCTTCACCCATGTCATCTATTGCTGTAGTAGAATACCAAGCAACTTGCCCCCCATCTATTGCCTGATAAAGATAGAAGAAACTCACATGATAGTCTTCAAGCTTATCAATATCTGTTGACTCGTTTCGCTCACCAACAAATATGACACCAGAATTAGGATATTCTTTTCCGTCAGAATCGAAGTTACTGAATTCTCTTGCCCAGAAGTAACGTCCTTCATGCTCTGCCACCATTTGATAACGCATTTCCGCTTCAAGTACACAAGTTGGTGACACTTCACAAAAACGGGTTCTTTCTTGTGTCTCAGGGTTTACATATCGAGCACGGACGACTTGGTTATCCTCATAGCGGCCTTGATAGGAGCTTTTTGATGTACCAAATACGAACGTCAGATAAGAATCGTCTTCATCTTCTGGATAGACCTCAGTGCCATTTTGGCCACTGACTTGCTCTTCACCATCAAAGTAAACCCAGCGTCCTTGATAGTCTTCTTTACTGAGCTCTGGTGCCATATCTCTGATAAGTATGCCTGAAATAATCTGACTTGAATAAACATCAGCTAAATCATCAAAGCTATCAACAAACTGGTATCCTACTGATAAATCTTTAGTCATATGCAAATTATCAAACTCAGTATTCTCAAAGTTTAATCGTAATGCTCGCCCTATCACCGACCATGTAAAGTCGCCATTTTCGTCTGGTTCATCGAATGTCGATTTTACAGTGCCTGTGCCATCAGCCATAAATTCAACATGACTAATTTGATTACCATCAGCCCTATCATAAGCGACCCACTTACCAACAAAGTCGACCTCAGATAAATCTATGAAGTCTCTTTCATAATAAAGCTTGGCCATAAAGTCATGATTAATGTCTCCGCTCATATAACCATCAGTGTAAACATCGACTCGTTCGGTCACTGACACTTTCGTTTCATCCATAGCGTCGAGTTGTACCGTATAACCATTGAGTTTATGTTCAGTCATTATGCTGCTATCAGTATTGCTATAAATAACCGGTGAGTAAGTTAAATTAAGCTCTATCATACCTTCAGATGCGACATACCAGTATAAATCGTACTCACCCATTGGTGTTCTAACTTTACCATTACCCCACCTGTCTAAACTCAGACTCAGTGTTTCACCTAGGTAGAGTTCTGAGTTATTGATAATAGAGTTACCCATTAATGGCATCTGCTTCCAAATCTTCACCATGGAGTCATCTGTGCAACCCGATGGTGAAGAGTAATTCAAGGCGACGCCCGAACACACGGCACCCGCAGGTGCATCGCACACTAAAGCTTCACCATCATTATTCTGTAGCGTATCAAATGTTATTTGCGTATTAGTTGTTTGGTAACTTCCGCGCTCAAAGCCAATGTAGCCATTTTCTTCTGCCCACTGAATGGCAAAATAGCGACTTTCAGGTAATAGCATGAGTAAAGCCGCATCATCCAATAACCCCCATGTGCCTTCAACACCTTCAGAAGCAAAGTTCACTTTACTAAAGGAGATTGTTCCCTCATCGGTCCCCCCCAGAACAAACTCAGATTCAGACACAGTGTATTCGAAAGAAACGCCTGAGCAGGATTGCCCTGCTGGTGCATCACATACTAGCGCTTCGCCATCATGGTTTTGCTCAGTTTCAAAAGTAATACTAGTACCATCAGCTATATAAGTACCTCTTTCAAAACCTATAAAACCATTTTCTTCGGCCCATTGAATAGCAAAATATCTGTTGTCTGGTAGGAACATGAAAAGAACACTTTCATTCGCCAACTCCCAAACGCCTTCTAAACCCGAAGTCGCAAAGCCAACTCTGTGGAATCCAACTGTTCCATCATCCTCAAAATCGAATGACAACCCCTCAGAAGGGTATAAGCAGGACTGAATGTATTCCTGAGAACTGTCTATTATTTCTAGGGTATACTTAGTACCATCAACAAAGTAAACAATATTGCCACCTTCAAAGTTAAAGTTGTAGCTTTGCTCTCCAAAGGTAATGACACCATCAAATTCTTCACTATCACGGTTCATATTTACCATCATCAAGTTACCCATGGCATCTTGAACCCACACATAGGTATCACCATAATTTGGTAGTATTTGATCAAAGTCGGAGATACTCAAATTGCTGTCATATTCAAAGATAAACAGTGCTGATTCGCTGACTTCCATCTTGCCTTGTTCATTCATCCATAAAAATGTGCGCTTCAGGTAATAACGGTTATTCACCATAGCGAGAATTTTATGATTCGTAATACCGATCAAAGCACAGTCATCACGCGCCTCTAAACAACTTTCGACGCGATTACCATTTTGCATGTAGACTTTGCGTACCATTGTATTGCCATCAATGTCCCACACATAATCACTGCGCTCTAAGCCAAAATAGATTGACCCATCAGGAAATAAATCCATGTAGTAACTTTGATTCAAACCATAAAAGCCATTCCAACGACCAGACATAGTGCTCTTATTCACAGTAACATCAGAAGGCTTGATGAATAGGCCATATTCAGTATTTGGCCATGCATCATCAGAAGTATCTAGCGTAACGACTTGATATCCCGCATCCAGTACTTTAGTTAACCAAATTGAAACCGAACCCTCATATTCAAGGGTTTGTTTGGTGTCATCGGTAAAGTCTTTATAGTCTAAAACGATAGCACGACCTTCTATTCGCCACGTTACTTCTTCATCCGGAAACTCTGTGCTGATTGTGCCGTCTAAATTAAAGGTAAGCTTTGATACTTGTTCTTCAGGCTCATCATCAAGAGTGAAATCTCTATCATCTAAGTCCAAATACCAGATACCACCGTCTGCGATGAGTATCTCTGTGGTAGGCGCTGAGGTTTGACTCTTACTTGTTAGATTGCTGATGTAAGTGACTGTTTCCGAATCTTGAACTACACCATCCAGGGTTTGGAAAATAGTTTCTGTTACTTCAACAGATCTAAATACCTCATTTTCTCCAAGTACCAGCATGGTCATGCCACTGACGAAAGTTTCAACTCGTTGCCTAGTTTCATCTTCAAGGATATTTTCAGAGACTGATTTTTTCAAAGGCTCTGCAAATGTCAGTATTAACTTGCTGCCATCAAGCACCCAACTACTTACCGCTTTCTCATCTATGCCATGAATAACTCCAGTGTTATCCTCTTTTAAACTGATATGGTAAGCGATGTTGTTATAGTAACGAGGTGACTGAAGTATATACTCACCGACTAAACTGCCTGATGGACCCGTTACCAGATCCGTATCCTCTTTAATTTCAGTTTTCGTTTTTTCGATGATGGTCGGGTCTACCTCATTAACCACGGCCTCAAACGCTTCTACTGTTTCGGTCGATGAAACGAGCTCGAGTGTATTCTCTACCCCCTCTGGCAACTCAAAACCTGGGTTATCAACAACCACCTTTATCAAAGTAGCTAATTGCAACTTTTCATCCGCATCAACGTTTAACAGTGCTGATTTCAGTGCTTCATCGTCTTGCGGTGTTTCGCCATCACGCGTAATGATGGCGTATTCTGCGGTAGTGACGTTAGTGACATTCACTGAGAAGTTTTCTTCCTTTTGCAGTACACCGTCTTCACCTGCTTGCTCGATTAATGTCTCTACCGAATTAAGTAGTGACCAGAATTCAACATTGCTTTGTTCACCGATGCCTTGCGCTTTAATTTGCACTAGGTCTTTCACCTCAGACTCATCCACGATTAATTCAAGTGAATAGCTGCCATCATTGCCTGCTTGAACTTGCGCTGATGAGCCACCAGCAGAAATGGTTACATTGGCATTTGGGATAGGTTCGTCTGTTACAATACCTGTAATAGAAACTGATGATACCTTGCGCTTGATCATAACTGTATGCTGCGCTTGCGCAGTTTTGGCCGTTGAGCCGTTATCGGTTACAGTGATTGTAAAGGTCACTTCAATATCTTCTGAGATGTCGGGGCTCATTACAGTTAACGTGCTTGTGTCTTGACCACTAAGCGTCAAATCTAGATTGGAGCTGGTTGTCCAAGCATATGTACTAATTTCACCATCTTCATCAGCAGCGGTTGCTGTTAACGAAAACTCAATTTGCTCTTTGGCTTCATCATCTGCTTCTACAGATACAGTTGGCGCTTTATTCTCTGGGGTTGGGGTTGGCGTTGGAGTTGGAGTTGGAGTTGGTGTCGGTGCAGGGTCATCTGATCCCCCACCACATGCTGTTAATAGCAAGCTAAACGCTAAAGACACTATGATTGAGTGCCAACTTAAATTTAATCCTGTTTTCATAACTCATCCTGCGCTTTTCATTAAGTGTAATGTTCGTGGAACACACTCTATTAAATTTTCGGCACAATAAGGGTAGGCTATTTTTTGAACAGCTCTTTTATAATTGAAGGGATATGAACAAAATATTCTAAAGACGTTTTTCTTTAGAATAGGAAGTTATTTAGCATATACATCGAACACAAAAACCGATGGAAAAACTGTCAAAATAAATCGTTTAAGAATGGGTACAAAAACGCGCCCGAAATGAGCGCGTTTATTTGCAGACAAATACAATTGAAAGTTTAATTAATTGGTACGAACTCTAATATAAGTTCGCAGCTTTGTGTAATCGGCCCAATGTCTAACCAATCATTCTCTTCATTATATTCTATGTTTTCACACCCTGAATAAGTTCCCAGCTTATAGCCTTCATTTGGTATGAAGTAAATGGATCTTTTAACTCCATCTTCTATGTTAGCTCTGCGTGCATATACCGAACCAAATTCATTGGTTTTCAAAACCACAGAATGGGCAAAACTATATGATATATTTCCATAGCCTTCTTGATTTGATAAATCGGCTAACAAGGTAAGCATTTCTGTTGTCAGAGGTGTTCTATCCAACCATAGCCAATCAAGTTGATGCTGTAATGAATTTAGGTTTAGGATTTGCTGAATACCGCTATTAACTGCATGTATGTAAGACAAATCGGGGGTATGCATTACATCTATTTCAGCAACATCCGTCTCACTCAAGTCTAGCTGCAATAATTTTTCTAAGCCCGTTAAATCTAGTGCTCCAATAGGGTTATTTGGGATCCATAAAGTGTCAAGATTAACCAAACCCGTAGTATCTATCTGAGTCAGTGCATTATTACCTAACTCAAGATAGATTAACTTTTCAGGGTTAGCAATGTGTATTTGAGTTAATTGATTTCCTCCTAGAGAAAGTCTTTCTACTGACGGAACCCAAACAGTATCAAAAGTCGTTAAACCTGACCTCTGCATTACTAGGTCATTGATATTGCCAAGCTTTGCAAAATCAACATTCTCATGCGATATATCGCTAAGGTCCACTCTGTAGAGTGAGTTTAAGTGAGTAAAATCAGGCTGTACAATACTACTACCAGAAATATCAACCGTACGCAGCGGTAGTGAAGTTGCACCATGAGTAACAAGACTATTTAACGTCGCCATGCCACCAGCATACAAAAACTCTAACTGCTCTAACTTGGTAACATCTAATTGCTCAAATTGGTTACCCCACACCATTAATTGATTGATAGGCTGGCCAATCGAGAAAGACAGAGCCGTTAGGTTGTTGCCTCCTAAATCTAAATAGGTAAGCTGATTTAGGTGACTGATATCTACGTTAGTTAGCAAATTATTAAAGGCACTTAATGAGACTAACTGATCCACAGCTGATAAATCTAAACTAGAAAGTGACATATCATTCAGATTAAGGCTCTGTATATTTGGTACTTGGCTCAGGTCAAAAACCATTCCGTCATTGCCACTCAAATTTAATCTCACTAGACCTGTAAAAGCACTTAAATCGTAAGATTGAAGATTGCTATACGTCAGTGATAACCCTTCAATCTGAGTGGGGTCTGCCACTTTGATTGATGAGAAGGTACTTAAATCAATACTCACCTCTTTTAGATTGGCAATATGACTCAAATCGATTTGCTCTCCAATATCCAACCTTCCCAATGATACAGAACTTAAGTGTGTGAGGTTTTCGAGTCCGGAGAGGGATTGTACTCCCTCATCCCAACAAGACACTGAATTCGCAAACTGAATATACCGCTGACCAGATTGATCTACGCACGATGCTAATACAGGGTCTGCAATTTTGGCTTTTTCTGATAGTGGTGTCGCGGTTACAAACTCAATTTGTATTTCACATGACTGGGTTACAGAACCAACCAATAAAGTGTTTGCATCAACAAATTCAAAGTTGTTATCACAGCCAGAAATTGTCCCTACTTCATAGCCTTCATTTGGCCAAAGATTTACATACATATTCTGGCCATCACTTAGCGTGAAATTCGTCTGAGAGACGGTTCCCTCACCGACAGTGTTTATCACAATATTATAAACTATTGAGTAATTAAGATTTGTGAACCCCTCATCTTGGATCAAACGTTCAAACTCAGCCACCGTGTCATCTGATAGCGGGTTGTTTTGAAAATCTAACCAAGCACTTCTATTATCTATAAGATGCAACCCAGAAACTGTTTCAATTTGTGCTGATTGTGCATATACATTTTCCAATAGGTTGTTATTACTTATATCTAAATTACTTATATTTGTGCTTTCAATGCTTAGTTCTTTTAGATTTTGGCTACCACTCAAATCCAACTCAGTGATGGGGTTAAAATTAATAAGTAGCCTCTCAAGGTTTACGAAGCGACTAATATCGAGTGCTGCTAGATTATTGCCACTGAGATTTAGGTACTTCAAACCATCTGGAACATTAATATTAAATTCTACTAGACCTGCATTACGATAAGTAAAGTCCTCTAAAGATACTAGATTAGAAAACTCAATGGAGTCATATGGCATTTGGCTGATATCTAAATACTTTAGATTAACTAAATTAGATGTATCAAATCCTTTTAACAAAGGCATGCTATCCAAATACAGTGTTTCTAATAAAGAGTTTTGGCTTAAATCTAATGTTGAAATTGGGTTTTCATCTAACCAAAGCAACTTCAATTCTGGGTTATTAGAAACATTTAACTCTGTCAGTTTATTTATCTCTACATCTAAATGTACTAGTTTCGGGGCCCCGGATACATCTGTTAGCTCAAGTTGGTTAGACCAGGCATGAAGCTCAATTAGTTCATTATGTGCTGTAAAAGATAATGCATTTAAAGCGTTGTGTTGGACAAAAACAAGCCTTAGTTTTTGATTATTAGAAACATCCAGTTGTTCAAGTTGATTACCTGAAGCTTCTAGATAATCTAGTAAGGTATTTCCTCTAATATCCAAACTGTTGAGCGTATTTTCACCGACACGAAGTTCCTTCAGGCCTGATAAAGCACTAATATCTAGCTGAGTTAAAAGGTTACCATGTAAGTTTAATCGCTCTAAATTTACATATTGATTCAATTGCACATTTTGCAGGGCATCATCAGTTAGTCCTGAGTTGGTAATTGTAAGGGCTTTTATCAATGCTGGATTTGATACAACTACATTTGTTAATTGCCCATTATCTAAATGCAATTCATCTAAATAAACTAAGGCAGAGAAATCAAATTCAGCCATTGTAACGTTAGACAATGAGAGTGCTGTTAAATTTACAAATGCATCTAGCCCTGTAATATCATTGATAGCTAATCCTTCTTGATTACAGAATAACTCCGTCACCTGCTCTACGTCTTGGTAACCAGAATTATCCACGCATTGAGCCAAGCCTTCATCGGTGATCCCAGCTTGCTCTGATAGAGGGACAATCTCTTTGAAAGTCGCCACAACAGTACAACTATTCTTGACGTAATCTATTCTATACTCTTCACCCTCAATATAACCATTACACCCTGATATCGACTCTAGTTCATAACCCTGATTAGGATTTATTGGCAACCAAACCTTACTACCATGAAGGTACTCTGCTGCACCAACAGTGCCTACTTCGCCATTACCATCTGTTTCTGTTGTGACTATATGTACCGGGACTTCCTTGACTAGTTGAACATGATCTTGCTCTTGGCAAGTATCACCCTCTTGATAACTGCAGATGGTAATGCCTTCAAAAGTGTTATCTAACAATTCAACAATAAATGTCTTATCTTGCAAATGATCGTAATAATGCAACTTGCCAGCCTCAAGCGTTATTGCAAACTCTTCTAGTCCATTTAATCGAATTGAATTATTACGGAAACGCCACGCTACTGTTGACACTTGACTTAGATCATACAAACTTCGACCAGTTAAGTGTTTATACTCAAACTCAGGTACTTTTACTGATGAGTTATAAGAGTGTACAAGAAAGTCAACGCGATAATCCGCTACATTTATACCCTCTATGTCAAAGTCTTGCCAATAACGTTCGATAAAATACAGATTCCCTTGAGTTGCGATTAGTCGATAGCCTATTTCTCTATGGAGCTCACATGTTGAACTCGAATCTGGCTCGCATCCAAATGCTCCTTCTGCAGAATCCCAATAGCTGCGCCTGACATAAGTGTCAGCTGAGAACTCACCTTGAGATAAAAAGCTCGATAGTAGAGTACCTATCGCTCCGTTTTCATAGATGATTTCTTCACCTTTATATAATTCAGATTGCCATCCATAAACATAAGCAAAGCGGCCACTGAAATTATCTGCGTCAATAGCTATGTCACCTCTTTGAACCAACAGACCTGAACCTATAGCCAAACGATTGTCATTATCATCATGTTCGGTAACAATAACTTGCTGTCCAACTTCTAAAGCAACCGTTTTATACACTTTCCAAGTCCGTTCACTTTCTAAGTTAAGCTCTAAAGCGCCATCACTTAGAGACCATTGTAGTGGGAGCCACTGCTCAGCCGCAGCTTCTCTATAAAAACCTTGACCATTTATTTCTAGCTGCAATATCCATGGAATATTAGATAGATTTAGTGCCCACTCTCCAGTGAAATCTGCTTCTATTGCTTGAGAATGCTCATCTAAATGACGTGCAGGTAAGGTTTCATTGTCTGTAATTTGCTCTCTCGAAGTTTCTACTCCATCTGTTGAATAGTAATCTTCTTGGTCAATAGTCAATTGATATACATCAGAGTTCTCTTCGATTTGCTCGTATGTGAACCGTACTAAGGTGGTTTTTGTGCCGTCTCCATCACCTAAATAGTTGTCTTCTTCTATGACCAATTCATTTAGTGGGGTCACATATGTAATACTCCCTTCTCGATACCATTGCGCAAAGCCTGAGTAACTCGCCCCTGTAATCAATGCAGTACCATCTTGCATTTGCGTGATATGGAAAGTGTCGCCATTAAAGTAATTTGAATCATAAAACACCAAATCACTCACTACATCGCTGCCTTGCAATACAACAAAGCTCACTTCAACTTGGCAGTCTTGTGTAAGGTTAGAGACGGTATATATATTCCTCGCTAACTCTCCATTACAGCCTAACACCTCTTCAATTCTGTAGCCGGAATTAGGTGTGATCGTAAAGCTCGTTTGCGCATTATAAGCAAGTTCAATCTGTTCAGGAGAAACGATGCCATTGCCATCTGTGCTTGAAGAAACGGTAAAGCTTGGTAAGTCGTAGAATAAGGTTGCTGCTTCATCGCAAATTTCACCTTGCTGATACCAGCATACTTGCATGCTGTTAAAGTCGCCGCTGAGTATTTCTAAGATATGCAAGTTATCTTCTGCATCAATATATTGTAAAGAGCCATTTACCAGATTTGCGGTATATACTTGCTCATCTATCACTAAAGTAAATGAATCAGATTGTTCACCCGGATTAATGTTAATAGATGTGATAGTGCCATCGATGTTTTGGATATATACTGTTGAATTATCGTTTAGCATCTCAACTGTAAACTGAGTAAAGTTCAGCTCACTTTTATCAAAGATAAATAGACGATGCTTATCAGCTTCTACTTCACCTAGTTCGTTCATCTGGGAGTAAGTACGAGAAACATAGTATTGCTCTCCCACTCTGTTTAAGAAGCGGAAAGTCATACGTCTATTAATGCTACAACCATCTAAACTTTCGTCACAGTAGCCAACAAAAGCGCCATATAAGAGATATCTTTCTCGATAAAAAACACCATTTTCATAGCGTCCAAATGACCAGTTATCATTCAAACCAATACGTACATTCAAATCATCATCGATATTCATATCGAAAGGTGTTTGAGGATGACCAATAAAGCCACGCCAACTGCCCGGTATCTCAGATTCTGCCACGAATAAATTCGCATGCTTAACCATTAAACCAAACATGGTTTGGCCTGGTTCAGTATTAGTATCAACAGCAGTAAAGTTGTAGGCTGCGCCATTACCCCAAGTCTTACTGAACCAAAAGTCTATCGTTTGGTTTTCACCCCGATCTTCATAGGTAATCTGCAACTTACTATCAATCAACTGCCATAACATACCTACATTACCATCAGCATCAATGATTGTGCCATCTTCAGCAAACGTGAGCTGTTCTATAGCTGTATTTGAATCACTATCGTTATAACTTTGAAGTGACCAAGTGCCTAACAACTCTGATGCAGTCAAAGCCACTGTATGCTGCTTATCGAATAAATTGCTTAACGACTTACCGTTATCGCCTTGCTCTTGTGGCTGCTCTGTGCCATTTTCAAAACGCTTAATATTCCACTGCCATTCAATGGTTTTATAGTGCTCATTTTCTGCCAATACAATAAAGTTAAGCGACGTTAGCTGACTTTGATAGAGTACGCCTTCAGTATGCCAATGCCATAAGTAAAAGGGTTGCTGTTCATCAAATATGATTTCTACACTTGAGCCATCAAGCCTCCATTGTGCTGTAACTTGGTTACTTGCACTCAACTGAGCAGTTCCATCAGCTTCTAACTTGATATGAATTGCTTGATTAGTGTAGTAATTTGGTGAGTTAATAAAGTAATCACCGACGATGTCGCCCCTTAGACCTGAAAGCAGCTTTGAATCGGCTTTAATATCTTCAAGAATAGAGTCCAATAGCCCTGGATTATTTTGTTCAATTGACTCTGTTAACTGAACACTAGCTTGAGTGTTGTTGATTAACTCTAAGGTAGAATCCACACCAGGAGGTAACTCAATACCATGATCAACAATGGCTTTTATGAGTGTTGCCAAAGCTAGCTTTTGCTCTGCATCGACCCCTAGTAAACGCGATGATAAATCAGCTTCGTTGTTAGGCAACCCTAGCTGGTTGAGTAAAGCAAACTCAGCCGTTGAAACATTGGTAACGTTAACCGCAAAGCTTTCTTCTTTGTTCAATATGCCATCTTCACCCGCTAAATGTTTCAATGAAGTGGTTGAAGGTAATAAAGACTTGAATTCTATATGGGTTTGATTATTTGCCTCAGAGCCTCGCGCTGAAAGCATGACTAGTTGTTCTGTTTCAGTTTCATCAACTTCAAGCTCGATTAAGTATGTACCATCATTACCTGCTTGTACCTGAACAGATGTCTGACCGGCTTGAGCTGTTACTTGGGCATTAGCAATAGGGCTGTCTGTGACAATACCTGATAGAGTGACTTTGCTGGTATTGCGTAATACCTTTATAGACTGAGTTTGACTTGTGCTTTGCCCCAATCTATCAGTAATCGTGAGCTGCACGTCGAAGTCAAGATCACTGGTGATATCACTCGTCGAGAAACTCAGTGTATCTGTTTCTAATCCAGAAAAAACAACGTCTAACCCCGTTGGAACTTGCCAACTATAGATGACCTCATCATCGAAACTAACTACATTGGCTTTAATTTGATTTTCGACTTGCTCTTTATACCCCTCACTAGGTGCTGGACTAAAAGTTATTTGTGGAACAAAGTATCCGGTTACATCATCAACAGAAAATAGTAACTGACCTTTTTGCGCATCCGTACAGGTTGCACCTTGCTGGAACCAGCAAATCTCAAGCCCTTTCTCTGACTGAGATAAAAGCTCAATAAAGTAAGTTTTGCCATCCTGCGTATAACTTATTTTGCCACCAGCTATATTAAAACTATAGCTTTGACCACTGATCACCAAGTTACCCTGTTTTATACCGTTAACTTCTTCTACAACAATATTGAAGTATTCTGTGGTACCGCTTGCATTATCAAAATACAACGAACTCGGCTCTTCAAACATGGCATAAGTAAAGCCTTCATCCTCACTTGGCTGATCTAAAATTAACTTTTCATAATTAAAAATCGTTAATGCCCCCGTATCCGACAGGGTTGTAGAAATGTCGGAGCCTTTGTAATTTAAAAAGTAGCGCTTATCTGAGCTCGCTAATACCTCTAATTGTTTATGCTCTTTTAAGCACTCATTGAGCGCCTCATCACACTGCGAGACAACCTCACCATTTAGCTTATATCGACTTAACATTATGGTGTTGCCAGTTAAAGATGTCTGCCACCCGCCTTTATTAAGGCCAAAACCAGCACTTAAGTCGTCAAAGATATTTATTGTGTGTGAGGGACGGTTTAAACCGACATAACCCGACCATTTACCTTTTATTAATGCGTCAGTTAATTCTGTATCATCATGTTTAATGAATAAACCCTGCTCAACAAATTCAGAGCTTTCAGCGTTGCCTGTTAGAGCAATAAACTGATATGCATCACTGTATTGTTTTGTCAACCATAGCTGTAAAGAGTCAGCTGTTCCATTTGAGGTTTCATAGTTGATTTGCAAGGTATTACCAAGTAATTGCCAAGTGGCATTCTTAAATTCACTACTGGTAACACTGTTATCATCATTAAACTTTAATTGATTAATATTTGCTTTGGCTTGTTGTTTTGAGAATGTCTGTAGTGACCATTGACCAATGACATCTGCAGGCTCGATTAAGATAGTCTGTTGCTTATCAAACAAGTTGGTAACGAACTTAGCAACCGTTGTTGTTGATTGGTTTACTGATTGTTGAGTAAGCGTTTGAGTTAACTCTATTGTTTTGAAAATAGAATTTTGAGCAACAATAGTAAAAGAGATATCAAAAACCGCTTCTTTGAGCTCTGTAGCCACACCTGTTTCTGGATCAAGGTGTGTTTCCGACGAAATAATAAGAGGGTTGTCTTCAGAAATAGCCAGAACAACCGTACCACTTTCATCATGCTGCCATGTTGCCTCAATGATGTTCTTTGCAACAATAACGGCTTTACCATCAGCTTTTAACTCTAAGAGATAAGCACCGTTACTATAATCAACAGGTGAGTTAATAATGTAATTACCGACTAACTCGCCTGTCAGACCATTCACTAAGTCTTTATCATCTTTAATTTCTTCTTTTGTGTCTTCGATGATATTGGCATCTTTCTCAAGTGCCGTCTTCTTGAATTCCTCAGCTGTTTGCTCATTGCTGATTAACTCTAATGTTGACTCAACGCCTTCTGGAAGGTCGACATCTTTATCAACAGCAATTTTAATTAATGAAGCCAGTTCGAGTTTTTCTTCAGCATCAACACCTGTCAGCGCAGATTGTAATTGCGCGTCGGTTTCAATAGGTGTTTCACTTTTTTGTATTAGTACATACTCTGCAGTAGACACATTCGTCACGTTAACAGCAAAGTTATCTTCTTTGGTTAATTCGCCGTCATCGCCTGCTTGTTCGACCAAAGCCTCAACCGAGTTTAATTGAGATACAAACTCAACATTTTCATCCTTCGTGCCAGAAGGACCCACAGCCCTTATTTTTACAAGACGTGATTTTTCAGAGTCATCAACACTTAATAGGCTTGAGTATTCCCCTTGTTCATTTGCTTTAGTTTGTTGATCTAAGTCACCTACTGAAATATAAACATCCGCATTCGGAATTGGTTCGTCAGTCACAATGCCAGTGATGGTGACACTAGAAACTTTACGCTTAACCGTAACTTGCTTTGAAGACGTTGCTGTGGCTCCGTCATCATCGGTCACCGAGACGGTAAAAGTAATATCAACATCTTCTTTAATATCACCCACCGTAAAACGAGGTGATGCCGTATTCGTATCCTTTGCCGAAATGGCTACATCAGAATTATGCTGCCACGCATAAGTTTTTATTTCACCATCTTCATCGCTGGCATTTGCAGACAAAGTGAATTCAACTTGTTCCTTTAAATCAGAAGCCTCTGCAATACTCACTGAGGGCGCTTTATTTTCAGGCTCTGATGGTGTTGGTGTCACTGGGGGTGGGGTTTGCTCTGGTGGGGTATTGGTTTCGTCGCTACCCCCTCCACAACCAGTGAGCATTAAACTTGTTGATAACAAGCTCAGTGCGAACTTTTTCGATAGATGCATACGCATTATGGTCTCCATTTCCAAATATGTATGCAAGGGCAAATTCCATATGTATAGAATTTATGCGTCCCTTTGCAAATATATTTTTTATTATTATGAAATTATTAAAGTATTTTTTAGTATTATAATGATTTGTTTAATTCATTTAATTGTTCTGAAAAGCTCAAATGCCTTAAGTCTCCCAATCCTGCTTTTTGAGTGAGTTGAAATAATTGTGTTTCAAGCGCCAGAAGCTGTGTCTCTACACTGTCATTCTTAAGTGACTGCTCTCTAAGTTTATGCTCAGAGAAAAGACTATTAATACGCTGTACTTGCAGCTCAGCGAGTCGTGTTTTGCCTTCAATCTCTTCGTAGTCTCGAACATTATTTCTTGCAAAAATTTGGGCTGCTTCAGCTGTACCTTTTACATCGGTATAAACAGATGGCAGAACCTCTGACTTTTCTGAATTTGCTAATAACTTTAGCTGTGAAAATACTGCGCCTAAATAAAACTGCTCGACAGCATCTTGTTCGAGATTATGTAAGCGTTGACTAAATTCAGGCAAATATCCTTCAACCTTGGCTTGCTCTTCTTCAATTAAGAGCGCTTTTAGTTCATTATGACGCTCGACTAATTGTGTATATCGTTTTGAAAAGTTTTTTTGCGTTTCAATACGGTCTAACACTATGAAGTGTGCCCTGATCGGTTCTAGGACAGTAACAATGGCGTTTTTTGATTTCTCGGCACTTGTGATGAGCGCAATGATACTTTGCGACTGCTCCATGACTTCATCAGCAATCGTATTCGAAGAAAATAAAGATGCTTTATCTAAAGCCCTTTCAGGCTTCGCCTGAAGCTCAGCAAACTCTTCTTGTAAATCACTCCAAATTTTATTGGCATCTTGAACGCGCTCAGGATCATACTCTCTTAGTGATTGAGACAAGGCATTTTGCATCGCTGTTTGTGCTGATGTGTAAGCTTCACTTGCTTTACTGAAAGCTGCTTGAACTTGTGCTTGGTCTACTTGTTTAGTACCAACCAAGTCTCCTAATCCACCAGGAACAGCATCTAAAGTTTTACACCCAGATAAAGATAACGCAGTTATAGCTAAGACGATCGCTATTTTTCTCATTTTTAATAGCTCCATTGCACACCTGCTGAAATTGATACATTCTTAAATTTAATATTTGGTACTGTTCTACGACGGCCGTCTATTTCTTCTGAAATTTTATCACGCTCTTTATATTGCGCATCGACACCGACCATCACTGCAATATGGTCCATAAGTTGGTAACGTACACCCGCTCTGCCCATCACCCCCCAGCCATTAAAGCTATCTGTTAGGGTCACAGATTCAATACTGGTATTTTGAGTTCGAGAGTAAAATGGTGTGCTTATCTCTGTTTCTGCATACCAACTAACATTATTGAAAGTGTCGGCCAAACGGCTATCATATCGCATACCTACAGCGCCTAAAATCCCCATTTGATCTTCGGTTATAGAAATAACCGGTGTTAAATAACTCGGATTATTGGCAATAATATCTGTGGCATCTTTACGCTGGCCTGGTAAATCGAATCTTGGTAAATCATCTCCCTCACCCAGCGCTTTTAAAGCTTCATCAAAACTATTCGCACCCGCACCTAGTTTAAAACTCGAACGTGTAAAGCTCGACGTATGAATACGCGTTCCAAAAGTTAGCTGCAATGATTTAGTTAGGTTATATGCCATAGACAAAGCGATTTCATTCGCTTTAATTTTGAAGTCATTTTGCTGAACATCACCAAACTCCTCGGCCGTCCAAACTTCCGTATCAATAGACGTTGCAATGGTTGCTGCACTGGCAATATAAAACCCCCAATCGTCATCTATACCAGTATAAGAAAGTTGACGAATAGCTGGGTTAGTAACAGAAGCCTTTTGTTTTAAATCAGTAATACCTGCAACATTTTTTAATTGCTCTCTATAGTCAATTGACTCGAAGCCTAAACGTACTTCACTAAAAGACGGATTTGGAGCAGCAATGGCAGTAGTGGAGAGCAGGATACTAGAAAGGAGAAAAGCCTTTTTCATAATAAAACCTTGAGCTGAAAAGTGAGTAATTCAAGGTTAAGTGTAGCTCAATCCTTGATTACAACTTATTACATTTATCGTACAATTTTAATACACCCAAGTACTTAGTCAAGAGAGATTGTCAACAGAAGCTGAATAAAATTAGGCAGACAGAATACACTTACGGCAATAATCAATTTAGTCATAGTAATTTTATAAAGTCGCTGTCTAAGCTTTTCTTAATGAGATTACAATAAAGTAACTTGACGATAGCATTGATTATAAAAACTTTTGCATAATCTCATTATTGAAGCGAAACACCGATTAATAGTTTTTAAGCTTTGGCAACCCTAAAATAATAAATACAAAAGCCAGCATAAGCTGGCTTTTGTATTTAATCAGTGCATTTTGTTTCAACGTTTCACTTTTACACGTTTTACCGAAATCAATTTTGCTTCGACACGCCTATTTTGTGCATGAGCTGCTTCAGTGTTAGCGGTATTCTTTAAACGCTCTTCACCGTAACCAATTGCACTTACTCGACTAGCATCAATACCTTCTTCTATTAGCTGCTTAGCAACTGAGTCAGCACGTTTTTGAGAAAGCCATTTATTGTACTCTGCCTTACCGACCGCAGACGTGTGCCCTTCTAAACGTACTGTTGTTTCAGGAAATTCATTTAAGAACTTCACAACAGCAGCAATATCATTCAAATATTGCTGCGAAACAGCCGAGTTATTATTAGGGAAGCGAACTAATAGACTCACTGTCACCTCTTCGTCTTTATAAAGTGTACAGCCACTCGAATCTACCGCGTCTACCACCGGCGTATTAGCACAGCGATCTTCCACATCGGTGATACCGTCTTTGTCAGCGTCTTTAGGTGCTTGAACAACAGGCTTAGACTCTGGTTTTGAAATAGGGGCAGGCGCTGGGGCAGCTTTAGCAGGTTTAGATGCTGTAGCACCAAACGCATAGTTAATACCCAACTTTGCACCTACATCGGTATAGCCACGATCTAGACCTTGATAAAGTGCTGTCTCAGCATTTACAAATACGTTATCAGTCAGATGATGACGATAACCAGCGCCTAAATTTGCAAAGGTATTTGATGAATAGGCATCAATTGACTTTAAACCAAATAGCGCATAAAAAGGACCACCATTAAAGTGATACAGACCATCAACACCAATACGATCACTGCTTAAAGAACCGTTTTGAGCACCCGATAGATCAAAATCCATATCAGCATACTCTAAGCGTGCACTCCAATAATCATTGAAACGATACCCCAGTTCTGCACCCCATGATGTTGAATCATCAATATTTACACTCGCAGCATCACGCATATCTTGCCACTTAGCTTTGTAAAAATCACCGAACACACCAAGGTATACACCTTCCTTTTGCTCCTTTGCATTTACTGCTGATGTAGCTAGGATAGCTACTGCAAGGCTTAGCATTCTAAATTTCATCGTATTTCCCCGTTTATCATTATGATTAGTAACGTACCCCGTCACTTGAATGTCATTATAGTAGAAGAGGCAAGCTTAATCTTTACTTAATACTTAAATCTTAATTTGTTCATAATGCATTCAGATTACAACTGGTGAGAAAACAAAGTCTGATACAAACCTTCTTGTCTTATCAGAGTGTTATGCTCACCGAATGCTGAGATCTCTCCATCGTCTAATACATAAATTAAATCAGCTTGAGAAATTGCACTCAACCTGTGGGCAATGATTAGAGTTGTTCTATTTTTCAAAAACTGAGTTAAGTTACGGTGAATTTTAGCCTCGGTTTCTATGTCTAATGCTGAAGTTGCTTCATCCAGAATAACCACCTTAGGATCTGCGAGCACCATTCTCGCTATTGCTAGGCGCTGTTTTTGTCCACCAGATAGACGCACTCCATTACGACCGATTAACGCATCTAATTGTCCATCTAATATTTGTATGGTGTCAGTTAACTCAGCAATGGACAACGCTTGCCATAAATCATCGTCGTTAAATTGACCGCCCATAGATAGGTTTTCTCTGACCGACGCATTAAGCATTACGGGTTGTTGTAATACTGTCGCTATGTGCTCTCTTACTTGCGGGTAACCAACTTGTTCAATATATTCATTGTCAATAAAAATACTGCCAGATTGCTTCTCATATAGCCCCAATAAAAGTTGCACTAACGTTGATTTTCCACCGCCAGAAACGGCTACAACCGCCACTTTCTTACCAGCAGGAATATGCATAGATACTTTTTTCAAGACCGGTTGCTCAGTATTGTAGCCAAAGTTGACCTGCTCAAAACGAATATCTACTTGCGGATTTTTAAATGCTTGAACACTTGGAGCGGTTGCAGGCTTCTCCGTCTCAAACGCAAATACTTGATTTAAACGTTGCAACGCAGCGGATGCACCATAATAAGCATACTGCATGCCTAGTAGCTCTTGAACTGGTCCCATCATAAACCAGAGATAGCCAAACACCGCAAAAATTTGCCCAACAGTCAAATCCGCAAACACCACCATGATCATCGCTATGGCTCTGAATACTTCAAAGCCTAACAAGAAAATAGTAAAACTAAGGCGACTGACTGCATCAGTCTTCCACTGAGATTGAACAGAATAATGCTTTAGGTCTTTTGCTGTTACTTTCACTTGCTCAAAATATTTGCCTTCACGACGGATTGCTTTTAACTGCGCAATCGCATCTAAAGTTTCTACCAGTGAAGATTGAAAGGCCTCAAATGCGCCATTTTCTTTTTTCTTAAGATCTTTAACTCGTTTGCCAAATTGTCTAGAAAAATAAATAACAGCTGGGTTCAAAAGTAAAATAATAGCCCCTAGTGTCAGGTCAATCCAAAGCAGGATAACTGCAGTGCCAATAATGGTTAATAAGCTAATTAAAAACCGTGATAAAGTTTGGCTTATAAAGTTATCTAGCGTTTCGACGTCAGTAATACAGCGAGAACTGATCGCGCCACCACCTTGCGTTTCATATTCCTTAAGTTGTACCAATGGCAAATGATTTAACAACAAGCTACGAACTTGAAAGCTGATGTCTTTTCCAATAATCGTAAATTGTCGAGATTGCAAAACGCCCAATACCAATGCAGTTAAGCGCATCAGTACAACACTCAGTAAGACAAAAAGAATATAGCCAACTGCATTGTGTGCGGAATCGGGAAGAAACGTATTCATAAACTCAATCGCGGCACCTGGCTTTTCGAGTAGAACCTCGTCAACTAACAGAGGCATCATTAAGGGAATAGGCACACTAACTAATGCAGCCAGTAGTGCGATGATATGGGCATAAGTAAGCGACTTACGGTGTGCAAGGACACTCTGTTTGATTGTTTGCCAAGTTAGCGGCTCGCCGGAATGTATTTGCATTATGTACCACAGAAAGTTTGGTAGGTTTCAGGTTTTGTATGACACGCTGTAAATGCATACTCAAATTCTTGATAGTTATATGGGTTATTTAATAGTGGCAGCCACTTTTCGAGCAGAGGGCTATGTCCTTTTTCATAAAATTCATCTATTACTGTTTCAACTAATTCATTACGAGGAATAATGGCTGGGTTTGCCTTGGACATCAAATCAGCTACCTCGGCCGCATCAAACACTGAGATCCGCTTTTTCCACTTAGCTAACCATTCACTCAACTCTACTGGAACCATGAATAGCGCTTCTTTGTTGATAGTCAATGAAGTCAAAGCAGCAAAAGTATTGGTATAGTCTAATTTATGATTCTTCATTAACACCAACAGTTCAGAGAGTAGTTCGCTATCAAGGTCTTGCCACTCTGGCAACCCTAATTTCTGCGCCCACATAGTATGATAGGCTTCATTGAAAGACTTAGAAAAATCACTCAACACATTAGTCAACTTTTCGAGCGCGTGTTCTTCATCACATGCCATAATTAACACCAGAGACTCTGCTAAACGTGCGCAATTCCAATGAGCAATATTTGGTTGCTGACCAAATGCATAGCGGCCTTGCCTATCTATAGAGCTGAATACAGCATTGAAGTCGAAAGCCTCAAGCATAGCACACGGCCCAAAGTCGATGGTCTCGCCAGACACCAAGCAATTATCGGTATTCATAACACCGTGGATAAAGCCTACTCTTAACCAATCAACAATCAATGAGATTTGGGTGTTACAAACATGCTTTAAGAAATCACATACTCTATCTTCGCCTTCAGACTGGATCTGTGGGTAATGCCGTTCAATCGCAAGTTCTAGCAAGCGTTCCATCCCCGCTTTATCTTGTTGTAACGCTAAATACTGAAAAGAACCAACCCGTATATGGCTAGATGCTACCCGGCAAACTACCGCACCTGGCACATATCCATGCCTATAAACATCGTTACCTGTTGTGATTACAGACAAACATTCTGTTGTTTTAACCCCTAATGACTGAATAGCTTGGCTCATCACAAACTCTCGAACTGCCGGACCAAGTGCACAAAGGCCATCACCGCCACGAGAAAAAGGTGTTGCCCCAGAACCTTTAAGTTGTAAGTCAAACTGATTATTGCCTTGAGTAGTTCCCAAATAATGAGCTCTTCCATCACCTAGTGTTGGGTTAAAGTGCCCAAACTGATGACCGGAATAGGCCAAAGCACTTGCGGGAATACCCCCAATACAACTTGAGCCTGAGAGATAAGAAAGCATTTCTTCCTTTGCCCAATTTAGCTCCAGTTTTTCAAACAGTTCTTTATTAAACAGCACTAGTTTAGCTGAACTTGGTTGAGCCATCGGATAATCAACAGCAAAGCCTTCTGTAATTGCAGCATAATCATTTTGCATTATTTATTACCTTCTACATTCACGTAATTATCACCAACACTATAAGCAGTAAGCTGGCTCAGTGAAGTTAAAGACCAACCGCTTTCTTCTACTAGTTTATTAAAAAAAGACTGAATTGCAGTGAGAGATTTTTTTGTTTGCAGACCACCATCAACAATTTTATGTGCTCTAAGATAAGACTCTACATCTCGTGACAAAATGAAAGTATCTTTGCCCATAGCACGTAATGCGTAAGGTCCTGTATTGCCGCCTAACCGTGCACCTTGTTTCTTTAGTTCTGCCCAAAGGCCAATTATGTTATCTTCAGGCCAGTCGGCGATAAACTTAGCAAATGATCCGTGTTTTTGTGCCATTTCATAGATCATATAGCAATTATGTGGGATCGTTTGTACCTTTTTAAAATTGCGGATGATTCGCTCATCCTGTGACTTTTCTTCTAGTTGCTCAGGCGACATCATCAATAGCGCATCGATATCAAACTGCCAAAAAACTTCTTTAAAACCAGGCCACTTTGAATTAATCACTGACCAATAAAAGCCACTTTGGAACACTTTCTTTGTAAACGCTTCGAGCCAAAGCGAATCTTTATGTGCTAATAACGCTTGTTTAGTTAGAGGTGAGGAGATCAACAACCTCAAGTTTTGCTCACCTAATTTTCTTTCACACGCTCTTTGATAAATCTCTTTGAAGGATTCCAAACCAATACCTATCAATTAATTAAAACGTTTAATACGCTAAGGATCTCTAATGTGTTTAATGATAAAGGAATTAAGTGCAAAGTGTTAACGACAATGAGCGAAGCGAATACGTTTACTTTGCGCAAGTATAGTGCGAAAGGTTTATGACAAGCGCGTAGCGCTTACATTCTTTTCGCGCAAGGTGAGATAAGCTATTTTAGCTAAAGCTGAGGGGGGTATGTTTCAGAGTGATAAGAGTAACTACTGTGAAGGTCGCTCACTTCACCTTGCGCTTATGGTGCAAAATTAGAGACTGCGAACGCAGTGAGAGCGCTTCTTTTGCGCAAGGTGAATCAATCCATTTTAACAAGCGCTGAGACTCTTACATATCGATGCGAAAATTCTGCACCTTAAACGCAAAAAAGCCCGACTCTTTCGAATCGGGC
>CAYZOE010000054.1:0-31616 GCA_964479805.1 uncultured Pseudoalteromonas sp. | reverse complement strand
GATGATGGTGTAATGCCGCAAACAATCGAAGCGGTACAGCACGCGAAAGCGGCTGAAGTACCACTTATTGTTGCTGTAAACAAAATTGATAAAGAAACAGCGGATCCAGATCGCGTTAAAAACGAACTTTCTCAGCACGATGTAATTCCTGAAGATTGGGGTGGAGACGTTCAGTTTGTACACATCTCAGCGAAAACAGGTCAAGGTGTTGATGAACTACTTGAAGCTGTTCTTATGCAGGCTGAAATTCTTGAACTTACAGCAGTTCATGACGGTATGGCGTCAGGTGTTGTCATTGAATCTCGTCTAGATAAAGGCCGTGGTCCTGTTGCTTCTGTACTAGTTCAGTCAGGTACGCTTAAGCAAGGTGATATCGTACTTTGTGGTCTTGAGTACGGCCGTGTTCGTGCAATGAAAGACGAAGATGGTAAAGACATCAAGCAAGCTGGCCCTTCAATTCCAGTAGAGATTCTAGGTCTTTCAGGTGTGCCAGCTGCAGGTGATGAAGCGACGGTTGTTAAAGATGAGCGTAAAGCCCGTGAAGTAGCACTTTATCGTCAAGGTAAGTTCCGTGATGTTAAACTTGCTCGTCAGCAGAAAGCGAAGCTTGAGAATATGTTCTCTAACATGACTGAGGGTGATGTATCTGAAGTTAATGTGGTACTGAAAGCGGATGTACAAGGTTCAGTTGAAGCTATTTCAGATGCACTAGTGAAGCTATCAACAGATGAAGTTAAAGTGAAGATTGTTGGTACTGGTGTTGGTGGTATCACAGAAACTGATGCAACACTTGCTGCAGCATCTAACGCTATTGTTGTAGGCTTTAACGTACGTGCTGATGCTTCTGCTCGTAAAGTGATTGAAGCTGAAAGCCTAGACTTACGTTATTACAGTGTAATCTACCACTTAATCGACGAAGTTAAGCAAGCAATGTCTGGTATGCTAGCACCTGAATTCAAGCAAGAAATCATTGGCCTTGCTGAAGTGCGTGATGTCTTTAAGTCACCGAAAATTGGTGCAATTGCCGGTTGTATGGTTACTGAAGGTGTTGTTAAACGTAATAATCCAATCCGCGTACTTCGTGATAACGTTGTTATTTACGAAGGTGAACTTGAATCACTGCGTCGCTTCAAAGATGACGTGAATGAAGTTCGTAACGGTATGGAATGTGGTATCGGTGTTAAGAATTACAACGATGTACGCGTAGGCGACCAAATCGAAGTATTTGAGGTTGTAGAGATCCAGCGTAGCCTATAATCAACTGCTATACTGATTTACAAAAATGGGGGCATTTATATGCCCCCATTCGTCTATTAGATACATGAATAAAACTACCACTAAAATCAATGGCTTAAATTACAAGTAGGTGATAATGAGAGAATTTTCTCGTACTGACAGAGTCGCACAGCAAATTCAAAAAGAAATCGCTGTGATCTTACAAAGAGAAATTAAAGATCCGCGTTTAGGTTTCGTGACGGTTTCTGCCGTTGAAGTTTCAAGAGACCTTTCATACGCTAAAATTTTTGTGACTGTGTTAAATACCAGTGATGAAGATAAAACCAAACAGAGCGTACAAATACTGAATGATGCAACGGGTTATATTCGTTCTATTTTAGGTAAACGTATTCGCGCTCGCATTATGCCTGAACTGAGATTTGTTGTTGATACATCTCTTCTTGAAGGTATGCGTATTTCTAACTTAGTTGACTCTGTGATCCGTGAAGACAATGCAAAGCGCGGACCAGAGGAAGAAAGCGAAGAGTAATCAGGATGGCGAGACGATCAAAAGGTCGCCCGGTTAATGGCATTTTACTTCTTCATAAGCCAGAAGGCATTTCTTCAAATAAAGCACTACAGCGCGCTAAAGGTATTTATTTCGCGCAAAAAGCAGGTCACACTGGGGCACTAGATCCCCTTGCGACAGGTATGCTACCCATTTGTTTCGGTGAAGCGACAAAGTTTAGCCAGTTTTTACTTGATACTGATAAAACGTACGTCGTGAGAGCAAAATTAGGCGAACGTACCACCACCTCAGATTCTGATGGCGAAGTAGTCGAAACTCGTCCAGTTGCGGTAACACAAGAAATGCTTGAAGAGCAAGTAGCTTGCTTTTTAGGTGAGTCTGATCAATACCCTTCGATGTATTCAGCGCTGAAATACGAAGGCAAGCCTTTGTATTTTTATGCAAGACAAGGTATCGAAGTGCCACGTAAATGTCGCAAGATCAATGTGTACAGTTTAACACTTGACGAATATGATGCTGACAACGAAGAGATTCAAATGACGGCGCATGTATCAAAAGGCACTTATATTCGTACGATTGTCGACGATTTAGGTGAAAAGCTTGGCTGTGGCGCACATGTAATAATGCTTCATCGTTCAAAAGTGGGGCATTATCCTAGTGAGAAAATGCTGACATTAGAGCAGCTTGAAGAGAAACTCAATCAGGCGAAAGCCGAAGATTTATCTGCAAGTACGTATCTTGACGAATTGCTATTACCAATGGATAGCGCACTCGTTGATTTACCTAGTGTTGAAATTGATGAAGCGCAAGGCATTGCATTTGGTCATGGTCAAACAGTGAGCTGTGGTGAATTGCCTGAAGGCCCGATCACAGTCGTTGCCAATGGACAATTTGCTGGTGTAGGTGAGCGTAATGAACAAGGCTTATTGAAAGCAAAACGCGCACTTTCAAGTCAACAAGATTAAATACTAGAGTTTGGGAGCGAATGTTGATAAACTACGCGCCGCTTCCCGCTTTGGCTGAATTAGTGATCGGCTAAAGCACAATTTAAATTTATTTTGGAGTTATTATGTCACTAAGCAATCAAGAAAAAGCAGAAATCGTAGCAAAATTCGCACGTGCAGAAGGTGACACTGGTTCACCAGAAGTACAAGTTGCACTTCTAACTGCTGACATCAACAAGCTACAAGGTCACTTCGCTAACCACAAGCATGATTTCCACTCACGTCGTGGTCTTCTACGTAAAGTTAGCCAACGTCGTAACCTTCTAGACTACCTAAAAGGTAAGAACGTTGAGCGTTATTCTGCACTAATCAAAGAGCTTGGCCTACGTCGCTAATCTTTTTGTTTATGTTGGCTTTTTAGCCAATGATAAAAAAGGGGCCTAATCGCCCCTTTTTTTGTGGGTATTCTACAAGTATACTTACTCGCACTTGGCAATTATGTCGAGTGAACGCCGACGCGTTAGCCAATTGTAGTACTTAAGCGGATTTATTTAGTCTGCTTAAGACTGTAATTGGTGATTGTTGGCGTTTTATTTTGTTTTAAATAAGGAAAATATTGTGCAAGCAATTATTAAAGAATTTCAACTAGGTCAACATACAGTGACCCTAGAAACAGGTGCAATTGCACGTCAAGCTGACGGTGCAGTTCTAGCTAGCATCGGTGATACTTCAGTATTAGTGTCTGTTGTTGGTAAGCGTGAAGCAGCACCAGGTCAAGACTTCTTCCCACTAACAGTGAACTACCAAGAGCGTATGTACGCTGCGGGTCGTATTCCAGGTGGTTTCTTAAAGCGTGAAGGTCGTCCAAACGACGGTGAAACGTTGATCGCTCGTCTAATTGACCGTCCAATTCGTCCACTTTTCCCAGATGGTTTCGTAAACGAAGTACAAGTTATCGCAACAGTTGTTTCTGTAAACCCTGACATCCAGCCTGATATGGTTGCGATGATTGGTACATCAGCGGCACTTGCTATTTCTGGTATTCCATTCAACGGTCCACTAGGTGCGGTTCGTGTAGGTTACACTGATGGTCAATACGTACTTAACCCAACGCTAACAGAGCTTGAATCAAGCAAGCTAGACCTAGTTGTTGCTGGTACTGAAAACGCAGTATTAATGGTTGAATCAGAAGCTGAAGTTCTAACAGAAGAAGAGATGCTGGGTGCGGTTGTTTATGGTCATGAACAAGCACAGGCTATCATCAAAGCTGTTGAAGAGTTCAAAGCAGAAGCGGGTAAACCAGCTTGGGATTGGACAGCACCAGAAAAGAACGTAACACTGGCTGATAAAATCGCTGCAATCGCAGAAGAGAAAGTAGGCGCTGCTTATTTGATCACTGACAAAGTAGCGCGTAAAGAAGCGATTTCTGCTGCTAAAGCAGAAGTAATTGAAAAATTAGCCGCTGAGCTTGCTGAAGATGAGTCTTTGGATGAGCAAGAAGTAGGTAAACTGTTCGGTACTCTAGAGAAGAAGACAGTACGTGGTCGTATCATTGCAGGTGAAAAGCGCATCGATGGTCGTGAACCAGATATGGTTCGTGCACTAGACGTAATGACAGGTGTACTACCTCGTACACACGGTTCTGCTATCTTCACGCGTGGTGAAACTCAGGCATTAGTAACTGCCACGCTAGGTACCGAGCGTGATTCACAGCTAATTGATGACCTAACTGGTACTCAAAAGCACCACTTCATGTTGCACTACAACTTCCCTCCATTCTGTGTAGGTGAAACTGGTTTTGTAGGTTCGCCTAAGCGTCGTGAAATTGGTCACGGTAACCTAGCAAAGCGTGGTGTTGCAGCGGTTCTTCCTTCACTTGAAGAATTCCCATACTCAATTCGTGTAGTATCAGAAATCACTGAATCAAACGGTTCATCCTCGATGGCTTCTGTATGTGGTACGTCACTTGCGCTGATGAACGCGGGTGTACAAGTTAAAGCATCTGTTGCGGGTATCGCAATGGGTCTAGTTAAAGAAGGCGACGACTTTGTTGTTCTTTCTGACATCTTAGGTGATGAAGATCATTTAGGCGACATGGACTTCAAAGTAGCAGGTACTAACGCTGGTGTTACTGCACTTCAGATGGATATCAAGATTGAAGGTATTACAAAAGAAATCATGCAGATCGCACTTAAGCAAGCAAAAGCGGCACGTTTACATATCCTAGGTGTAATGGACCAAGCGATTGCTGCACCTTCAGAAGAACTGTCAGAATTTGCACCGCGTATCTACACAATGAATATTCCACCGAAGAAGATTGCAGACGTTATCGGTAAAGGTGGTGCAACAATTCGTCAGCTTACTGAAGAAACTGGCACAACGATCGAAATCGAAGATGACGGTACAGTTAAGATTGCTGCAACAGATGGTCAAAGTGCGAAAGACGCAATTGCACGTGTAGAAGCGTTAACTGCTGAACTTGAAGTTGGCACGCTTTACACCGGTAAAGTTGTACGTATCGTTGACTTCGGCGCATTTGTAAACGTTCTACCAGGTAAAGATGGTTTAGTGCACATTTCTCAGATCAGTGAAGAGCGTGTAAATAACGTGTCTGATCACCTAACTGTAGGTCAAGAAGTTAAAGTTAAAGTACTTGAAGTTGACCGCCAGGGCCGTGTTCGTCTGAGCATCAAAGAAGCTGTTGAGAAAAAAGCAGACGCTGAGCAAGAAAAGCCAGCTGAATAATCTGTTTTCTCACATGTAACAATGAAAAGGGGCTGTTAGGCCCCTTTTTTTATGTTTTAATGGCACTTACCGTTATTACGAGTGTCAGCATATTAAGACGGTTCAAGTTTGCTGATATTACACAAAGGAAGCCAATGAAGTTTAAATCATTTCTACTCGCATCAGTGGTTGCGATGACATTAGCGGGTTGTCAAACAACCTCAGAGAAACAAACGGCTAAGTCGGTGGCTAATGTGCCTTTAGGTGTGCCACTTGCACCAAATTATAGAAATGAAATTGAAATTGCACGTTATTCGGAGCTGTTACTCTCTCCTGAAATTAATAATGACCAAAAAGCAGAGTTATTTCTGAGAAGAGGTCGACTCTATGATAGCGTTGGTTTGTCAACGTTGGCGCGTATTGACTTTAATCGTGCAGTGCAACTAAAACCTGACCTTGCCTCTGTGTATAATTTTCTAGGTATCCACCATACACTAGCTCAAGATTTTGGTAAGGCATACGAAATGTTTGACGCGGTGTTAGAGTTGGACGAAGACCATCAATATGCTTATCTTAATCGTGGCATAGCTCTTTATTATGGTGGTAGACCAGAGCTTTCTAGCCAAGATTTAGAGGCATTTTTAATGCGTTCTCCAGCCGATGCTTATCGTGTTATGTGGGTATATTTAGCGCAAGCAAAAGTAGATGCCAATGCCGCTTATGAGCAACTGAAAGCCAATAGCGAAGCACTAAACACAGATGAATGGTCTACTCAGCTTGTACAGCTTTACTTAGGCCAACTAACCGAAACTCAGTTTTTAGCACAGATCACAGACGGTGTAGCAGGGCAGCAGCAATATGCAGAGCGACTCTGTGAAGCATATTTTTACTTAGCAAAGCTATATCAAGCAAGAGGCAAAGAGGCTGTTGCGGTTGACTTCTTTAAACTTGCGCTGGCCACAAATGTATTTGAATTTGTCGAGCATAAATATGCTCGATTGGAACTAGAGCTTTTTGCCGGTGTCAAAGCTGGCTAAGTATTTTTGGTCTTGCTTCTTTCTTGTGGTGATTAACAGCAGTGTTGATCACCCAAGACTTGCGGATAAACTTTCACAATCTGATTTTTTAGAGCGTTTTCCTCAAGCGTATTATTCTGTCGATATAAACCCATTCGACTTACCTGCCACTACCCTAGAAAAACTTCGATTCTTAGATGAGCCTGAAGTAAATTTAGCATTACTATTTCATTTAGTCCGAGAGGGCGAATTTCATAAAGCAAGATTTTTATGGCAGTCTTTGCCAGTTAGTATCTCCAAAACAAGATTAAATGAATTGATTGATTTACTCGTTTTAAAGCAACGCTGGGAAGAATTAACAATACTTTCAAAGTTTTTTAAGCCAACAGAACGGTTAGAGACAGTATTAGATGTTCAGCAAGGCATCGCACCTGACAAATTGAATGAGGCCCAATTAGACGGGCTATCTATCGCATTGTTACCTGAACAAGTCGCTTTTAATACAGAGTGTAAAAATAATGTATTGTTATTAGCCGATCGCTTTTCTGCATATAAACATTTAAATGTATTACGAAACAAGTACTTGCTAAAGCCAGAGCCAGAGCAAAATAGCTTTTGTTTGAGCGAGGTTTATTATGTTGGCAATGCACTTAAGTGCGAAGAGGGTTTTAAGGGGTTTGCAATTTGTAACATGATGCGAGATTTGCCTCAATCGGACTACTTAATTGTCATGACAAAAAATGGGCTTGCAAATGTAAGAGGAACACAGATGACGCTCACTCTAAGAAGTGATTACGACGTTCTAGTTCATGAATTAATGCATTTTAGTGGTTTTGAAGATGAGTATGCGATTTACGGACAAAAAGCACATTGGCTGTGTAACTCAACAGGTTTAAAAGCGCCAAATTTGTTTATCGGTTCACCAGAAAATGCGCCTCAGGGCTGGGTGAAATCAAACACCTGTCAGTATGGTAGATTAGACGCCTTTAAACCTGCCCTGAAATGGAGCAAGATGCAATTCCAAGAACTGCCACTTTCTGAGCAATATAGACAACTTTGGCAAAAAAAAGTACAACAAGATTGGTTGATTAAGCAGCAAAAAATGGCAAACAATGCACAAACTATTATTAACTAAGCTGTCCGCTTATATCCATTTTTATAATTTAATCTGAATTGTTTGTTAATTTCGTCTAGTATTTAACCAGCTAGAACCTAAAACTATAGACAACTCAAACACTAATAAAGTATAAATTGTAACAGTTTTGCATGGAGAAAATGCACAATTAGATGCATAACTATCCGTGACTATCAGTGTTTAGTTGCACTGTTTATCTCTGTGACAGCACAATAAAAAAGGTTAATTATATGACTTTGCTTTGGATACCTTTGTTATCCTTCTTTGGCAGTATTATTTCATCTTTAACAGGCAAGTTAACGCGTAACCAAACTACTGCTTTAACACTCGTGATGCCTGCTATTGCCTTAATACTGGTCATTAACTCTGCTGCAGATGTTTTTGCGGGTGAAGTACTGCGTGAAAGCATCAGTTGGGTTCCTACTCTTGGTCTAGAGTTATCGTTTCGACTTGACGGGCTCTCACTATTATTTATCTTTATGATCTTAGGTATTGGCATGTTGGTCATTTTTTATGCCCGTTATTACTTGAGTGAAAAAGATTCTATGCCGAAATTATTCGCTTACCTGATGCTATTTATGACGGCGATGTTAGGGATTGTAACAGCGAATAATGTCCTTCAATTGTGGTTGTTCTGGGAACTTACTAGCATTAGTTCATTCCTATTAATTAGCTATTGGTGGAATAAGTCAGAAGCTCGTAAAGGTGCGCGTATGGCGCTAACTATCACAGGCGGTGGTGGCCTTGCACTGCTTGCCGGTTTGTTAATACTTGGCCATATTGTAGGTAGCTATGATATTGATGTCATTTTAGCAAGCCGTGAGCTTATTCAAGCCCATGATTTATACGAAGCTACGCTAGTCTTAGTATTATTAGGTGCATTCACTAAATCTGCGCAATTCCCATTCCATTTCTGGTTGCCTCACGCAATGGCGGCACCCACACCTGTAAGTGCTTACTTACATAGTGCGACTATGGTAAAAGCAGGCATTTTCTTACTTGCACGCTTTTATCCTGCGCTTGCTGGTTCAGAGCTTTGGTTTATTTTAGTTGGTCTCACTGGTTTAGCGACTTTGCTGTTTGCAGCTTATATTGCGCTATTCAAGCATGATCTTAAAGGGTTATTGGCTTACTCCACAATTAGCCACTTAGGTTTAATTACCTTATTGTTCGGTTTAGATACTGAGCTTGCAACCGTAGCGGCAATTTTCCACATCATCAACCATGCGACCTTTAAAGCATCATTATTCATGGCTGCAGGTATTATCGATCATGAGTCGGGTACACGCGATATGCGTAAGCTCAATGGTATGTGGCGATTTATGCCTTACACAGCAACACTTGCTATGGTTGCAGCCGCTTCTATGGCAGGTGTGCCTCTACTAAATGGCTTTTTATCAAAAGAGATGTTCTTTGCAGAAACCTTGCATCAACAGCTATTAGGTTCAATGTCTTGGTTAGTTCCTGTGCTTGCAACTATTGCTGCTGCTTTCTCTGTCGCTTATTCAGCTCGATTTATCCATGATGTTTTTTTTAACGGCGATCCAATTGATTTACCGAAAGAGCCACATGAAGCGCCAAGATACATGCGTATTCCAATAGAGATACTTGTAGCCCTATGTTTAATTGTAGGTATGTTCCCGAACTTTATCGTGCATGATATCATTTATACGGCTGCTGATGCGGTTTTAGCTGGCCAAGTGCCTGCCTATAAAATCTCACTATGGCACGGCTTCAATTTACCATTGCTTATGAGTGCGTTAGCTGTTGCCGGTGGTATTTTAATTTATACTCAGCGTAAGTATTTGTTCCAATTCCAAGCCTCACTGCCGCCGATGACCGGCAAAAAAATGTTTGATGGCTCAGTTTCCAAGTTAGTTAGATGGAGCCAAAACAAAATTGCCGCTGTTGAAAATGGCTCACTACAACGTTATTTGATGCTAATGTTTGTGATTGTTTTGCTGGCAGCTGGTTGGCCGTTATTTGAAATGGCACAATTAGCAGGTAATAATCCATTGACACCAGTAGATATGCACAACGGCATTGGTGCTGGCTTGTTAATGATTGCTGCAATCGCAACTGTTATTTGGCATCGTCAACGTATGATTTCTCTTCTAATGCTATCAGTTGTAGGTCTAATGGTATCGATTGCTTTTACACGCTTTTCAGCCCCAGATTTAGCGTTAACCCAACTAACGGTAGAAGTAGTTACCGTTATATTACTTATGCTGGCGCTATTTTTCTTACCACAAAAGTCTCCTAAAGTGTCAAGCTCCGTGCGTGTTTTACGTGATTTAGGCATTGCTTCTACAATTGGTATTGTCATTGGTAGCATTTGTTATGCGTTAATTACTCGTCCACTTAATAGTATTTCTGACTTTTTCTTAGCGAACGCGAAGACAGGCGGTGGTGGTACTAACGTAGTGAACGTCATACTCGTCGACTTCCGTGGTTTTGACACGCTCGGTGAGATTTGTGTACTCGGAATTGCTGCTTTGGGTATATACAAGCTATTGGTAAACTTACCCCTGTTTATGCCAGGTTCTGATAGTGAAGGGCGTCCTTGGGCAAAAGAGCGCTATCCGCTGTTGCTTGCAAGTATCTCTCAGAGTTTACTGCCACTCGCACTGTTAGTGTCTTTCTATATCTTCCTTCGAGGTCATAACTTACCGGGAGGAGGCTTCATTGCTGGCCTGATCACTGCCATAGCCTTTATTCTGCAGTACATCGCGCATGGTTCAAATTGGATAGCCGAGCGCTTGACCATAAACTACCGTAAAATCATTGCTTCGGGCATCGCAATTGCCTTAGCAACAGGCGTAGGCAGTTGGTTATTTGGTCGTCCATTCTTGAAAACATGGTTCGATTACTTCGACTTACCTGTAATTGGTCAGATTGAGCTTGCCAGTGCCCTCGTATTTGATTTAGGGGTATATATCACAGTTGTTGGTGCAACTCTGATGATTCTAGCAAGTCTGGGTAAATTAACTGCCAATGCGCCGAAAGAAGAGGTAAACATTTAATGGAAATTTTATATGCATCTTGCGTCGGCCTATTGGTCGCGTGTGGCGTGTTTTTGATTTTACGTTCAAGAACCTTTCCTGTGGTGCTAGGCCTAACTATGTTGTCTTACGCGGTGAATTTATTTTTGTTCGCATCTGGCCGTCTTACTTTAAACAAGGCTGCTGTGCTTGGATATAGCCCAGAGTATGCTGATCCTTTACCACAAGCTTTAGTATTAACTGCGATTGTAATTGGCTTCGCGATGACAGCATTTGTTGTGATTTTAGCAATCCGAGGCCGTGCTGATTTAGGTAATGACCATGTAAATGGTCAAGTTCCGACTAATAATAACAAGGGCAAAGCATGATCCAACATTTAACTTCTCTGCCTGTATTACTTCCTATGTTGGCAGGGGTTATTTTATTAATGCCACCTTGTGGTAAGAATAAGCAGATCCGTCGCTTTTCTTCTGTGGCTCTCAGTTTTATCACCTTGTTAGCATCGGTGCTGTTGTTGTTACAAGTTAAAGAAATGGGCAGCACAACATATGCAATAGGTGATTGGCAAGCGCCTTTTGGTATTGTGTTGTTTGCTGATCCGCTTTCGACTTTACTGGTTTCACTCACTTCTTTGCTTGGACTAACTTGTGCATTGTATGCGTGTGCAGGTGATGACGAAAAAGGCAGTTTTTATCATCCTTTATTGCACTTTTTAGTGTTGGGTGTAAATGGCGCTTTTTTAACAGGCGATGCGTTTAATCTATTTGTTTTCTTTGAAGTTTTGTTGATAGCCTCTTATTCATTGTTAATGCATGGTGGCGATAAGCACAATACCCGAGCAGCGTTACAATATGTGATAATGAACCTGGTGGGCTCTGCTATTTTCTTAATCGCTTTGGGTATTTTATACGGCGTACTTGGTACATTAAATATGGCCGATATGGCGAACAAGATTAATAGTTTACAAGGTGATGATGTTTATCTTGCGAAGATTGGTGGCTTGTTACTACTTGTTGTATTTGCACTTAAAGGTGCACTTTTACCACTACATTTATGGCTGCCTAACACATATGCGACAGCTATACCGGTCGTGGCAGCGTTGTTTGCAATTATGACTAAGGTAGGTGTTTACTCGATGATGCGAGTATATACATTGATTTTTGGTGACGAAGCAGGTGAGTTAAGCCATATGGCTCAGAGTTGGCTGTGGTGGTTAGCCTTGGCAACAATTGTAATGGGCACGATTGGTGTTTTAGCAAGTAAAGATATGCGCAAATTGGTTGCGAACTTAGTGATAGTATCTGTGGGTACGCTGGTTGCGCTTGTTGCTGTGCAAACAAAGGAGGCCAGTGCCGCAGCTATTTTTTATCTAGTGCACTCTACACTTGTCACTGCAGCATTGTTTTTACTTGCTGATATGATAGGAATTCAACGTGGTAAAGTCGCCGACCGCATCACAATTGGCCGACCTGTAACCCAACCTATTTTACTTGGAGGGGCTTTTGCTATTGCAGCAATTACAGTTATTGGTATGCCGCCGCTATCAGGTTTCATTGGTAAAGTATGGCTATTAAGAGCGACATTCGAGAATGAATATGGTGCTATTTTTTGGGGACTCTATTTACTGGCTAGCTTGGCTTTATTAGTAGGTATATCAAAAGCAGGCAGTACAATGTTTTGGCATCATCAAAATAAAGGACAAGATACTGTTGAGCCAGTAAAGGCACATAAATATCAAATATCAGCGCTATTAATTGTGTTACTTGGTTCACCATTGATGGTTATTTTTGCTGGCAATATGTCAGAGTATGCCATTGAAGCCGCAAAACAATTGCATGACTTCTCAGCGAATATCTCTGTGGTACTTGGGGAGGCAAAATAATGCGTACAGAAGCAAAGTTTAAATGGCTGCCAACGCCTTTCAGAAGTTTATTACTATTTAGTGTTTGGTTATTACTCAATAACAGTGTTTCACCTGGACATATAATCTTAGGTACAATATTAGCGATAGTTATCCCCTTGGCTACTAATCCGTTTAGGACTAAACAGCCTCTGATTTTACATCCAAGGTTGGCATTAAAACATTTATTTTTAGTGTTGTACGACATAATTACTGCAAATATTCAAGTTGCGTTATTGATATTAGGTCCTACGAAGAAACTCAACCCTGGCTTTGTTAAAGTGCCTTTAGATCTTGACCAGGCAATGCCGATCACGATTTTAGCTAGTACTGTGTCACTGACCCCAGGTACGGTCAGTGCAGAGGTTTACCCTTGGAAAGAGACGTTAGATGAAGGTGAAGAGCCTGAGCAGCGTTATTTACTTATTCATGTACTTAATCTAAAAGATGAGCAAGAGTTGATTAACACCATAAAACAGCGATACGAAGCACCTTTAAAGGAGATCTTTGAATGTTAGAGACAGTTATCCTGATTGTATTTGCGATGATTGGCGTTTCGTTACTATTGAATTTGTGGCGATTAGTGAAGGGTCCCTCAGTGCCAGACAGAATCCTGGCTTTAGATACCATGTATATTAATAGTATTGCTCTGATTATTTTATATGGTCTGAGTATGGGCACCGAGCTTTACTTTGAGGCTGCGCTATTAATTGCAATGTTAGGTTTTGTAAGTACGGTAGCTGTATGTAAGTATTTACTACGTGGTGACATAATAGAATAGGTGAGACATGGCTGAATGGATTATTTCTATATTACTTTTAATTGGTGGCTCATTCGTATTGGTTGGGTCAATTGGCCTTGTGAAAATGCCTGACTTCTTTATGCGTTTACATGGTCCGACAAAAGCAACTACACTGGGCATGGCTTGTTTGCTAACAGCGTCAATGGTGTTTTTCAGTCAGTCCGAAGCGGGGATCAGTCTTAAAGAGTTCTTGATTTCGATCTTCTTACTATTAACTGCACCTATCAGTGGTTATATGCTGATTAAATCAGCAATACATCACAAGCTTGACAGCATTGAGCGTACAAAGGGTAAAGACCATATTGAGGATGATGTTTAATTTAGATGATTATCTAAAGTTTTGAACGAGTCATTTAAACGGTTAGTTTAGATCTATTAGGCTAAAAAATAAGACAAGCGCTAAGCAGAGACTTAGCAGCTTGCTTATTGTGCTATGGTTTAATGTTTTGGTGTTAATGAAAAGCCTGCTCTGCCAAAAGTGATTGTGCCTCCTCGCAATGAGGTCGCATATTTTGTTGAAGAAAAGACGGAAGAATATGATACGAAAGTATTCTCGGCCTATAAAAATGCTTGCCTAGGTATCACTTTATAAAACAAGTATGACCTTGGCTTAGTTTTGCACAATGTCTTTTGTAATTATGAGTTTTATCACAATGATATTAACGACTTGTTGAGACATGTTGTGTTACCTTTGTAAGATGGAAAACAACAGCGGATTAAGCGTTTTAGAGAAGACTTTGGCTACTTTATTTACCCTGATTATTTTGAAACCGATTATCAGTTTTATAGACAATATAAACTGAGGCTACTGGACTTTAACTTAGAAAATTTAAAAATAGCCTAGGACTTAGTAAAATGACATTAAGCTAGTTTGAGCTATCTTCATTATCTAATTTGTTTTGAAAGTCTGATTTTACAATCTCAAGTGCAGCAAGCACATCTTCAGTAGGCAATTCATTTTGTTCTAATAACATAATTAAGTCGACAGCCAACTTCACATGGGTCGGTGCGTTTTCTAAACCACTACTCACAGACTGACTGACCTCTTTTAGATACTTCCTTCATGGCAACATTAATTGCAATATCAACTTTCTGTTCCATCTGTATACGTTCGTGTTGTGGTAAATAAAAAGCCATGTCTACATCATAGCGAATATACCTTGCAGGTAGTTGATTAAGCACAGTACAGCAAAAGTCAGCCATTACATCATCATTATATTTATCTTGTAGGTTACGCGCAAAGATGCGATCTAGCATGATTTTCTCATAATAATTGTGCACATCATCATGTAGTTTCATGTCACCTTCCTAATGTTTTTTACTTTTTGAGTTTATAACAAAAGTCAATAGTTTTCGAACACAGCGAGTAAAAGTTGTTTGTGTACTTCAACCAATTGTTCTTCATTACGTTGATAGCCACCGCCAAGCCCAATCGATAAAGGGATTTCGTTGTTTTTACAATATGAAATCACTTTTTTATCCCGCTTTAAGACACCTTCTAAACTGATTTCCAGTAAACCAAGCTCATCTTTATAGAAAATATCAGCACCGGCATTATAGATAATAATATCAGGATGATAGAAACGTTTAATTAAATCTAAAGCTTGTTGAAGCGTTTGCAAATATTGTGTGTCGGAACAACCTTTTTCTATCTCAAAATCAAGATCTGAACGCGCTTTTGTTCGGGGAAAGTTCTGAGCGCAGTGCAAAGAGCAAGTAATGATGTGGTCGCTGTCATGTAAAATATCAGCAGTGCCATCTCCTTGGTGTACATCGCAATCGAGGATCACAACGCGCTCAACAAGGCCTTGCTGGATCAGATGCTGTGCAGTTATGGCATGGTCGTTAAAAATACAAAACCCTGCACCATGATTAAATCGGGCATGGTGGTAACCTCCACCTAAGTTTAACCCAAGTCCATGCTCTAAAGCGTATTCGGCCGCTTCGATACTCGCACCAACAGAGAGTAAGGTTCTCTTAACTAATGTTGTTGACCATGGAAAGCCCACTTTTTTGATAGCTTTTTCGGGAAGAAGCCCGTTAACAAATGCGTCGACATAATCAGCGTCATGACAAAGCTTGATCTGCCCTAAGCTAGCAGGCTTTGGTTCTAATACTTGGTCTGAAAACCCCATTGCATGAATTACATTTTCAAGTTTTTGATACTTTTTTATCGGAAAGCGGTGTCTTTCAGGCAGTTGAAGGGCACTATATAGGGGGTGATAGAATATCATTAGCGATTTTGTTGTCTTTCGACTTGTTGAATTTTGTCTTCAGTGGCGGAGATGGCTTTCCTACAGCGGCCGAGTCGAGCATGTAGTACCAAGATCTCTTGATTGATTTTACTCGCCTCAGCCTTACTCGCCGATGTAAGTTGCTGCTTACGTATATCAATCATCTCTTGCAAGCGTCGTTCGAACTCATGGTTTTGTGATAACTCCTGATAAAGCTCATGAGAGCTTTGCATGATTTTCTTAACAGCTTGCTTGAAGACCTTTGCTTTTTTGGGCTTCGTAAACTTATTTTCTTTGGCCCAAACAGGCGTTGATTTTAAAACCTTTATAACTGCTTCAATTTGTGTGCTTAATTTTTCAAGGGCAAACGCATAAGCATGACGTTTATCTGGGCTTGGCAACCTTGCAAAAGCTTCTTTTATTTCGTCTACGTAATCGCAAAGCTTTAAACTTTTAGTCGCAAACACGCTGTGTGCAAATAAACTTGGTTGTGCTTGAATGTAGCGGTTTTTATCAAACCACTTTGCTTTATCAAATTGCTGAGCATGCTGAGCAAGTTGCTCAATTTGCTGCTGTAATTTGACGATGGCCTGGCTCATATAAAATAAGCCTCATAAATTAGTTTGCCAGCGAGCACGATAACTACACTGTTAAACAAGGGCTTTATTAGTTTATTACCGAACTTGATTGCAGAGTGCGCGCCTATCCACGCACCGACCATTAAGAAGAGCCCCATGGTAATGCCAAGTAAAAAGTTTACATGACCGAGTGCCACAAAGGTGATCAGCGAAATAAAATTAGATACAAAGTTCATTGAACGGGCGAGTCCGCAATTCAACAATAAACTCATTTTATAAAGTAGGCTGTTTGATGCAGTCCAAAAAGTGCCAGTACCAGGGCCTGCTAAACCATCAAAAAAACCCAAACTTAACCCTTGTGACCATTGTTTGATTTTTAGCTGTAACGTCTTGGCTGGTAAATGATGGCTGGTCTCAGTGCTAAATTTTCCAAAAAGGCTGTAGCAGGCAACAGCAATGATGATCACAGGCAGTAATTTGTTTAAAAATTCAATACTAAGATGATCAACCAATAAGGTGCCGAGAAGTGCGCCTATTGCGGTTGCAAGGATAGATCCTGCCCAAAACTTAGGGTTGAATAAGTTCTTTTTGTAGTAGGTGATGCTAGCTGTAATTGAGCCAAAGCTTGCAGCAAGTTTATTGGTACCTAACGTCATGTGCGGTGGTAAGCCTGCGGTAAGTAGTGCAGGTACAGTTAACATACCGCCTCCGCCAGCTACCGCATCTATAAAGCCAGCTATGAGTGCAACCAAACACAATAAGCCCCAAGTCATAGGGTCGAGCGCAAATTCCAACATTAATAATCTATTTGTCTTTTAAATGGCGGGAGGGTATCTAGCATGGCTTTTCCATACCGTTTACTGACCAAACGCCTATCAAGGAGCGTGATTTTTCCTTGATCGGTTTCTTTTCTCAGCAGTCTACCACAGCTTTGTACTAATTTCTTTGCAGCATCGGGTACAGTGATTGATAAAAATGGATTACCGCCTTTACTCGTAACGAACTCAGCTTGCGCTTCTTCTATAGGGGAGGTAGGCACTGCAAAAGGGATCTTTGTTATGACTAAATTTTCTAAATAAGCACCGGGTAAATCGAGTCCCTCAGACAAACTTTGCGTACCAAATAAAATACTGCCATGGCCAGAATCAATACGAGATTTATGCTTTTTCAGCAGCGCATCTCGAGAGAACTCACCTTGAATTAAGATCTGCCAATTTTTTAGACGCATTTTTTTCGCAACATGTTCCATCTGCCAATAGGAGGCAAATAACACCAAATTACCCTTAGTTCTATCTAAATACTCAGGCAAAGCATCAGCTAAAAAGTCACTGAACGCCTTATCAGTAGGCTCTTTATCTGTCGTTGGTATATGAAGTGTTGCTTGTTTAGGATAATCAAACGGTGAATTAGCTTTTATATATTGCACGCCTTCTTCACCTTTTAGCCCACTTTCTTTTGCGAAATGGTCGAATGTACCGAGTGCACTGAGCGTGGCTGAACATAATACGGCGCCTGCACATTCGCGCCATAGTTTATCTTTTAAATAGTAACCCACTTCAATTGGGCAGTCGCAAAGTAAATGATCGTGATGGTTTTTGTATTCAAGTCGCTTTATCCAGCGAGCATGGGGAATACTGTCACCCTTACTGGCGTAGCTGAACCAAAGCTTTTGTAATTGCTCAATACGGTTGATGTACTGACCACTCTCGGCTAAAAGAGGATCGGCTAAAAATGCCGTTACATCACCATCACTAACATCTAAAGTAAGCGCATCATGCATTTTATTGAGTGCTCTTAAAGCATCTAGGGTTGCATCGCTGATGTCTTTGGCTTTGAGAGTGAGTTGTTCAGGGACAATGCCATGTTCGAATCTGTAGGTATCATCATCGTTATAATTAAAATCAGCTTGATCTAGTAGATCTCTGACCGACCTTAAATCTTTAGCTGCATCATTTGCGGCATCATTGAGTTTAAAGTTTTGACCAATGGCTTTTTGCGACACAATGGCATTAGCCATTTTTTGACTGAATTTTAACAGCTTATCAATCCAATCTAATGTGCCTTTAATGGTTGCTGCAGCAGATGAAAAGTCTCTAGTGATGTGAGGTAAATGGTGCGCTTCGTCAATGACGTAAAAGGTTTCATCGGGCTCAGGCAAGATCTTACCGCCACCAAGCTCCAAGTCTGCGAGTAACAGAGCATGGTTAATAACAAGCACATCCATCTGCGCCATCTTTTGTCTTGCTAAATGGAAAGGGCATAAATGGTGAGACTTCATTTGTCTTTGACATGCATGTTTATCACAGGCTATTAAGTTCCATACTCGATCAGGAATGGTGTCGGCCCAACTATCTCTATCACCTTGCCATTGTTTGTTCTGATAGGCATTTTGTAATGCAACTAAGCAGTTTTTCTCCTGCTCAGATAATGGCGAGCTTAACGTGGGCATGAGTGACATTTGCATCATGTCTTCGTCTAGTGCTGAATTTAATTTGTGCACACAGATATACCTGTGCCTACCTTTGACCAAATCAAATTTGAAATCGAGCCCTGAGTGCTCTTTAAAAAAAGGTAACTCTTTTTCAATAAGTTGCTCTTGTAAGGCGACGGTTGCAGTAGAGATGACGAGTTTCTTCTTTTTAGCCAGTGCTAAAGGCAGGGCGCCTAGACAGTAGGCTAGGGACTTACCAGTACCTGTTCCTGCTTCAATAACACAAATTTTTTGTGATTTATGATATTCGCCCGCTAAAACTTTAGCGATTTCTGCGACTAAATAATTTTGGCTTTTTCTAGGTCTATAACCGTCTAAGCTTTCAGCAATGCTGGTATGTGTTGTTCGAATTGTTTTTTTTAATGCATCTGAAAGCATGAAGGTCGCCTAAAAAGTACAGTATGTATATAATTACAGTGTTTGTTATTTTAGATGGGGTTCTATCTTGGCACAAGCTGTATACGAAGGCTTTATTCTATCACGCCAGCAATTTAATCAGCAGGGAAAGTTATGCCTTTGTTACTGGCTCATGACACCACAAGGTCCTGCCAAGGTAGTTATACCCGATCAACAGTCTGTTTTTTTTATCCGCCAGTCGGACGCTGCACAAGCTGAACGTCTTGTGGATTTAGAAGCATTGCAATGTGACATAAAGCCAGTTTCATTAAAACACTTCGACGGTGAGCCCGTTGCAGCATGTTATTTTTCTTCTAACCAGCATCTATTTCAAGCTAAGCAATGTTTTTCTCAGTATATGCACTTGTATGAAGATGATATTCGTCATTGCGACCGTTACTTAATGGAACGTTTCATCAGAGGCGGTGTATGGGTAAGCGGAAAAGTAAAGCAACGAAGTAGCTATATTGAGATCACGGATGCAAAGCTGAAAGAGAACCCAGATTACAAACCAACTCTTTCTATGTTGTCACTTGATATTGAGTGTGATGGTCAAGGTGTACTTTTTTCAGTTGGTCTTGTGAGTGAGCAGTATAAAAGTGTCATCATGATTGGAGCTGCACAGCAAACTGAGCAAAGTATTATTTGGGTCGAGGATGAAATTGAATTGCTCCAAGTCTTAATGCAGCAAGTGAAGGCCATAGATCCCGATGTAATTATTGGCTGGAATGTTATTGAGTTTGATTTTGTAGTCTTGGCAGAGCGTGCTGAGGCACTAGGTATCGAACTCTGTTTAGGGCGAGATAACGCGTCGATAGATATTTATATAGGCAACTATGTTCGGGTTTTGATCTCAGGTCGAGTGGTCATTGATGGTATTGATACCATGAAAAATGCCACGTATCACTTTTCGAGTTTTAGTCTTGCAAATGTGGCGAGTGAAATTTTAGGTGAGCAAAAGCTTATCCAACAAGATAACCGCTTGTCTGAAATTATTAGGCAATTTAATGAAGATAAGCTCGCTTTAGCAGCTTATAACCTGCAAGATTGCATACTAGTTATGTCGATTTTCAAAAAATTAAATTTGTTAGAATTTGCCATTGTCCGAACCCAAATGACAGGTTTAGAGCTTGAAAAGATGGGCGGCTCAGTGGCTGCTTTCATTAATTTATATTTACCTCTATTGCATCGAAGTAGTTATATTGCCCCAAATTTAGCCGAGCATGGTTTGTCCTTTGAGAGCCCTGGTGGCTATGTCATGGAGTCAAAACCAGGCCTTTATAAAAATGTGCTCGTACTCGATTTTAAAAGCCTATACCCATCTATAATTAGAACTTTTTTTATAGATCCTCTCGGGCTTATCAAAGGCTTAGACGACCCTGAGAGTGCATTGGAAGGGTTTAACGGCGGTTATTTTTCTAAAACATCACATCATTTGCCTAAATTGGTCGAGCAGTTATCAGAGAAAAGACAAAACGCTAAAGAGCAGGGCGATGCCATGTTATCTCAAGCTATCAAAATTATTATGAATAGTTTATATGGAGTTTTAGGCTCAAAAGGCTGTCGTTTTTATGACCCAAGACTATCTAGCTCTATTACCCTGCGTGGTCATCAAATCATGCAAACAACACGTAAATGGCTTGAAGATTGGGGATATGAAGTTATCTACGGCGACACTGATTCTACTTTTGTTGCTTTACCTGAAGAGTTAACTGCTGAAAAAAGCCATGAAATAGGCAATGCTCTGCAAAGAAAAATAAACAAAACTTGGTCTACAGAATGCGAAAAACGCTATGGCATTCAAAGTCACTTAGAAATTGAATTTGAAACGCACTACAGTCCATTCTTTATGCCGACTATTCGTGGGCAAGAAACTGGTTCTAAGAAACGTTATGTTGGTAAAGTGCAAAAGAATGGGCACACTGAGCTAGTGTTTAAAGGTATGGAAACAGTCAGGAGTGATTGGACTGATATAGCCAAATTATTCCAAAAAGAATTAGTTGAAACATTATTCTCTGAGGGAGATCTGGAATCAGTAGCCCAAAAATATATCGACCTGATACTTAGTGGCGAAAATGACCATTTACTAATCTATAAAAAACGCTTGGGTAAGCCTCTTGAGCAGTACGTTAAGAATATTCCGCCTCATGTGAGAGCTGCGAAAAACCTCCCAAGCAACGCAGGTTTCTCTACCTCTAAAGGCTCGATTATAAGTTACTATATTTCTAAATCAGGTCCTATTGCAGTATTTAGTCCTCAACAAGATGTTCAACAAGTGGATTACGAGCATTACATTCAAAAACAAATTATGCCAATTCTTAAAATGTTTTTAATCAATTTTAACGAGTCAATGCTAACAAATAAACAACACAAACTATTCTAATGTTAGCGTATTATTAAGAATGTATGTTGTTGATTTGTCTTGATGTAAATCAAATGTACCCGCCATTTTAGTTTATGCATTTGTGTTTTTTTTATGTTTCGTTTTTAGCAACTCTGTGGTGTTTTTTGTGCTCAAAACCTGAAATTGGTACAATAATGTGTATTTAGTGTTGCAAATTCGTCATATTTTTTAATTGACATGAATAATGCCTGTTGTTTAGTATGCAACTAGTTCATTGCACATGCTGCAATTACCTATAAGAGGGATAACCCTCACAAAATTATAAAGCTACTAACAAGTGGTCCCAGGGAGATAACATGTTAAATAATAAAGTATCAAAAGCAGTTCGCTTAGCGATCGCTTTTGGCGCAGCTTCTTCAGCTGCATTTTCAGCGAATACTTTTGCTGCAGACGAAGACGGTGCAGAAAAAGTTGAGCGTATTGAAGTAACTGGTTCACGTATCAAGCGTACCGATCTTGAAGGCGCAAGCCCTGTTGAAGTAATCACTACTGCACAGTTTGAAGAGCAAGGTCGTATTTCTGTTGCTGATGCACTTCGTAGTGTTACTTCAAACAGCTTCGGTTCATTTGTTCCAAGTTCAGGTTCGTCTGCACAATCTCAATCTACAGTGAGCCTTCTAGGTGCTGGTAGTGATCGTACCCTGGTATTGGTCGATGGTAAGCGTGTTGCTGGTTCTCCATCACTAGGTGGCTCATCTGCAAACTTAAGCTCTATTCCTATGGCAGCTGTTGAGCGTATCGAGATCCTAAAAGACGGTGCTTCTGCTATTTATGGTTCTGATGCTATCGCTGGTGTAATCAACATCATTCTGAAGAAAGATTTTGAAGGTGCTTCATTCGACGTTCAATTTGGTCGCCCTTCAAATGAAGGTGCTGATACAAAGCAAATGTCACTTTCATTCGGTGTTAGTTCAGACAAAGGCAACATCACATTCGTATATGACCACCAAGAGCAAGGCGCTATTTTCGACAAAGATCGTGAATATACAGCTGCTTCTTTTGAAGACACAAATGGTGATGGCCTGATTTCAATCTATGATGAAACAGTAGGTGTGAGTTACTATGGTGCAACTATTCTTGGCCCTGACGGCTTTGTTGCATCAGCTAAGTGTGATGACCTAGCTGCAAATGTTCCTGGTTTTATTGGTAAGCTTGACCAAGGTTCACTACTAGGTGGTGTTGGCGGTGGTGAAGTGTGTGCTTACGGATATGCAAATGTATCTGCAAACATGGCTTCTACAAATAAAGACTCAATCATGGTTAGCTCTAATTATGAAATTACCGATGAGATCGAGCTATACGCACGTGCGATGCTAAGTCGTAACGATTCATTCGGTCGTTATGCACCACCAGCAGCTAGATGGAACAACATGGCAGCAGGTAATGAGCACAACCCTTATGACCAAGAAGTAACAGGTTACTTCCGTTGGTATGGTATCGGTAACCGCGATGGCTTAGTAACCGATTATCAACAGGATTACATGATTGGCCTTAAAGGTATCGCGGGTGATTCAATCGAGTGGGAATTCGCTTATCACAAAGCCAAGTTAGACTATCGTTCAGTTGGTCGTTACTACCTAAGTTACTCAGGTCTTGCTTACAACGAAAAGTATGGCATCGACCTAGGTTCAGAAGAAGGTATCAATAATCTTCGTTCTACAACTTACACTGAAAACCAAAACGAAATGGATCACTACTTCTTCGGTGTTGGTTTTGCAGCAGGTGAACTTGCTGGTGGTGAGATTCAGCACTACTTCGGTGGTGAGTACTTTGACCAAGCATTTGACTCCCAGTACGATGCACAATCTGAAGCTGGTCTGATTGGTGGTTCAGCAGGTAACTCTTCAATGGGTGAGCGTGACACAACTGCTTTCTTCTATGAAATTGCAATGCCATTTACTGACAACCTAATCGTAAGTGCTGCTGTTCGTCGCGACGATTACAGCGACTTTGGTACTGTGTCTAACCCAAGTGTTAAAGTAGAATACCGTCCTACAGATGAAATCTTACTTCGTGCATCATACTCTGAAGGTTTCCGTGCACCATCTCTAGATGAGCTACTAGCTGCAACATCATTCAGCGCGACAAGTGCAACTGACTATGTTGCTTGTGAGGCTCAAGGTATTGCTGCTTCAGACTGTAAATCGCGTCAGTTTGACAACCTTATTCAAAGCAACGATCAATTAGGTCCAGAAGAGTCTGAGTACATTAATGCTGGTATCGTTTATTCAGGTATCGAGGACTTTGCTGTAAAACTAGATTACTTCTCTCTAGAAGTTAGTAACGTAATTTCTTCTATTACGGTTCAGTCACTTATCAACGCTGAAGTTGGTGGCCAACTTGATGACCTAATGGCGAAGTACCCAGGTGTTAAACTTGAGCGTGATGCAAGTGGTGCAGTACTTGGTGATGTTATCACTCGTTCTGAGAACGGTGCGTTCATGTCAAGAAAAGGTCTAGACCTGAACCTAGAGTACAAGTTTGAAACTGGTTTTGGTGATTTCTCAGTAAGTAACACAACCACTTACCTACTTGAGTCAGCTGGCGATGTTTACTTCTCTGGTCCGTCACAAGACTTTATCGGCATGCCTGGTACACCTGATTGGCGTTCACAGTTCAATGTAAACTACTCGTTAGATAACCTATCAGTAGCTTGGACAACAGATATTATTGCTTCAGTATATGAAGACCAGTATTTAGACCTTGGTGATGGTAAGCCTGAAAACTTCCGTTACAAAGGCGAAAACCACGATCCAACTTACGTAACACACAACATTAATGTTAAATATTTCACTGAATCATATGGTACATTCACATTAGGTGCACGTAACTTGTTTGACAAAGGCGTTGTAAAAGATGATGAAGGTTTCTGGAACAGCGACACTTTATACTATGCAGGTCACATTGGCCGTGAAGTATTTGCAGGTTACAGCATTAGCTTCTAATATTAGTTTATTAGTATAAATATAAGCCCCTCTATTGAGGGGTTTTTTTTTAGTTTTAATTTTAGGTAAATAATATGAGCGAGCACTGGTCAGAATATTGGGAACAAGGACATATAACTTCATTTGGCGACGCTTTTAAAATGAATTATCAAGGTGAGATTAAAGCTTTATGGCAGAGTTTTTCTAGAACTTTAGACGAGCATTCAAAAGTTCTCGATATTGGTACGGGCAATGGTGCGGTAATAGAGTTGATTCAATCTGTTTCTCAACATGAGTGCGTAGGGATAGACCTAGCAACAATAAATGACAAAGTAACAAAACTCATAGACGGACATTTTATTTCTAATGTTTCAGTTGAAAAAATGCCATTTAAAGTTGCTGAGTTCGATGTGGTTATATCTCAGTTTGCTCTTGAATATTCAGATGTTGAGCTGAGTTTAAATGAAATTTTTAGAGTATTAAAATCAAAAGGTAGGTTACACCTTGTTTGTCATCATAAAAGTTCAATTATAGTTGAGCCTAATAGGAGGATCTTGGAAGCGAGTTTAGCGGTTAAAGAGAATGTACTTACAGATTTAAAAGGCTTAGTCAATGCATTAATTAATAATAAGCCTAAAAACATATATAAAGAAAAAATAGAGCAGTTTATATCTTCATTTAAGTCATTTGAAAAAGCCAGCCTTGAAGCAACCAATTTCCCAGCGTTTTACAAATTTATAATTAAAAATAAAAATATTGATTTCAATCAAGCATTCAAGCTATTCGAATCAGAACTTAATTTACTATTGTTAAGACTAAATGAACTTAAACAGGCAGCAGAAAATACAGAAAACTTATTGTCAATAATTAAGAATACTAAAATTTTCTCTAGATTAGAGATTAAAGAACTACGAGATAAAAAAAATAATTTACTAGCTATAGTTATAATTGCAGAAAAATAACTATAGTTCTTTAACTTTTTTTATCAAATGATTGAGAATAGAAGGTTTATTCTAAAAGTACTAAATTCACAGATTAAACGATAAATCTTTATTTTAAATCTGACGTCTTTTTCCTAAATATATATACATATCAAGTGTTTATTTTTTGTTAATTGAGGTTGTAACTAAGTCATGTCTTTATAGAAACTGTAAATTTATGTCTTCAATTGGTTGACCTTTTGTTGTCCCTGATATTAGTATGTTGCCGCAGTATTGCATTGGGTACATTTGTTAAATTTGCAATACTGAATACAAAAGAATAGAAAAAACATAATCTTACGTAGTGAGATCAGGGAAAAATAAATGTTAAATAATAAAGTTTCAAAAGCAGTGCGCCTAGCGATTGCTTTTGGTGCGGTTACAACAACTGCTTTTTCAGCGAATACTTTTGCTAACGACGATAAAGAAGAAAAAGTTGAGCGTATTCAGATAACAGGTTCTAAAATAAAACGTATTGCAGCAACAGCACCAACACCTGTTGTTGTTATTGGTCGGGTTGAGCTAGAAGATGCAGGTGTAAGTAATGTCAATGATTTCTTAGCAGAAATGCCTTCAGCAGAAGTTGGTTTAAGTCCAGAAAACTCAAACAATTACATCTATGCAAACGGCTTAAATACAACAGATCTACGTGGTTTAGGTACATCAAGAACTCTTGTACTAGTAAATGGCCGTCGTTTTATTGGTGGTTCTGCAGGCAGTAACTCTGTTGATCTTAATAACATTGCAACATCAATGGTCGAGCGAATCGAGATTTCTACTGGCGGTGCATCAGCTGTTTATGGTGCCGATGCTGTAGCAGGTGTTGTTAACATCATTACAAGAAAGTCATTTGACGGTATCGAAATTGATGCAGCAACGACAAAACCACTTGAAGGTGGTGGTGAGCAGACATTCGCTTCTTTAGTATTTGGTAAAGAGTTTGATGGTGGTGGCTTCATTTTTGGTTATGATTATGCAGATCAAAAGCAAATGGCAAGAAGCGACAAATCATGGTGGTTTGACAACCCAATTCGCCTAGAGGCAAACCCTGACGATAGAACAGGTGAAGATGGCATTCCTGCAAGAATTCCATACACTGGTAAGCGTCATTTTGGTTTGTATGATGAATCAAGTGAATTTTTCTTAGGCGGCAAGCACTTAACATTTGATGAGAGTGGAAATCTTCGTCCATTCAATAATGGTGATGGTAACCTTCCTAAAGGTGGTCTACCTGGTTCAGCTACTAACTGGGGTTATAGCGGTGAATTTGGTGATGGTATTGCATATGGACAAGACCAGTTCTTTAGAACACCGTTAGAACGTCACACATTTAATATCGCGGGTCACCAAGATGTAAGTGAAAACCATACTTTATCTTTTGATTTGGTATACACAACAAGCAGCGCATTTGGTCAAAGTACTCCTGTATTCTGGCGTAGCCTTCCAATCAGAAGAGATAATGCTTTCATCAAAGCTGATCTTGCTGCTGAGATGGATGCTGCCGAAGTGAATTCAATTTCAATGCGTCGTTTGAGTAACGACTTTGGACCTCGTAAATATAACCAAGATCGTACGACTTTTCGATCGTCTATTGGCTTAGATGGTTACATTGATGACAACTGGTCTTATTCAACATACTTCCAGCATGGTGAACTTGATCAAGATACAACATGGTACGGTGAAGTAATTGAAGATCGTATTTTTGAAGCATTAGATGCTGTTGTTTTTGAAGGCAACATCGTTTGTGCTGATCGTAATGATGCTGGTGAAGTTGTAGGTGGCATAAGTGGCTGTGCTCCAATTAACTTCTTAGGTAAGAATGAAATCTCTCCTGAAGCCATGGCTTATATTGGCGCAACACCAACAGCTAAGCAAGGCGGCACACAGACTAGTTTTGGTGCTACAGTGACTGGTGACGTGTTCGAATTACCAGCTGGTTTCATAAGCACTGCATTCTCATTTGAAACAAGAAGAGAGACAGCTTTTGAAAAACCAGGCGTAGGAATTGAAAAAGGCCTAGTTTTTGGTAATTCAGGCTTACCGTATGAAGGTGATCTGACTGTAAAAGAGTATGCTGCAGAATTTATCTTCCCAATTCTTGCTGACCACGCTTTTGCAGAAGAGTTAAACGTTGAATTAGCTTATCGCTACATGGACTACAGCTCAACAGGCACTGATGCAGCTTACAAGTTAGGTGTAACTTACCAAGTAAATGAAGATATTCGCTTCCGTTTAGCTAAAGCACAGTCAGTACGAGCGCCAAATATTAGTGAGCTATATTCTTCTATCGGTACTCAATTTGCAGGTCGTCAGGATCAATGTTCTGCTCCAACAATTGCATCAACAGATGAGAAATATAGAGACAATGTGATTAAGAACTGTGCAGCAGCAGGTATCCCTGCAGGCTGGACTCCTTCTGATGAATGGCGCCGAGGTGGCTCTTTGCAGGGTACTCTGGGTGGTAACATTGATCTTAAGAACGAAGTTTCAAACGATATCACAATTGGTTTCGTGTACACGCCATCATTCCTTGAAGGTTTTGATGTTACCGTTGATTATTGGAGCTTTGATATTGATAATGCAATTAGCTTCTATGATTACGAAAGCTCAAACGAAAACTGTTACCGTGCAGACTCTTTAGATAACCCATTCTGTGATAAGTTTACACGTGATCCTAACACGCTTGAAGTTAACGGTTACCTTGAGACTAGCTTAAATGCTGCTATTGAAAAGCTAAGTGGTGTTGATATCGAATCAGTATATGGTTTCGAAACAGGCTTTGGTGAGTTTGACTTTAAACTAACTGCTACTTATCTAGACAATCGTGAAAGGAACCAAACGGGTAATGAAATTGATAACTTAATCCATACAGGTGAGCACTCTCGTCCTAGATGGAGAGCGAGATTCAATGCAAGCTATAAGTTAGATGATTTCCGTGCAGTTCTTGTTACAAACTACCGCCACGCTACAGTTAATGACAGAAACGGTTGGTCAATCGAGCAACATGATGTGAATAATATTCCTTCATACACAACTTTTGACCTGAGCATGAACTATAGTGTTTCTGACGAAGTAGAACTACGTTTAGGTGTTCAAAACTTAGCTGATAGAACTCCACCGCGTCACCCTCTAGTATTCACTGATGGTGCTTACTATGACGTAATTGGTCGTCGTGTAACAGCTGGTATTAATATTAAGCTTTAATACAGCATATATTAAAGCCCGCAAATGCGGGCTTTTTTATTTCACATCAATCACTTTACTCGCCTTCCTATACTGAATTTTAAACCCTTGCCAAGCTGGCAACTCCCATCGTTTGGGGGCATTTTTGCGTGCGCCACTTTCATGATGCAGGGTTAAGCGCTTTGCTTTGAAGGAATACTCAACCGATAACTTTAACCCAGGTAAATAGACTTTAAGCGGGTACTTTTCCTTAAATGGATCAATTAACCACGACTCGACTCCTTGATAAAACAAGTCATCGGACTCGATTAAAGCCAAGTCTTCTTGTTCATGAATACCTAAATCAGTCAAAGTTTCTCGCAAATATTGCTCGGCTGTTGGTAGTGCCTCTGTGATATTTTCTGATTGATTATAAAGTGCATGAAAATCAATTGCTTCTGTCACTTGGTCAGCAACGCCTGACACTAATTGATTATTAAGAATGAGCTCGACACAGGCAGGAATGAGGGTCTCTGAGGTAACAGGCTCAAGCTTCGACGAAAGTTCTACCCCGGCAAAAACATGGCTGATATTTACCATGATCCCATCGTCAATGATTTCAGCGTTGTTTATTGTAGTTTCGCATTGCGCGAATTCATTGATAAGTCTAAGAGGAATTGGCACGGCGCAGGTTGCCAAAGTCATGGCTTGTTTAGTGCCTTTACCGGCCATGGCATAAGTGTCTAGCACTATCATTGCTTGCGCCTTGTCGTTAATGCGAGATTCTTTAGCAGGGATCACTTCACTGTGGCCATTACCAAAGGCACCACGTCGATTATTTCTTTTTATGTAGAGTAAATCAGGTCGGGCTTGGGCAATATGTTGTAAGAGTAAATTTCTATCAAAATTCGCGGCTTTGCTCAGCTCTGGTAATGAAAAGGCCTCTCGTAGCTGAGTACTAAATTGTTTGGCCTCTTCAAACGCGTTTTGTTCGACATTTACATGAGGGGCTTTACCTCTAAGTAGATTAATGGCTAATTCTAGATCGCAATGATTGGGTAGGGCCTTGTTTAATTCTTCGAGTTGCTCTGAATTATTAGGGAGCTGATAAACTCGCGCTGGCACACTTAAAACTGCAATGACATCGATCATGGCTTGCTTTAGCGCTCCGCTTGGCATCTGCGTAATTAAGTATGCATATTCTGCGTCAATGGGCAGCGGATATAACACTTTGCCAAGCTCTGTGGCGTTTAAATCGCCATCAAGGGCGGCGACTTTTTGTAATTGCGTAATTGCGGTATTTAACGAGCTACTTGGCAATGGCTCTAAAAATTGCAATGCATGTATGTTGTATCCTGCACAAGCGCTCGCCAATACCAGTTCGGACAAGGCTTCCCTGTGTATTTCTGGCGGAGTGGTTTTTATTAGTGGCGCATATTGACCGTATAAACGTATGCAACTACCTGTTTGAGTTCGTCCTGCGCGACCAAGTCGTTGTTTCGCTGAGTCTGCAGCTATGGCTTCTAGTGAAAGTACTGTTTTACCACCGCGTAAATGGGTACGACGTTCAAGACCTGAATCAATCACACAGGTAATATTGGGTATGGTCAAGGAAGTTTCTGCGACATTGGTTGCTAGAATAATACGTTGTTTTGATTGTTTCTTAAGCGCTAAATCTTGCTGTGATTTATGACAACCACTGTACAAACCAATGATAATGGCATCTAACTCCTTGAGCGCACTTGCGGCACTTTGAATTTCGCCTTTGCCCGGTAAAAACACCAAAATATCGCCTTGGGTGCTATTCAATGCTTGAGCGCACGCTTGATACACCCTTGGGGCTAAGTCATGTTTGCTTGGCATCGCTCGCATATTATCTGCAATAAAAGTCTCTTCGACGGGGAACATTTTTCCTTCACTGTGCAGGTGCGTTGCGTGTAAATAATCACATAAGGGCTGTGTATCTAGTGTCGCAGAGGTGACGATGAGTTTATGAGCTTGATGACTTTTAAGTAGGGCAAGGAGCAGATCCATGTCCCAGCGACGCTCGTGAAATTCATCGAGCATGACCACATCAAATTCTTTTAATTTAGACTCAAAAAACCACCGCAGTGCGACACCGGGTGTGACAAATACCACTTGGGTGTTTTCATCGAAGTGGCTTTCAAAACGAATGGCGTAGCCAACTTCTTTTCCAAGCGATTGCTGGCTTTGCTCTGCCAAATATTCTGCAAGAGACGTACAGGCAATACGCCTTGGTTGCACTACCAACACTCGGCCAATTTTTTTTGCCCAAACGGGTAAACAAGTTGATTTACCCGAACCAGTACTGGCGCTGATCACAAGCGGAGATGAGTCAATATGAGCGTGAAAATCAGCTTCTATCTGGGCTATAGGTAAAGTCATGGCTGAGTGTTCTATCTTATAATTTTTAAGTTTCTTGGATTTTATCAAAGCTATATTGAAATCGCTGCAATTCGTACCAACTAAGTCACTAGCAGAGTAAAGAGTATTCACATGATAAATATTTTCTTGATGTTGGCACTTGTCGTCTTTGTGGTTATTTATTGGCGTTGGCACGATGTGATGAGGCAATATTGGCAGCATAAATATGCTGAGCAAAACTTGTCAGAGCAAGATAAGCAAATCTTACTTAAATATATGCCTATCTATCGTAATATGACTGACAAAGACCGTGAAAAACTCGAAAATCACATTGTTTGGTTTTTAGGTGAAAAGCGTGTAATAGGACGCGATGGTTTAAAAGTGAATCGTGCTATGGCCTTACTCATTGCCGCTGATGCTTGTTTATTGGTGCTGAACAGTCAATGGCCTTTATATCCAAATGTGAAAGAAGTGGTGTTATACCCCAGTAGCTATTATGCGCCACAGCAAAGTCGCGATGCCGCAGGGCTGGTTAATTACCATACCTCAGTTAGACAAGGGGAATCTTGGCCCGGTGGTACTTTGGTTTTAAGTTGGGATAACGTAATAGAAGGGCATAGATTGCCTGAAGATGGCCACAATCTGGTGTTTCACGAATTTGCTCATCAGCTCGATCAGCAAACAGGGCAAACCAATGGCACACCTCAGTTACATTCAGAGGCCATGTATCAACAATGGGGGAAAGTGTTTACTCGTGCATTTTCAAACCTCAAAAGTCATGTGGCTTACGGCATG
>CAYZOE010000053.1:9537-31687 GCA_964479805.1 uncultured Pseudoalteromonas sp. | reverse complement strand
CTAATTGAATTTGCAATTGGGCTGAGTCTGTTAGCCATTGCAATGACGATTTGTGCTGAGCTTGTTGCGCTCTTAATTCATCTAACTGCTGCTTGTGTGTGTGTGCATCAAGGGTTAATTGCTCAAGTTGCTCATCAGTCAATAACACATAGGCACTTAAGCTATCTTTTAACCGCTCTAGCTCTGCTTTCTTTTCTTTGTGCTTTTCAAAGATAAGCTGGCCAATACGACTGAATTTATCAGTCGCAGTCAAACACTCTAAAAGTTGTGCGCGTTCATCACTACTGGCTTTTAAAAATGCGGCAAACTCATGCTGAGCGAGTAATACGGTACGCGTAAATTGCTCAAAGCTAAGACCGATTAATTGCTCAACCGTTTTAACCGCAGCGCTTTTATGGGCCAACAAGGTTTCGTCACTGAGGCGAATAATCTCGTGCTCTGGTGTCTTGAGTTTGCCTGAGACTTTTTTTCGCGCTCGGGCAACAGACCATTTAGCTAAATAAAACTCACCATCTTGGCCTAAAAAAGTCACCTCTGCAGAGCCCTCAGCACAACCTCGGCGAAGCAGGTTTCTTGGGTCGTTTAATTTTATGTCGTCCCCATTAAACGACACCGTGTTCTTTAAATCATTTTTTAAACGTGCAGTTTTTGCATAGAGCGCTAAACAGATCGCATCTAACAGGGTACTTTTACCTGCGCCTGTGTCACCAGTAATGGCGAATAATCCGGCTTGCTCTAAGGGCGCTTTTTCAAAGTCAATATCAGCGTGAGTAATAGAAGCCAAATTTGTGATTGTTATTTTAAGTAATTTCACACGTTTTGCTCCTCTTCCATGGTATTTAAAACTTCGGCTAAGCAGTCAGCTAAGTTTGTAGGTAAGTCCTGCTCTGAATCGACCTGCTGCTTAAAAACCATATCTAGCAAATCGAGGGGGTTTAATTTTTCGACTTTACCTAAATCTTGGAAAATCATTTCATCGTCATGCTTTTGCACATCTTGAACGCGCTCAATACCACAAAACAAGATGTCTTTGTCTTTTAGGCTTGATGATATCTTTTCCCTAAACTGGCTATCGGTCTCGCTGGCATTAAGTCGTAAGCGAAGATAAGGGCTTGCTTCGTACGACTTTAAATCTAGCTGTTCGATTTCATCGCACAGTGCATCAATATCCGCCCCTCCTTGTTTAGGAAGCACTATCAGCTCTCTAAGCCTTGGTGTGTAAAGGGGGTTTACGCTCACGCATGCTTTTCCATTAAATTCACACACGAGTACTTGGTGTTGATAGTTTTTTTCTGAAAATGACATAGGCATAGGCGTACCACAATATCGCTTTGCGTCGCATTTTGCTACCACTTGAGCTTTGTGAAGATGACCGAGCGCAACGTAATCGGCCTTATCAGTAAACACCTCAGCTGTTACCGCATCAAAACCGCCGATGCTGATATTCCGTTCTGAATCTTCACTAATGGTGCCGCCTTTGGCGTGCAGGTGGCCCATAACAATAATAGGGGCGGTGTTCTCTTCACACAATTCAACCACTGATTGGTAAGCTTGCGCCACACCTTGCTGATAAGCTTTTTCATTTTGTGTATCGAGCGTGACATCGGCTGGGCGTAAAAAGGGCATTGCAACAACTTGTGCCTTACCCTTTTCAGTTTCAATATTTACTAAGCAAGCCTCTGGGGCAGCTTTGTCGTATCGGCCAATAACATGGGTATCAAATTGCTTTAAAAGAGGCCTGGCGGTCTCAATACGATTCGCAGAGTCGTGGTTACCTGCAATAATGACAATATGTAGTTTAGGGCATGCCTGTTTGGCTTGCTTTATAAATTGATAAAGTTGTTGTTCAGAAGAAGAGGGAGGGGTTGCTGTATGATAGATATCACCTGCAACAAGCAATAAATCAACCGCTTGCTGTTGTAACGTTGTCACCAACCAATCAAGAAAATACTGATGCTCTTGAACTCGTTGATGTTCGTAAAATTGCTGGCCTAAATGCCAATCAGAAGTGTGTAATACTTTCATGTAGCGCTCCCTTTCGCATTGAAACGCTACTATACCACTGCTTTAAGTATTTGTTTAACGGGTAATTTGCCACCAAATAAAGGCGACAACAGGCAAAGCCAGTAAAAATAACAAAACAGGTGTTTTAAACGCTTTTACCTGTTTGCTTTGCAACACTTCTAGTGCTGACTTTTCGTTACAAGCGGCAACTTTATCAACATAAAAGTAACCATCTTCTAAATACTGTTTGCAACTTTGTTCATCAGCCGGAATAGCCACCAGCTTGTCTTGCTTTTTTAGGATATAGAAATCCATATTGCTCACCACATTTTACTGTAAACGAGTACACTATACAGAGCAAAACTAACGCCAACTTTTAACGTAACTATTTGCTCAAAAATCAAAGAGGCGAATTTAAAAATAAATCGCAGTAAATATCAACAGTCAAACAAAGGTTTTTTGATCAAAATTGTTAATACCCAGCATAAACCACCAAATTAAACGTAAGATGAATTAGCTTCTTTTATTTTCTCACTATATTTTCGTTGATAACGATAGATTTAGAACTTGTACTTTAGTGGAATAAATCATTTAAAAAGTAGCGAAAAACATTTAAGTGTTACTTTATCTCATTTTAATTGCATTTTCGTGATGCTTCTGCAACGCTCAGAGTTGTTATGCCAATAATAAAGAGCAAAACAATATCTCGTTCACAAGCTTACATAAAATAGATAAGTATTGAACAACCATATCTTGGGTAACTAGGAAAACATAATGAAAAAAATAACCAGTGCCTTGTCACTGTGTATTCCGCTTATGGCATCAAGCCTAGCGGTCGCCAGTGCTGTTGAGCAAACAAAGGGCAATTTCGTTGATAAGTTTCGCCAACTAGACGAAGTACTTCCAACACCAAACGTTTACCGTAACGCCGCTGGTGAACCCGGTGAGCGTTATTGGCAACAAAAAGTCGATTATGACATTGATGTTGTGTTAGACGAAAAACAGCGCCGTTTAACTGCTGAGCAGAGTATTGAATACAAAAATAATTCACCTTACACGCTTAAATATCTTTGGATGCAATTAGACCAAAACATTTTTAAGCAAGACTCACTTGCTGAGCGCAGTGCCACATTTAAACACGGCCTGCAAAGTAACCCTGCAGCAAAACCAGCAAAAATTAGTTTAAACCAACTCCGTCGCCAACAATTTATGGATGACACTGAACTGGGCTTTGTGATCAGTGATGTCAAAGACGAAGATGGTAAGCCATTAAAAGTCACCATTGTCGACACCATGATGCGAATCGATTTAAATGAGCCATTAAAGCCAGGTAAATCGACAGAATTCAGCCTTGATTTTGCCTTTAACATTGTTGAAGAAGATGCCGTTGGTGCGCGCTCAGGTTATGAACACTTCGAAGAAGATGGTAACGATATTTTCTTACTAGCGCAGTGGTTCCCGCGCCTTACTGCTTTTACTGATTATGAAGCTTGGACAAACAAAGCGTTCTTAGGTCGTGGTGAGTTTACACTTGAGTTTGGTGATTATGATGTAGAGATCACCGTACCTGCAGACCACATTGTCTCATCAACAGGTGAGCTGAAAAACGCTAAAAAGGTACTGACAAAAACACAACTAAAACGTTTGAAAGAAGCTGAAACAGCTAAACGTCCTGTGTTTGTTGTGACTGAAGAAGAAGCAATTGAAAACGAAAAGGCAGGCACAGACAAAACCAAAACTTGGCGCTTCGAAGCTGAAAATGTGCGAGATTTTGCTTGGGCGTCTTCTCGTAAGTTTATGTGGGATGCCAAAGGCTATCAACAAGGTGGTAAAGAGCAACCTCTTGTTATGGCGATGTCTTTCTTCCCGAAAGAGGGCGGTGATCTTTGGAAAAAATACTCAACTGAGTCAGTGATCCACACCATGGAAGTGTACTCGCGCTTCTCATTTGATTACCCATATCCAGTTGCACAGTCAGTGAACGGCCCTGTAGGCGGTATGGAATACCCAATGATCACCTTCAATGGTCCGCGTACAGAGCTAAGAGATGATGGTTCACGCACTTACTCTCAAGCCGAGAAGCGTTTCTTGATTGGCGTTGTGATCCACGAAATTGGTCATATTTACTTCCCGATGATCGTTAACTCTGATGAACGCCAATGGACTTGGATGGATGAAGGCCTTAACAGCTTCTTAGATGGCGTAGCTGGCCGTGAATGGGATCCGAACATTCCTTGGGGTGTAGAGCCGCGCGATATCGTGCCTTATATGAAATCTCAAAACCAAGTGCCTATCATGACTCAGTCTGATAGCGTATTAAATCTAGGCCCGAATGCTTATACCAAACCAGCAGCGGCTCTAAATATCCTTCGTGAAGTTATTTTAGGTCGTGAACTGTTCGACTTCGCATTTAGAGAATACTCGCAGCGCTGGAAATACAAACGCCCAACTCCAGCTGATTTCTTTAGAACCATGGAAGAGGCATCAGGCGTCGATTTAGATTGGTTCTGGCGTGGCTGGTTCTACACCACAGATCATGTTGATATCTCGCTAGACAAAGTATATCAATTGCGTATTGATACTAAGAACCCAGATATCGACTATGCACGTCTACGTGAGTTTGAACAAAGCAAACCCATGTCGCTGTTCAACAAACGTAACAAAGAAGAAGGCAAAGAGCTTTGGATAGATAAAAACAAAGACGTGTCAGACTTCTATGATGACAATGACCGCTTTACTGTGACCAACAAAGAGCGAAATGCGTATCAGAGCTTCTTGAAAAAGCTTAAACCTTGGGAGCGTAAAGCCCTAGACAGAGCAGTTGAAGAAGACAAAAACTATTATGTGATGGAGTTTAGCAACCTAGGTGGCTTGGTAATGCCAATCATTCTAGAGCTGACGTATCAGGATGGTTCAACGGAAGAGCGCATGCTACCTGCAGAGATTTGGCGCCGTAGCCCGGAAAAAGTGAGCAAGCTAATCATCACTGACAAAGACAAGCCATTAAAGTCTATTGTGGTTGACCCTCGCTGGGAAACCGCAGATGTAGACATTGAAAACAATCATTACCCTCGTCAAATCATTCCTTCTCGTTTAGAAGTATATAAACGTAAGAAGAGCTCAGCCAAAGTGCGCCGTGATATCATGCATGACATCAAAACTGAGTTGAAAAAAGATGACAAAGATGAAGAAGAGAAGAAGGATTAATCCATGAGAGCTTGGCTTGCTGCCAGCTTGCTTTTACTGATGAGCGGTCAAGTTGCCGCTCACCAGTTAAAGGCTGCAATGACAACCGTATTGATCAATGAACGTACGGGTAATCTTGAGCTCATGCATCGTTTTTACTTGCACGATACAGAACACGCTGTAGAGACCTTGCTAGACGGTAACGCCGATCTGTTTAAGCATGCCAAAGATAGAGCCGAATTTGCTCAATATGTAGGTCGTAAAGTGGCTTTACAGTTAGCAGACAAAACACCTATCAAGCTTTCATTAGTCGGTCAGGAAATTGATGGAAAGTTTTTTTGGGTTTACCAAGAAACACAAATTCCTGCAGACTTTAGTGCATTGCGAATGCAACATGGTGCGCTAAGGGATGTCTGGGCAGAACAAGTCAATATGGTGAACTTCGAAGGTAAGGGTACAGTAAAAACCTTACATTTTGATGGTGAAGACAACTGGCTCACAGTGCGTTTTGATAAATAGCCACTTTCTACTCTCTTAAGAAGTAGGGCCTATGCTCTGCTTCTTCATTTATAGTTACTTCGTAAACTGAACTGCTCTAATCCAACCTATTAATCTTTTCGTATACGTTCTAATTATGCTCGACAGGAATGCTCTCTCTTATGATTCAAACTGAAACGAATTCAAACTACCAAGGTGTTATCTTTGACTTAGACAATACGTTAGTTAGCTCTTCTTTAGACTTCAAACACATTCGCGCTGAAATCGGATGCACTGAACATACAGATTTACTGACCTATATTGAACAACTGCCTGAAACTGAAGCAAAAGATGCCATGGATATTGTCTTAAACCATGAATACCGAGATGCTGAATCAGCGGTGTTGATGCCAGGTGTAGTAGAGTGTCTCTCAGCGCTTGCAGAGCAAAACATCAAAATGGCAGTTGTGACACGTAACTGCCAACACGCAGCACAAGTGAAACTCGATAAAACAGGTCTTAAATTCGATATCGTACTGACCAGAGACAATGCCCCTGCTAAACCAGATCCAACTGCTTTATTGCAAGTTGCTAATAGTTGGCAGGTAACCCCCTCACAATGTATTTATGTTGGCGACTTTTTGTATGATATTCAGGCAGCTGACAATGCTCAAATGGACAGCTGTTTGTATATTCTTGATGCATGCCCTGATTATGCGAATACGGCAACGCACACCATTGAGCACTTTTCGCAATTGACCAAGATAGTCCTCCCGTAGAGTTTGGTTTTCAAAAAAATGCCGCTAATCTCTCTGCCCTCTAGCTCAAAGCCTTGAGTCTTGCTAGAATCTTGACAATTTTTAAATTCATAATACGAGAATTAAGATGGGCAGAGCATTTGAAGTCCGCAAAAACGCCATGGCAAAAACGGCGGCGGCAAAAACCAAAGTTAACTCTAAATACGGTAAGGAAATCTACGTTGTAGCTAAAAACGGCGGTGCAGATCCTGAAACAAACCTATCTTTACGTCGTCTAATCGAAAAAGCGAAAAAAGACCAAGTACCAGCGCATGTTATTGATAAAGCAGTTGAGAAAGCAGCGGGTGGTGCAGGTGAAGACTACTCTCCAGCACGTTACGAAGGTTATGGCCCAGGTAACTGTATGGTAATCGTTGACTGTTTAACAGATAACCCTAACCGGACTATCAAAGATGTACGTCTGCCATTCACAAAAACAGACTCTAAAATCGGCAGCCCTGGTTGTGTCGCACACATGTTCGATCACTTAGCGATTCTGGGTTTTGATGGCGACGATGATGAAGTAGTGCTTGAAGCATTAATGATGGCCGACGTTGATGTCACTGATGTTGAAGTTGAAGACGGCAAAGTGTCTGTATTCGCACCACACACTGAATACTTCAAAGCAAAAACTGCATTAACAGAAGCATTCGAAGGCATCAACTTTGAAGTTGACGAAATCACTTTTGTGCCACAAACACATGTTGAGGTCACAGACGAAGAAGACCTAGCAAATTTTGAAAAGTTTATGACCATGCTTGAAGATTGTGATGATGTACAAAACATCTATCACAACGCGATAGTGAACAAATAATCACTGCACAGTGTATTTAAAAAGGAGCCAACTGGCTCCTTTTTTGATTTTAGCCATATAAGGCGCTGAAAACTTTCTCATTGCATTTCTAAAAGCCAAACATCCGCTATAATTTAATTACTGCGCTTGTGTAAATTATCGGTGAGATGTTAGATGCTGCGACTCCTGTACGCTTTATTATGTCTATCAAGCTTTTTAGGTATTTGTGCTGAGCGTGCAACTATCAGTGGCTTTGGCAATATAGGAGTCGTACATTCAAATTCTGACACTTATCGCTTTAGAACCGACATTTCACGGGATAATGACAATTTTGAGGACAGTTTAGACTTTAGTGCCATTAGCTCTTTAGGTATTCAAGCTGATATATCTTTATTCCAAGATTTCGACCTCGTCACGCAGTTAATTTATCGCGGGCAAAAAAAGAGCACCTTAGACAATGCACTCAGCCTGGCATTTTTGAGATATAAACCAGCTCCTGACTGGGAGCTCAGAATCGGACGAACGCAACTCGACCTTTACTTGCTCACAGAATACAGAGACATCGGATTTGCTTATCCTTGGGCAAAAATTCCCACAGAAGTATATGCTATACTGCCATACCGGAATTTAGATGGCGCTGATTTTACCTATTTTAAAACCCATAACGATTTAGATTACCGCATCAAGCTTTTTAATGGGCAATCTTCAAGTAATATTGCCCTTGATAGTGAGAATGTAGAGCTAAAAATTGAAGATGTTATGGGTGTGTCATTCGAGCTAAGTCAATTCGACTGGACACTGTCTCTTAAACATACTCAAGCCCGCACCAAAAATAATATTTCTACCATGACAGGTATTATTGGTGGCTTACAACAAATACCTGATGTAATTTGGCCAGATAAGGCCGCTTTTATTAACGACTTTTCCTTAGTTAATAAAAAAGCCTATTTTAGTTCTGCAGGATTGAAATATAACTTAGGACCGCTGACTTTTTTAACTGAGTTAGCCCATCTTGAAAGCGAATCATCGGTCGTTTCGGCTGTCAATAGCGGCTATGTCAGTACAACCTATAACTTTGATAAAGGGCAGCTGTTTTATACCTTTGCAATTGCAGAGTCAAAACCCAGTAAATTTAACGATGCAGTCGGTATTCAACGCTCTCTACCAAACCAGGTCGAGGAGATTATTTTAGCGGTTAATGAGTCGTTTCGTGTATTTAGCCCCAATCAACAAACACACTCACTCGGAGTCAGATACGACCTTAAAGACAATATAGCCCTAAAGCTGCAAATTGATCACACAAAGATTGATCCTCAAGGGGGGGCGCTATGGTCATATCAAGGCATGAATACCTTGGCGCCGAAAGAGTCTTTTTCCACCGTATTTTTTAGTGTAAGTTTCACTTTTTAGCCATGAAAAAGCTAATTATCTTCCTCACCCTATCACTCACTTGCTATATAAATGCAGCAATAGCCAAGCCTATTTCTATCGTTGTGCACGCAGACAATGCCACAGATTCTTTATCTAAAAAGCAGTTAATTGACTTATATATGGGCCGATATGTTGCGTTCCCTGACAACCAATCAGCTCAACCATTAGATACAATAACCCCTGAGGGGTTAAAATCAACATTCTACAAAAGGCTCGTAAATATGCCTTTATCGAGAGTGAATGCTTATTGGTCTAGAGTTCGCTTTACCGGTAGAGCAACCCCGCCTGAAACATATTCTGACGAGCAAATGGTGTTGAGATTTATAGCCGAAAACCCTAATGCCATAGGTTATGTATTTAGCGACGCTTTAACTCAACAACAAAAACAAAAAGTAAAAGTCATCTTGGAGTTATATGAATAAGAGTGGCTTATTACTCAGGCTCGCGATATCAATTAGCTTTGCTGCCGTGTTTGTCGGTTTTATTTCATCACAGGTATTTTTTAAACTGGCTTATCAAAACAATCTAGATAAAACTCAAGCCAGTATAGAGCAGCTCTATGAAGTCATAGCACCTACGGCCAATATTGCAGCCTATTTAGGTGATCAAGAATTAGCAAAAGAAGTGATAAATGGCCTTAGTAACAACCAGGCTATATTGGCTGCATCGTTTGAGTCTGAGCTATTTTCAATACAAAGCCATGCTTTTAAATCTGAGCCAGCAGAACAAACAGAGTTCATGGTTTATTCACCTTTTGTGCCTTCAGAGTCGTTAGGTACAATCAAAGTTCAGCACAACTTAGCTTACATAGAAGAAGATTCACAAAATGCTGCGAGCTTCTTATCAAATTCTCTGCTGATACAAGCATTCGTTGTCACTGTCATTGCTATTTTTATTGCATTTTATTTTATCACTAAGCCCATTCTGGTTATTGCAAATAGTCTGCACTCACTAAATCCAGGTACGGCAAGACGTTTGAAAAAGCCCGTCTTTCACGACAAAAGCGAGTTAGGTAATTTAGTTGAAGACATCAACTTACTATTAGAAAAAGCGGAAGAGCAAATCTCTCAAGAGCGATTATTGCGTTCTGAAATTGAGCTTTTAGAGAAACGTTTCAGGTTGTTATTCGAAAACTCTGTCGCCCCCATCATTTTAATGGAACCTAGAGGCAATATTCTTCTCACCAATAAAGCCTTCAAGTCATTAATGGAACGAATAGAGCAACCTATAAAGAAAAACTATGGGCCGATACTCAGTGAATTATTTGAAACGCCAGAATTAGTAACTCGTGCTGTTAACAGTGCATTTTTGAATGATGAAATTGCCATTGGTGAGCATCGACTTAAATTTAAAGAACAAGATAAAACCATCTGGTTACAAGTCGTTGTCTCTAGCATAATCACAGATGATTTAAAATCGTATTACCAGATCACACTCAATGATGTATCTAAAAAACGTGACGAGCTCGATAAATTAAGCCGACAAGCCGATTATGACGCCCTGACCAATATGACAAACCGCCACGCTGGTGAGAGAAGAATTGATCAACTCATAAAAAGTAAAACACCTTTCATATTCGCCCTAATGGACCTTAATGGCTTCAAACAAGTAAACGATATTTATGGTCATGATGCAGGCGACGAAGTACTGATATTCGTGGCGAATCAGTTAAAACAGCTCACTCCAAGTAGTGGTATAGCCTGTCGATGGGGAGGAGATGAGTTTGTGGTCGTATTAGAAAACACCAATAAAGATGACTTTAAATTATTCAGCGAACAACTCACGACACGTATTGTCAAGCCTTATACACTTATCTCTCACCAAGCTAATGTACAAGTGGGGCTTTGCATTGGTGCCGCTTTTTATCCATATCACACAAGCCATAAACCGGAACTCATCCATTTAGCCGATAAAGCCATGTATGCCATTAAACCTGAGTCTAAAACAAATGGAGGAAGAACACTGGCTTTTGCTGCTCCCACTAAAACTTTAGAGCGCAAATATGAATAGACGAAGAAGCGTTAACTACAGAGGTATTCTTAGTCAAATTGCGACGGACAAAGTAAAACGTTTAAAGTCATTTATCCTATTGATCAGTATTTCTTTAACTTTGTTCTTTATCCTCAACATACTAATTTATCAACAAGGTCATGCCTACACACTTGTTGTCGCACTCGGGATATTTTTATTTTTACACTGGTTTGTCTGTGAAGATACTTTACCTGTAGTGTCCGGCATTTTTATATGGACTTTAACCTTACTTGCATTCTTTTTTGCATGGAATATTGAGGGGCTGTACGACACCAGCTTACTTGCCTATCCATGCATTCTCATTTTTTGCGCCATGCTCAATAGCCCACTACTTATCATCTCTACAACGGCATTTATGGTGATTAGCATATACTGTTTAGCCTATGCAGAATACATAGGATTATTGGCTTCACCTCTGGCCGAGCTCGCCGATTGGCGTAAAGCGCACAACATGGCCTTAATGATACTAGTATTCGCTTATGTGGTTTACTTGTTAACAAAAGACATTGATAGGCTGCTCGAAAAACTCGTCAAAATGCATATTAACTCGCTCAGAAGTAAAACACGGACTCAGCGTAAAGCACTGACCAACAGACTGACTCTGTTACCAAATGAGATAGCCTGCTCGCAATATGTTCAAGAGCGTATTCATAGCCACCATCAGGCAGAACAACTCAGTGCATTGATGGTGCTCACCTTAAATAACTTAAACTCCATTAATGCTTCTTTGGGATTTGATATTGGTGACAAGTTAATCAACATGATTGCACAACGGCTAAATAAATTATCTGAAGATAACGCCAAAATTTTTCACAGCTCTAACAATCAATTTTTTATTTTTATTGATGAAACCGATTACCATGATATTGAATCTTTTGCTCATCAAGCACTACAAACCACTTTTTTTAGCAATTACGTCGAGCAATACGATGTAGAAGTATCTGCCTGCATTGGTGTTGCAATTGCACCTCATGATGGTAATCACTATGATGCACTGCTGCGCAGAGCACACACTGCTTTAACCAAAGCGGTACAAATGGGTCATAACCAGTACGCATTTTTTGATTTAGAGATGGAGCAACAAAGCAAAGCGAGACTGGCTATGCTGGCAGGGTTAAAACGGGCTATTGAACAGCAAGAGTTTGAACTCTTCTATCAACCCAAAATTGAACTTAGTAGCAATACCATTGCTGGGGTAGAAGCGCTGATACGCTGGCGTCTACCAGATGACACATTAATTCCTTCTTCTATTTTTATCCCTATCGCAGAGGCCTCAGGATTAATTAATGAGATCGGGATCTGGGTGGTCAAACAAGCCATTAAGGATTGTCTAACTTGGCACCAACTGGGTTTTAATCAGCTTGGGATATCGGTCAATGCCTCAGCAGAACAGTTTAAAAAGGGCAATTTTGGCAGTTTAGTATTAAAAACCTTAAAACAACAAAAACTCGACCCCTCTTACCTCGACATCGAAATCACTGAGTCACTATTCATTGAAGATGAGAAAAACATACAAGCACAAATTCACCAAATGGTTTCTCAGGGTATTTCAATTTCTATTGATGATTTTGGAACTGGCTACTCGAACTTAAATTATTTAACCAAGTTCAATGCTTCAACTCTAAAAATTGATCAATCCTTTATCAAAAACATGATGCATGAACGAAATAAATACCATTTAGTCGATGCCATATTAAAGATGAGCAATGCAATCGGTATTGAGAATATTGCTGAAGGTATTGAAGATAAAAGCACAGCAAATATATTAATTCAGTTAGGCTGTCGATATGGTCAAGGCTTCTACTGGTCAAAACCTATTCCCCAACAAGCCTTTTGCAAATTTTTACTAAATTGGCCAAAACACAGTAAAGTCGGTTAAACATTTTTTAGCCAAAAGTGACATCATCTTTTTATTTTTATGAACATATTAACCAACCAATAAAAAATAAAATCAGACACTTAAATATAAAAAACAAGTCTGATACTTGAATGCAAAGTTTTGATACATGAGAGTACTAAACGTTTTTTAAAAACCACCTTTAAGGTAACGAATCTCTTTTACATCAGGCAGAACTGATGCCAAACAGGCATTAAAAGATGTAGTCTCATTCTCACTAATCGAGCTAAAAGCAGATGTCTTTAGAAACTGTTTCAATACTAAAGCTCTCCAGCCGTGAAGTTAGCCGATAGAACTGTTCATCTTCATTTAACATTACCAGAGATGACGGCTCTAAAGGAGACATGCGAGTCTTAGGAGCAAACACTAATGGGATTAGCCCTGTATTCACTAATAATATGGGCGCTTTGAGCAACTACTTCTTCGTCAATCTATTGGATATGTCGACTATTTGGAAAAAGTCAGCTCAAGAAGGCTTGTATGAAGGGTTTAACCGTAAGAGTGAACAAAAACAATACACTGCGACTGCGGTAGATCTTGTATTTGGTTCAAACTCCGAATCTAGAGCCATTGCAGAAGTATATGCTTATGATCATGCGATGCAGAAGTTTACTGATGACTTTGCCAAGGCTTGATACAAAGTAATACAACTCGACCGCTATGATTTCAGACACTGCCTTTAAAACTCTCGAAGAGCAAGAGGTTCACTCTTGCTCTTTCTCCATCAAAAAGCCGCTATCTTGTAGAGTTAATACACAAAATTAACTATAATCAGCCTAAGATAACCACTAGAAACACCTCATTGATGATAGCGACTGGCTTCTCTAGAATAAGAACAAAGCATACTTTGTACCTGTATATAGTGCTGTGTATCTGTTTTACTTCGCCATACACTTATGCACGTTCAACTCTCAAAATTTGTCATGAAGCCAGAAATTACCCACCATACATTTATCAAGAAGAAAACCAAGTTAAAGGACTATTAACCGATATCATCAAAACCGCCGCTGAAAATGCTAAAGTGGCCGTGCAATTTGATGCCAAACCTTGGAATCGCTGTCAAAGAGATGTCAAAGCAGGTAATAGTCACGCTTTATTTGCCATGATAAAAACTCCTCTAAGAGAGCAAGAGTATGCCTTTCCGAATGACAAAAACGGTCACCTTTGGACGGCAACTTACCCTGTTTTTATAAAACAAACGTCAACATTTTCGCAGGCTGATTATTTACCAAATAAAGGACTGGGTGCACCACTAGGATATGTTGTATGGCAAGAGTTGAATCAAAGAGGTTGGTTAAGCCCATTTCAATATGACCCAGAGTTAGGTCTTAATATGGTGGCACAAGGTAAACTAGATGGGTATGTGGTAGAGCGTTTAATTGGCCTTCATCTACTCAACGAAAGTCAACTCTCTGATTTTGTTAAACCATCTATAGAACAATTACTAGATGCTGTTTGGTACTTACCATTTAACAAACGCTTCTATAAAAAAAATACCCATCTTGTTCAACAAATTTGGCACGAAATAGATGGAGCAAGAGAACAGCTTAAAGACAAATTCAATACACATTAGTCCTTCCATATGGCTGAGAAAGCTTCATCTCTTGGATAAACTGCCTGTTTGTAGAACTCATCCATACCCTCTAAAGCGTTTAGTACTAATTTATAAAAAAACATATTAGCGTGCACTTCTGCTCAAAGTAAAAATACGAATTTTTGCGTCTATTCATGATTTTATTGCAACCCACGAGATAATTACATAGCAGACAGAAAATACAAACACACTACACTGCATTGAAATAACATCAAACCCTTTAAAACTTTATGGTTGAATAACCATCAAAAACCCCTTAATATTCTTTTAAGTAATTAGATATAACAAAATGCAATATAGGTGCATTTTTATATAAATAAAGGCTATGTCATGACTGAGCAGCAGCAATTGAGTCAAATCTATCTTGATGCCAACGCAACCACCCCTGTTTTACCTGCAGCTGCGCAAGCTGCGCTTGCTACCATGCAGACCCAATTTGGTAACCCGAGCAGTAGCCATATTACAGGACTTCAAGCTAAGCAAATAATGGAACAAACTCGCAATAAGGCACGCAAAGTAATTGGTGCTAGTAGCGGGCAAGTTATCTTTACCAGTGGCGCAACCGAAGGGATCCAAACGGCCATATTGTCTGCGCTTTACAAAGCGAAGCAAAACCATAGCTCTGATAAAAAGCCTTGTATTTTGTATGGTGCAACTGAGCATAAAGCTGTACCTGAATCTCTAAAACACTGGAATCATATACTCGATATCCATGCTGAAATTAAAGCCATCCCTGTTGATAAAGATGGCATGTTAGATTTAGACTTTATCGCCAAAGAAGTACCCAACGCCTTGATGATCTGCACCATGGCCGTCAATAATGAAACCGGTGCAGAACAAGACTTAAGTAAATTAGAAACCGTGATCAGAAGTAATAACCCCAATACATACTGGATGGTTGATTGCGTTCAAGCTCTCGGTAAAGTTGAACTGGATATTGCTAAAACTAGTATCGATTACGCGCCGTTTAGCGGTCATAAACTCTATGCTATGAAAGGCATAGGTTTTGTCTACATTCGTGAGCAAGCCCCTTTTACGCCATTTATCGCTGGAGGTGGACAAGAGAGTGGATTACGCTCAGGGACTGAAAACTTGCCTGGTTTAGCTTCACTGAATGCTATTTTTGATGAGTTACTTGGGCAGGGTAGGGGTGTATTCGCTTCTAAAAAAACACTAAGCGATTACCGCAAACAACTAGCTAAAGCATTAACAACAGCTTTCCCTACAATTCTATTTAACAATAATTTTGCGTGTAGTGTTCCAACTACATTAAACTTCTCCATCCCTGGGTTTAGTGCCAAAGAAATCTTAGATTTATTTGATGCGGCTAATATTCGTGTCAGCTCAGGTTCTGCGTGTAGCTCAAAAGTAACAGGCAGCTTTGTGCTTGATGCAATGGGACTTCCCCAAGCACAAAGTGAAGCAGCAATACGTCTATCTTTTGGTCCTGCCGCCACACAAACTGAAATAAATGAAGCCTGTGAACGCATTGCTTATTGCGCTAAAGCACTTGGTCATAGTTGCTTAGTAAACATGGATGACTTAGACAATAAGTCAAAACTCGAAGGATTAGTGCAATTCAAAGCGGGCGGTAGTTGTTGTTGGCTATTTGTCGATAGTGAGAGCCGAGAGGCAATCATTATCGAGCCCCTAGAAGAACTCACTCAGCGTTTATTAACCGTTTTAGAATGCCAAGGTCTTACTTTAAAAGCGGTTATAGACACACATGGGCATGCTGATCATGCTTCAGCCAGAACGAAACTGCTGAATGATGAATTAAAAAACCAAGAGACTGATCACCTCGGATGGCCTACCCAGTGCCACGTTGTAACAGTAGATGCGCTTGCTTTGTCATATATCGATGTAGGGAAATTCTCTTTAGTCAAAATTGCCACGCCAGGCCATACACAAGATAGTATTTCCTTAGCACTTTGTCACAGAGCGGAGTTAAAGACGGGTACATTCAATGTACTTTATGCTTTCTGTGGCGATTTAATTTTAATGGGTACACTTGGTAGAACAAACTTTGAAAGCAGTGATGCCTCTCAAATGTATCAATCATTACAGCTTCTCAGTGACTTATTGGAACAAGATAGCCTTCTTTGCCCTAGCCATGATTATAACAATGAGTTTGTGACAACTTTAAATGTAGAAACACAGCGTAACCAGTTATTAGCTGATGTTGTCAGTCAACGCATATCAGTTACAGAGTTTATTAGCAAAAAGGCTGAGCTGGATAGTCATATACACGATCAAGCCAACCAAGAAATTATGTGTGGTGCACTAACAACTTGCTCGCAAAATCATAGCTTTACAGAATTAGATACTGACTCCTTACAAGCTCATTTAGACACCACTAGGAACGTACAACTTATTGATATTCGTGAACCACATGAATATGCACTTAACCATGCGCAACAATTTGATAAAAACGTGCCGTTGACCAGACTCACAGACTTTATAGGCCTACAACGACTAAACAAGACTCAACCTTTGGTTCTTGTATGTCGAAGTGGCAGCCGTTCTTCTGTTGCTGCGCAAGTGCTAGTCAGACTTGGCTTTGAGCATGTGGCTCATTTAAAAGGAGGCTATGCCTTAGCATAATAACGTCCTATATTCCCCATAAAGTGATGAGCTGTATAGCACTCATCACTTTGTTAACCCCCTTTACAGTTACCTTTGTATTCGTAAATCAATGTTAATAGAAAAAATATTCCGTTGATTTACATAGAGTAATTTCATCTCATCCTGCTTCTAAACATTTATTCTTAGTGATAGTATCACTAAAATCTAGCCTTCTAGCGCTCTTTAGAGTAATTACTAGGCTGACGAAAATGTATATTTTGACCTTCAAAGGTTTGCTTAATTAATCGCGTTTTAAAGACTAGCACTGATTACAGGTTCCACCACAGGTTTCGTTTGAAATAACAAAACCAAGATTGTTGCTTGTCACTCAAATGATTGATTGCTGACAAATGAAGCATCGAGATGAATTATAATACGAATAAGGGATACACTATGCTAAAGCAAGCACTCGCACTGTCTGTAGCAATCGCACTGGCAGGTTGTAATAGCTCAAACGAACAAGTTGATTCAAACGTGGCAGTTCAAAATAAAACTCAAGTTTCTTATCCTGATACACGAAAAGACAACGTAGTAGATACTTATTTCGGCCAACAGGTTGCTGATCCATATCGCTGGTTAGAAGATGATATGAGTACAGAAACCGCTGAGTGGGTAAAGGCGCAAAATAACACAACGTTTGATTACCTTGCTAATATCCCTTACCGCGCTCAAATAAAAGAAACCTTAACCGAGTTAATGGATTTCGAGAAAATCAGTACACCATTTAAAAAAGGCAAATATACCTATTTCTACAAAAATGATGGCCTTCAAAATCAATACGTTCTTTATCGCCAACTTGAAGATGGCGAGCCTGAAATATTCTTAGATCCAAATACTTTCAGTAAAGATGGTACCACTTCTCTAGCAGGCGTAAACTTTACTGAAGACGGATCACTGGTTGCTTATCAAATCTCTGAAGGTGGTAGTGACTGGCGTAAAGTAATTGTTTTAGATACTGAAACCAAAAAACAAATTGGTGAAACGCTGGTTGATATAAAGTTCAGTGGCATTTCTTGGTACGGTAATGAAGGATTTTATTACTCAAGCTATGACAAACCAGAAGGCAGTGAATTATCAGCAAAAACCGATCAACACAAGGTATATTACCACCAACTGAATACGCCTCAGTCAGCAGATAAAGTGATTTATGGCGCAACAGCAAGCGAAAAACACCGTTATGTTGGCGCGAGCGTTACCAAAGATAAACATTATCTGATTATTTCTGCCAGTGTTTCGACTTCTGGCAACAAGCTATTCATCAAAGATTTAACTAAGCCTAATAGCAAACTCGTGACTATTCTTGATCACACCAATTCAGACACATATGTGATGGATAGCGAAGGCAGTGAACTAACCTTAGTGACTAACCTTAACGCCCCGAATAAGCGTATTGTTACCGTTGATGCGAACAACCCTACACCTGCTAACTGGCAAGACCTTATCCCAGAAACTGAAAATGTGCTAAGCCCGAGTATGGGTGGTGGCTATATCTTTGCAAGATACATGGTTGATGCCGTATCTAAAGTAAAGCAGTTTGATAAAAAAGGTAATTTAGTTAGAACGATTGAGCTACCTGGTGTAGGCACAGCATACGGCTTTGGTGGTGAGAAAGATGACGAAGTTTTGTATTATGCTTTCAGTAACTACAAAACACCAACCACGTCTTATAAGTTAGATATTAAATCAGGTAAGTCTGAAGTTTATCAAAAGCCTGAGATTAACTTTGACCCTGACAACTACGAATCGAAACAAGTATTCTACACCTCAAAAGACGGCACTAAAGTGCCTATGATCATCACCTACAAGAAAGGCTTAGAACTTGATGGTTCAAACCCAACGATTCTTTATGGTTACGGTGGTTTTAACGTCAGTCTTACGCCTTCATTCAGCTCTTCTCGAGCTGCATGGTTGAAAATGGGTGGTGTTTACGCGGTAGCAAATATTCGTGGTGGTGGTGAATATGGTAAAAACTGGCACAAGGCAGGTACACAGCTTCAGAAGCAAAATGTATTTGATGACTTTATTGCCGCAGCTGAATACCTAATCGATAAAGATTATACGTCAAGTAAGAAGCTTGCTTTGAATGGCGGTTCAAATGGTGGCTTATTAGTCGGTGCTGTAATGACACAGCGTCCAGAGCTATTTAAAGTTGCACTGCCAGCTGTTGGTGTACTTGATATGTTGAGATATCACACTTTCACAGCAGGGGCAGGTTGGGCATATGACTACGGTACAGCAGTTCAAAGCCAAGAAATGTTCCAGTATCTTAAAAACTACTCGCCAGTTCATAATGTGAAAGCAGGTGTACAGTACCCAGCGACACTTGTAACGACAGGTGATCATGATGACCGTGTAGTTCCAGCTCACTCTTACAAGTTTGTAGCTGAGCTGCAAGACAAGCAAACGGGTTCAAATCCAACGCTTATTCGTATTGAAACGAACGCAGGTCACGGTGCAGGTACACCAACGAGCAAGATCATCGACCAATACGCCGATATCTTTGGGTTCACATTACATAATATGGGTGTGACTAAGCTTTAACAAAGCTAATTACCTGTTTATCCTTTTTAAAATCCGGTATAACTCAATACCGGATTTTTTATGTATAAGCTCTTACAAGTTATTGTAAAGACTTTAATATTCATAGAAGCTTACAACTATTTTCTCGAATAACATACATACTCCTTGTAATATTTACTCCAGATATACGTTCACTGAATCATGCGTATGAGAAGCACCGCTGTGAAACCAATCTCGACCTCCCTGATTGTTACTTCATTGATGACATCACATAGTACTTTCGCAAAAAAAAACTTGTACAGATATTGAAAATCAAGTTTGGTCCAATAACCAATGCACAAAAATCGAAACTTATAAAAGTAAACAATTCATGTCTTCCCCTACATTGGCCATTGTAATGCATGGTAACGCACATAATTTTCAGCCATCTGAACAATAACCAATGCACAAAAACTCGCACCTCAACAAAAAAATGTTGTTGCTGTTGGTAATTTAAGGCCTGGTTATACCGATGATTGGGGAAGAACATCTGATGGATGTCTTGGAGATACTGTAGGTGACAATTATGATGAAGAAACTAAACCATATTTAACCAAACAGTATTTCAGGGAATTAAAGAAACAGGTAAAACATTTAGAAAAGAAGAATATCGAAAGCGGCCATAATGTTTTTCAAACGACTGCTGAAATGGAAATAATCAGTAAAGCTTTATGAAAGTTAGTGCAAAAAAAGCACTGGTATCGCTTTTAAAAGTGATGCCTCTTTATACTTTTTAAACCGCCTCTCTGAGCCTTGATAGCTGCTTTTCAAGTGTCTTTAAGTTGAAAGGCTTCAAGATAAAACCACTGACTTTTTCTAATAAAGCTTGCTGTACTTTTTGCTTGTCGTTTTCACAAGTCACCATGATCACAGGGGTATCTTTTAATTTTTGGTCATTTCGGATCGACTTAAGTAACTGCTGACCATCCATTTTGGGCATATTAAGATCGGTGATCACAAGATCATATGAAGTATTTTTTAGCATCCCCAGCGCCTGAAAACCATCGACAGCTTCATCTAACTGCTCGAAACCGACATGTCTCAACATATTAATCATTACATGACGCATTGCAACCATGTCATCAACAACGAGAACCTTCATCGTCAAAAGTCTCCTTACTTAAAGTAAAACAATCAAGAATGAATATAGAACAAGAGGGAAGAAGTTACTGCAAAAAATGAGTTAATGCCATTACAGAAGCTTACAAGTAATGGCCCTGTAAGACTTAAGCCTTACTAAGCGGGAGCTCCATAAAAACACTCAGCGGATTTTCTCGATAAAGACCAAAACGCTCACATCGCTTAAAACCTAAACTTTCGTATAAACTGATTGCTTCAGCCTGTTTACTACCGGTCTCAAGGCGCATAAGAGGGATTTGCGCTTCTCCGGCATAATGAAGCAAGGTTTGCATTATACGCTTAGAAAGCCCCTTTCCTCGATAAGCTGGTTTTACATATAAACGTTTCAGTTCACCATATAGCGTTTTATCAAATTGTTTCACAATCGCACCACAAGCAACAATACCGTCTTCATTTAATAAGCCGATAGCACGAACATTAGGTTGGCGTAGCTCAGACAGAGCAAGGGACTGATCACTAGCAACAGGGTAGAGCGTATTCATCAGCCGATCGATCTCCGCAAATAACTCAATGGCATTGGGGTCTTCTGGGTTTAAATCGACTAATTGCATATTACGTCAAATCCTATTTGATATCTAAAAGCAGCCATAAACTATACCTGCTTGATTTAAATGAACAAGTTAATTTAACCGATATAAACAACTATTTAACTAAAAAATTAATATAGCTCAGAAAGCACCAGACTTATGCCTGTTATCTATATTTCAAATACAACATTTCAGTTAGTAAAAAATTGATCTGTCAATAAATTGAAGTCGTTAAAGTTAGTAAAATTTCAGTTTGAAATTGAGGTTTTACCCTCGATTGTTTTAAATAATTCAATTAACTTCTAAAAAATAATATGAATTTTCTTATCTAAGAAAAAAAGTTGTAAATTAATGCTTATAAAGTACCTTGATTATCTTCGATAGGGCATAAAAATAGCCCGTTTAATATCCATAATTCGAGTTAGAATAATCTTGATCTAGCCATCTAAATTCAAGTGTAAAGGGGCTTTACACATCAATTCAAACAAGAAACCTTTTAATTCACTTTTATTTGACGTTTAAAACAAACAATAAGCTTTACAAGCTAGTTTCAGAAACGCTATCTATGAACTCGGGCAAGTTTACAAAATACCCTGATAACACATTGCTGGTGTATACTTTGCCATTTCATCAATTGAGTAGTGAGAACAAGGTAATTTACTCAAGCAAGTACCTGCTGATTTTCGCTGAGCAACTAGATTAAACGACGTAAAATCTTTTTATAACTTTTGGTCAGTACAAGGCTGCCCTTTTGGAAACTAGATGGGTCGTTGATAATTGAGTCATTAGGACCGAACTTTTTAACTTTCCTCCTAGATTTAAAGAGGTCATATCCTAAAAAACGGACTTGTCTTAAATCATACTCATTTAATTGATGGTTCACCCTACCTTTGACAGAACCGCTTTAGCGATATCTCATTTAACAACGTTTTAAGTCCCACCAGCGGTGGCTGTAACAGAAATAAATCAGCTAAGAGGTTCAAAACACATTTTTTTACTGTTTTCTAACACCCACTTACGGCTAAAACGCCTACCTAAAAATAAGCCATTATTTTTTGCTCTTGACTCAAATCGAGTTAAAACTTTAAT
>CAYZOE010000053.1:0-9437 GCA_964479805.1 uncultured Pseudoalteromonas sp. | reverse complement strand
ACTTTAATAACAAAAAGTCTTCATCGACTTCTTTGAAAATTGAAATCAACATTAGCTCATCAAATCAGTCAATTATTAATTACTCAAATCCTTCAAACGTTTTGTCTCAGCCGTGATATAAACACCTAATTTCATTAAGTAAAAAATGAAAGATTAGTAGGATATTAATCAAGGAAATGAAATTGCTTAGGACTGCATAACGGGCTAAAAACTACATTGGGCTTTGCACTCGCAAAAGCACAAAGCCCCAGGTTCTTTAACCAAGCGTATTTGGTCAACAACTTTGTGCGTTTTTTACAAACTCTGAGTAAATAGAGTCTCTAATGAGCCTATCAGGCGTAAATGCATAATAATGCTGATAAACATTCTCTATTGAGCCCAAATAGGTTACATCGAGCGCTTTTTCAATTTCTTGTTTAATTGACAATGGCGCAGGGAAAATACCAAACCCTTGCTCGCCTAATGCTTTCATTAATGCACTGTCATCAACATGACCAGCTACAGACACCTCTAATTCAAGGTCTTCTAACCAAAACTTGATTGCGTTTGTCACCGGACTAGTTTTAGCAGGTAAAATAACTGGTAGCTCACTCAATAGATTTGGAAATTGAGTTTGCACACTGCTTTGTAAGCTGGCTTTACCAAAAAAGCCTAGCTGGCTTTTGCCTATCTCATGGCAAAAAGCTTTAAACGGCAGACTGCTATCTAATGGCTTATCGGCTAACACCAGATCAAGCTTATGCGTGGCCATTTGTGCCAGTAGCTCTGCTTGTTGACCATCAATACAATGTAAGTTCGAAATTCGCTCATTTTCAATCAAAGGCGCTAACCATTTAGATACCAGAGATTTAGGTAAAGAGTCTGAGATACCTACTCTAAGCGTTTTAGAGACATTGCTCATATCTCCCTGAGTCGTCTCCAGCCACTCTTCGGCAATGGCAAACATATCATCAGCATACTGTTTGGTCACTTGACCGAACTCCGTCAGTCGTAAACCGCGCCCTTCACGTAAAAATAATGGCTTACCTAATCGATGTTCAAGACTGGTAATTTGTGCGCTGACCGTTTGTGGTGTCAGATGCAACACTTTACTGGCTGCAGCGATGCTACCATGGCGACTTACTTGCCAAAAGTAATAGAGGTGGTTGTAATTTATATTAGTAATCATTCGATTTCACCGAACCCTAAGTAAGATTTAATCAGCTTTTTTCTTTTCTATTACATTAGTAGATTAATTCCATCGCTGCAATATATCGCGATAAAACTTTATAAACTGATTGGAATTTACACGATGAAACTGATTTTGACGCTACAAGACAAATTACAAAATGCTGCGACAAAAATGCAAATTTCACGACTGGTGAATAGCAAACTGTCTAAGTACAGTAAAAATATTCGTAAAATTACTATCAATGTAAAAGACATACATCAAGATCAAACCAACAGCATGAAGCAATGCAACATTGAGTTATTATTACCAGGTTTGCCAAGTATGCAGATAAAAGCCAAGGGTAAAGACTTATTACAAGCAACAAAACGCGCACTTCAGTATTCACAACAACAATTAGCGCATAAGTACCAGCTAGGCTACTAATTCCCAAGCACTTGCCATGGCAAGGACGCCATGATTTTCCTGAATAATTGTTTGAACATGACACCCCCTCAAAACTGCGAACATCTATTGCCAACATGTTAAACTCTCAATATTAAGTAAAAACCAAGAGACATGACATGTTAGTTTTATCCAACAATGTTGAAATTCCAGCTTGGCAATTAGAGTTCAGCGCGATCCGTGCACAAGGTGCTGGCGGGCAAAACGTCAATAAAGTATCAACAGCCATTCATTTAAAATTCGATATAAAACGCTCATCGCTTCCACAATTTTACAAAGAAAGACTACTTGCGCTAAAAGACTCTAGAATCACTAAAGAGGGTGTCATTGTTATAAAAGCGCAATCTCACCGTAGCCAAGAAATGAATAAGGAGGAATCGTTAGAACGCTTAAAAGCTCTTATTTTAGATGCGATTAAAATTCAAAAGGCACGCAGAGATACAAAACCTACGCGTAGTTCACAACGTAAACGCGTCGATAGCAAAGTAAAGAAAGGAAAAACCAAGCAATTACGTAAACGAGTCGATTTTTAATATATCTCCTTCCTGGTACTAACTTTGCTTATCAAATTATTGCAGTTAAAAGGTGTGTGACTTTTTAAGATTAAGGTAAGCCAAAAACGACTAGGACGAAATATGAAAACTCAACTCATGTTATAATTCACCACGATTACGATACCATCTGGCTGTTGAGCGAATTGTAGAAGATGGCGTTATCGGTGCAATAAACGGTATCCTTGGTTCTACAGGCCCATCATCTACTGTAAAAATACACCTGATCAACCTGGTAATTATTCGGTAAAACGTGAAAAGATTTACATAATCGATGCCAAGAAAACATCTAGAGATTATGGTCAAACAAAAATTAGTAAATCTGAACGTAAACCAAGTGATAAGACTAGACTCACAATAGAGCGTTCTTTTCACCCTCGGATTGGCAATGTCGCTTTCAAGGCCTATCTGTATGAGTATTCACCAGAAGGCTGGTTAGTCAATACAAGCACAAAACTCGATTCTAATAATAATATCATACTGCCAGCTGGTAAATATTACATCAAAGTGGTGACTGCCACTTAACTTGAGAATCTCAGGCAGACTATCTTATCTCTTCTCAGTGACTTAAAAAAATTGTCACTTTTTAATTTTGCCACTCAACTTGAGATTTTTTACTCACTTTGGCACTAAGACTGAGATTTATTTAAATAATTTTAACCAAGCTCTTTTAAAAGTGTTTTTAATTGGCGTTGTACTAAATTATGCAGACGAGCATGCTACGTTTGTTTGCTGACCAAGGTCAATAGTTTTTAACATACTTGTGCGGGGCTAATTTAGAGAAAAGGTTAATTAATTAGAGGTTATTTAATATGTAGTTGTTTCTATCGTTATTTATTTAAAGCACTTTTAATGAATAGACAGGTGCTAGAATTAACACAAGGAACATTCGAGGTTGCTATTTTTTAATTTTACTTCCTCATTAGTTTAGGGGACTGTATGAATATCCTTTTTCTATGCACTGCTAATATCCAACGTAGCAAGACTGCTGAGGAGCTGTTTAGTGCGGCAGATAAATTAAACGTTTATCGCTCAGCAGGACTCAGCAAAAAATATGTAAAAAAAGCCGGCTCAACTCTCTGTACTGAAGAGATGCTGAAATGGGCAGATGAAATCTACGTGTTTGAACAAATGCATATTGAACGGATTAGGGCATATACTGGTGATACATACCTTCACAAAATCGCTAATCTCGAAATCAAAGGCAGTTATCAATACTTTCAGCGCGAATTGGTTTTGCTGCTATTAGAAAGATTGCCTTTAGAGCAGATGCCGCCCGCATGCCCAAACCTTTAATTACTTCGTGAATAAATCCGCGCTACGATAACTGTGCACATGCAACTTTGGTTGCTTCATACTCTAGGTTTTAGTGTTACATCATTTATAGGTTTTAATGATTTGGTTTTGCAATTATAAAGTGAAGGTGAAGGTCTCTAATGTGGATTTGGCTTAATTAATTTAGCACTAAATTGGACATTGTAAGTGATTATGAGAAACCTATTATAGGTTTTTCATTATAGGTTTTTCATAACCAATACAAGGAATTGAAAATAATGATTATTTAACTGATTTAGCTTAGTTGTGAGATGGTAAAACCTTCGAGTTTTCTTTTTCATCAATCAAGTTTCTGAGATTTACCACAGTCGGTCTACCGTAATAATTGGTATCGATATGATATGTGTTACCTATCCAAATAGGCATTTGCGTTGAGTCATGTCCATGAATCGAAAAGTTAAACCTTATGGTGCCGAAGAACTGACCTTCGACTCTCTATTGTTTCTGTCCCAGAACGTGTTTAGTCGAGCGTCGCAAATGAGCGAAAAGCAGACGTAGAGATAACTTTTAACCCCCTTGAGAACTATTGAACAATTTTCGCCATGACGTTGGAGTAGTATCAAATTTTTTATTGAAATGCTTACGAAATACTTGCTCAGAACTAAAGCCAATTTGCTCTGATATTTTGGAAATAGAAAAGTTAGTAGATTCTAATAATTCTAAGCTATTGTTAAGCCGAAGGTTAATCAACCAAGATGTAAAACTGATACCATTTGCTGATTTAAAATTTCGACTGAAACTACGAGTGCTCATCATGCAGTAATTAGCAGCACTTTCTAAAGTATGATTGTATGTAATGTTTTGCATAACAAAACCTATCAACTTTGCAATCCGCTCATCTCTTGGTTTTTCTAAGGTTGGATTCTCTATATATTGCTTTTGTCCGCCACTACGTTCTGGAGATGAAACCATTACTCTAGCAATTTTATTGGATGTTTTAACTCCATAACAGTGCCTTACAATATAAAGGCAACAGTCTATTGCCGCAGCACTTCCAGCAGACGTGATTATGTTATTTTCAGATAAATATAAAGAATTAATATCGCAAGAGGTGAGAGGAAACCTTGTTTTAAAATCATCTCCGTATCTCCAATGAGTTGTCGCATTCTTACCTTTCAGTAGGCCACTATACGCTAAAGCATAAGCTCCCAAGCATAAACCAACGATTAACTTTTTATTTTTATGTGCGTCGACAAGCAGTTCTATCAAACTTGGGCTAGGAAGCTTTTCAGGTTGCCAGCTAGGAATAATGATTATATCGGCTTGGTGAATGATAGATGGGTCGTCTTCAATATCTATACCTAACCCATTTGCAGAGTTTATTTTTCCGTTTGTTTCTGAACACACACGAACATTAAACAGCTTTTTTTCTTCCAGTAAAGCGTCTCCAAAAATAGCTATTGGCACTGAAAGGTGAAATAAGCTAATTCCTTCAAAAGCAACAATGACTACTTCTTTCATGTAATTTTGGCTAGATAGTAATGTTTAATGCCATTATAGCCATATCGTATAGAATTCATACCAATATAATGAGTGCACTAATTAAATTATTGAAAGGTGAAGCATGAGTGTCGTTACTAGTTATAAGCTTGTTGATGAAATTTTAGAGGAGTTTCGTGATGTAATTAACAATGATTTTGACGGTTATAGAAATCACATAACCAGAATGCTTAATTATTGTCACTTCTTATTGCCAAATATTTCTCATGAAGAAAGTAAGAAAATTCAGATAGCCGCAGTTTTCCATGATATTGCATTGTGGACTCATAACAGAGTGGATTATCTTGTCCCATCTTATCAAGATTGTCATCAGTGGCTAGAAAAGCAAGGTCTTGATGACTGGAAAGAAGAAATTCAAATTATTATAGATATGCACCATTTGATTACTGAATATAAAGGCCCTCACAAAATACTTGCAGAGGCTTTCAGAAAAGCCGATCTAACTGATTTTTCATTAGGCATCATTAAGAATGGCGTTGATAAAAACTTTATTAAAGAAGTGAAGCAAGCAATTCCAAATGCAGGTTTTCATAAGACGTTAATTCGATTTACTTTTATTCAATTGGGGAGAAACACGTTAAATCCGTTTCCAATGATGCGAATCAAAAATATATATAAAAAATAAGTATTGAATGTCCGCTTTTGGCACACAACTGTCATTCATCTCTAACTCATTTCTGTCCAGAGCCTTCACAGGTGCACTTTATAACTCGTTTCTGCCCCAAAGTGAGTTAGAGTTAAGGTCTCTATCGAGCTGTGAGTTCAATTGGTGGATGCAATGCTATCCTTAATTATGGAGAACGTTGCAATGAAACAAAGAAAACGTAATTACTACACACCTAAACAAAAAGCTTTAATATGGGGTCGCTAAAAAGCTAGGTTTGACCGCAATGTTCGCATGTCACTGGTTTAGAATTGTGTCTGTTATAGTTTAATATTACGTGCTCAAGTTCTTGAGATGAGATCCCCATTGATTGAGATAATTTCTCAATAGCAGCTTGTTCTTCTGAAGTAATTATACCGTCCGTAAGAGCGTTCGCTACTTCACGTTCTAGAAGTTGCTTTCGCGTTCTCAGCTCATCACCGAACTTGGCAGCAAGCATAGCAGCAGGAAGAGCGACGATACCAACACCTAACAACATGATAAAAATGGATATAAATTTGCCTAAAAAAGTCACTGGTATAACATCCCCATAACCAACGGTTGTCATTGTCACTACAGACCACCAAATAGCGCTTGGAATACTATCAAAAACATCGGGTTGAGCCTCATGTTCAAGGCCGTACATAACACTGGCTGACATTATTACTAAAACACTCATTATTATAATTGCAGCACCTATACTGGGTAACTCCTTTTTGAAAACGTCTATGAATAAATGAAGCCCTTTGAAATAGTGTGTTAGTTTCAATAGTCGGATCATTCTTAGCATACGCAGATATCTTAGATCTATTGCAAATATGAATGATAAATAAAAAGGGGCTATTGCTAACAGATCAATCAGTGACACCGGGCTTAATAAATACTTAATTCTTGATTTTATTGGTTTAGAACGCTCACTGAGCGGTGACTCAACAGAAACCCATATTCTCGCAAAATACTCCAGCGTAAACACAACAACAGAAAAAATGTTAAACAAGAGAAACTCTTGATGATACATTTCTCCTATTGGTTTATAAGATTCAAGAATGATGGCACTTACGTTTAAAATGATGAGCAACACGATAAAGCCGCTAAATAATCGGCTAGTACTTGAACCATCGAACCCATGTTCAAGGATATCATATACCTTTTTTCTAGTTGTAAGTGCCTTGTCCATCAATTATTCCCGCTAATCATTGAGTTAACCGTTAGTGCGCAATTCTTAGGCATTAGCCTGTTCTTCTTTGGAAAAGGTGATGTATGCTCTTGTTACCGGAATTGCTATTTGAGAGATTAACGCTGTACCCCATAAAAGGTTACCTACTAGAGCTGGCACGTAGGGTAGGATCAATAATGTTACTAAAGCTAAAACAACACCAAACATTCGTACTTTTGCGGTAGCAAATCGATGGGCAATGCGTTCTTCGATATTAAATTGAATCCAAAGTAGACAGAGTAAATATGAGGCAAGTCCGATACACCCTATGGCGCCATATTTGAGCGGGTATGGGTCCCAAAATCCTACTTTTACTTCACCAGCCAGCGCAACACCCACCATCACAGCAGACAGCATTAGAAACAAATGTGCTAACCACCAGCTAACTAGCGTCCACTTTCTTTGATTTTTAGGTTTTCCATTGCCTACAAAATCGAAATAAATCCAGCATTGAACAAATACCGCTATACCTCCAAACATAAAGTTAAACAGTACCTCTGGAGTGACTTTATAAACGCCTTTTTCGGAAAGAGTGATCACGAGTTTAAAGAACCCTTCGCCAACAACAATGAGAAGTAGTAGAGCAAAACGCTCAGACATGTGCCCTAGTCTAGGTAAAAATCGTTTGCATTCTAAAACCCCAACTTTTGGAAGCATATACAGGAGTTGGATCGAAAGTATGGCAAGTGCAAATACCGCAAAATTATATGGTTCAGGTAGAAAAGCACTTATTGCGAATACGATAGCAAGAACAAAGAAGTTGCGGCTTACTGTTTGTGAAAGCACTGTTGCTTCAACACCAAGCCTGTTTGTTCTGTGATACAAATAGGCGGTGATCATTCTATTGGCGGCATAAGCAAGGGCAAAATACATCCAGCCCTTATCTAAAACATGTGGAATCGACGCAGCCATCACCATTGCGCTTACAATTTGGCAAGACATAATGAGTCTATGTTTTACGTCAGTGCTGACATACAGCGAGTTATATACGCTAGAGTCTGCCCAGGCGAACCACACAGCGATAAATAGTCCCGCAAACGCTATGAAACCATCCACACTCAAGTGGTCACTTAAAAAGTTTCCAAGTAAGAAAATTATGACCACATGGATCAGATCATAAAATAACTCAACCCAATGCACATGGTCATGGGCATCATCATGATCTAAGTGGTGCTTTGGCAATCGCCACATCGGATGATTTTCTAGTGACATACTATTTCTCCGGCTTTTCCCATGCGTAAGGCTTCATAGCATCGTCCACTTTTGTATGCGTTAATGCGTTTGTGAAGTTTGAGATTAGTTTTGATGCCAGTCCGGTGAGCACTTCCAAAGCTTGGCGCTTAGTATATCCAGCATTCAAAAACTCATTTAACTTAGCGTCACCAATGTGACCTCGGTTGTCTAATAAGGCTTTTGTGAAATTATGAAGCGCTTGAAGTTTTGCGTCTGGTAGAACAGTGCCATTTCTCAAAGCTTCAATAACATCATCTGGCATTTTAGATGACTTCATCATCCATGTATGGCCCGGAACACAATAGTGGCAATTATTCTCAAAGTTTGACGTCATAAAAACAACTTGTTGCTCAACTGGGCTAAACGTTGTTTCTTTCATGAAGCTTGTAAAGGTTTGGTTATACGCTTTATATGTTGCTGGCGCTTCAGCTAAAATTTTGTGAAGGTTTGGGATCATGCCAAAACCTGCTAAAGATTGCTCCATTAGTAGTTTCGACTCTTCCGGAGCCGTATCTGGTTCATAATAAGTAAACATGATAGGTTGTCTCTATTTTAAATATTGATTAAGTACATTTTCAAAGGTTGCAACTTCTTGCGCACCTGATAGTGCTTTTTCACTGTTAAAAATAAATAATGGCACGCCATGTATTCCATTTCGATGCCAGTGCGCTTCGCTTAACTTCACTTCTTCAGTACATGAGTTATTAGCTAATACTGACTGTGCTTGCTCGGTATTCAAGCCAACTTTACCTACGATATGAATAAGTTCTGGCTCTGTAAAAGTACCTCTATTACTAAAGAAATGCTCAAAAAATGCCTCTGCTAATTGGTTCTGAAAATCACTTTCTTTGGCCCAGTGAAGCAGTTGATGACATTGATGTGTATTAAGCATTTTCATTTCATCAAAGTAGTTAAACTTGAAGCCGACTTTTCTTCCTTCTTCAGTCAACATGGCTCTGGCTCTAATGCTGCCCTCTAATGTAGTACCATACTTCTTCGACAAATGTTGTCTTAGGTTTTCACCTTCTTTTGGCATATTGGGATTAAGCTCGTAGGGGTGCCAAACAATATTAATATCGAATTTAGTATAAAAATTGGCTAATGCCGCTTTTAAGCGACCATAGCCAATTACACACCAAGGACAAACCACATCAGAAACGATATCAATGTTAATTTGTGTCTTTGACATCATTTTCTCTTTTCAACGATAATTGCAGTGATAGTTGTGTCACCAACATTTTTAACTTGGTGCTCCCATTGGTCATGCCACATTACATAGCCATTCGGGATCTCCAAAGTCATGTCTTTCTCACTGGTTGTTATCGTCGCCTTACCACCTTTTTCGAA
>CAYZOE010000052.1:0-31935 GCA_964479805.1 uncultured Pseudoalteromonas sp. | reverse complement strand
AGCATCGCCCTTACAAGGCGAGGGTCACTGGTTCAAGTCCAGTACGACCCACCATATTACACACTAATTTCTAAATGGGTCGTTAGCTCAGTTGGGAGAGCATCGCCCTTACAAGGCGAGGGTCACTGGTTCAAGTCCAGTACGACCCACCACATAACCTAGCCTTAAATTGTTAATCTTACTCTGTTTTATCTTCAAGCTATTTAAAAAAGCCCATTAAAGGTCTAGACTGTTATAAGTCTTTATCGTGATTAACCTATTCAATGAGCTTAAACAACTTTAGCAAGACCAAGCTGTTAATTGTCGAAGAACAGCCACTCGCTCTGAGTCATCTCAGGCGCTCTTTAGAGCAGCTACAGTTTAAGCATATCTTCATTGCAGAGCATGCTATTGCAGCCATTGAGCTTTGTGCCAGTGAAAAGTTTGATTTAATTATTTGCTCATTTGACTTAACTAAAAGACAAAACGGCTATCAGCTCTACGAGGAGCTCAAGAGTAAAAGTCTCATCAAGAACACCACCGCTTTTATCTTTGTCTCTGCAGAAACCAGTGGCAAGCTAGTTCATAGTGTACTTGAACTTCAACCCGATGATTTCTTAGTTAAACCGTTTTCAATAAAAGAATTAAAAACCAGACTTACTCGCGTGTTAAAACGCAAATCTGCGCTCAAACAAATCTTTACTCTTATTGACGATAATAACGACTCAAAAGCGGTTAAATTTATCGACAAAGAACTCGATAATGATGACAACACTTACAGCCCAATTTTGCTAAAGCTCAAAGGTGAGGCGCTACTTAGATTAAAACGCGTTGATGAGGCTAAAACATTTTACAAATCAGCGCTTTCTTTACAAAAATTCGCTTGGGCCAAAATTGGCTTAGTAGAAGCCTTAATTGCAAACAAAGAACATGTGCTTGCTCAACGTATGCTAAAGACAATGTTAGAACGTTCAGAAACTCGACTGGTTGCGCTCGATTTACTAGGTCGCCTTGAGATGCAATTAAAAAAATTTGAAAACGCGCAAATATTCCTTCAGCAAGCATCTCATATAGCTCCTCGTAATATAGAGAGACAAAAAAGCTTAGGCCGTGTTGCGTCAATTAATCATGATTATGAATCGAGCTATAACGCCCATAAAGACATTGCTCAATATGCTAAGCACTCCATTCATGATGGCCCTGAGATCTATTTAAATGCTGCTAGAGCTGGTATCGACTTTGCCTTAGCCACTGATCAAACAGAGCAAATTAATCGCATCACAAGGCAAACACAAAAATACCTAGGTGATTTAAAAAAGCAATTTCCAAATGCTGATAACCAGACCCAGTTAGATGTTTTAAACGCGCGAATTCATTATTTGAAAGATGAGCACCAAAAAGCGATTCAACTTATTAATCAACTCGAAGATGAACCAACAATACGTTCAATCGATGCTGCGCTTGATAAAGCAAAAGCTTGTCATGAACTGGGGATGCAGCACAAAGCACAAGATTTATTCGCACAAATCATACGACACTGTGAGCGTCATAAAGACATTAGTGATCCCACTACCATGCACTACATTCATCAGCAAAAAACTGAGAAGCAAGATATTACCATGGGTCCGAAAGAGCTCAACAACCATGCAGTAACTCAGTTTAACAAAGGCAGAATTGATATCGCGCTTGAAGCATTTACACAGGCATTTAGAGTGATGCCAAAAAATGCCAGTATTGCTCTAAATTTGGCGCAATGCTTGTTAGACAAAAATCATCAAAAAGAGAATACCATTAACACGCCATTGCTCAAAAAGTGCATTAAACTTTTAAACAGTGTGGATTTAGAATCAGATCAGAAAGAACGTTTAGGGAAACTGAAAGTCACCTGTGATGAGCTGGGACTTTCAGTCGAATAGTACCAATCCTCAATAATACGTACTCATTTTGGGTAACTAAAACTGACGCTAACTTAGTTCTTCGTTGAAAATTTCTTATTGGGAATAACTACACAGCAAAGTTCCACCTTGCCTACTTGGATGTAGATACCTCAGCGATAGCAGGAGGCGTGAGCGGCGTTATAGACAAGTTTTCCTTGCCTCAAAATAGAACGCCTAATTAAGAGGATTGGTATAAACCTTAACTAAAATATATTACGCTTTTGTCATTGATAACGCATTCACACAATAACGCAAACCAGTCGGTGGTGGGCCATCTGGAAATACGTGACCTAGATGTGCATCACACACATTACAAATAATCTCAACTCGTTGCATACCATGGCTATTATCGCCAATGTATGCAATCGATTCTAAATAGGCTGGTTTTGTAAATGATGGCCAACCTGAACCACTGTTAAACTTTTCGTCTCCCGAAAACAGTAAGTTATTGCAACAAGCACAGTGGTAATCACCAGCTTCAAATACCGTGCAGCTGCCACTGCTAAACGGCCTTTCGGTGCCTTTATTACGAGTAATATAGAAGACTTCTGGGTCAAGCTCTTGTTGCCACTGTTCAGCTGTTTTATCAACTCGATTTTGCGGCTCTGGATTACCAGTATTGGCGTACTTTAAAATATCTTGCCAAGTCAGCATAGTTTACCCCTTGTTATTTTGTTTTTCAGGCTCAGGCCAATCATTAAAGAAGTAGCTTAAATAGCGACTCTTCAGCAAATAAAATATCACCCACATCAAGAGAACCATTTGCACAGCTAAAAACATCGAAAATTGATAATACGCCTGTGACGCTTGATAGATCAGCCAGGTTAAGTCTAAGCATGCGCAGAGCAATAATGGCCAGCGCATATGACGCCAAATTTTGGCTAATTTCTGAGAGCTGGTTGGTCGGCGAAATGAATAAATCACTGTCGGCAAAATAGCGATGGTCCCAATACCTAGCGCCATAAAAAAGTGGAATTTAGAAACAAAAAACAGCGACATAAAATCGATATCAGGGCGTCTTGCCAATGCTGAAAAAGTCCATAGAAAATAAGCACGCAGCAATACAACCAGCGTCAAGTTGAATGCCAGTGGTGTACGATACACGCCATATTTATCCCAATACTCTGGGCCATAATGTTTCATAAACGTCCTAATCCTCCTATATGGAGGGGTTAAACCGCTCCTCAAAATAGACCACTTGATTAAAAGTGTTGATACTTCTAGAAAAAACGCGGTCGTTTTAGACCGCGTTTCTAGCATTGTGTTGTTCTATAAATTCAACTTTGCATTACTCATGTTCAGCGAACAAGGCAATTAAGCCATCTTCATCAAGGATCTCAATACCTAAATCTTGGGCTTTGGTTAGCTTAGAACCCGCTTTTTCCCCTGCAACAAGCGCATGAGTATTTTTAGAGACACTGCCTGCTACTTTTGCGCCAAGTGCCTGCAAACGCGCTTTCGCATCGTTACGATTTAGCTGACTTAATGTGCCCGTAAGCACATAAGTTAAACCAGTAAGCGGCTGTGCATCCGCAGACTTCTGTTCTATTTGAGGCCAATTGATACCAATTTCAAGAAGTGCGTTCACAACAGCTTGGTTATGCGGCTCGCTAAAGAAGGCATGGATATGTTTCGCAACCACCACCCCCACATCACTGACAGTTTGTAAATCATCTATGCTGGCTTCCATCACTTTTTCTAAAGTTAAATAATGGTTTGCTAGATTCTGCGCCGTTGCTTCACCCACTTCACGAATACCCAAAGCATATAAAAACTTTGCCAGAGTCGTTTGCTTTGCAGTTTCTAAGGCGTTAACTAGGTTCAATGCCGACTTTGGTCCCATGCGCTCTAATGACTCAAAATGCCCCTGCTTTAAGGTGAATAAGTCAGCAGGTGTTTCAATCAGCTCTCTATCCACAAGCTGATCAACAATTTTATCGCCTAGACCATCAATATCGAATGCTTTACGTGATGCAAAGTGCTTAATCGCCTGCTGACGTTGTGCTTGACATACTAAGCCGCCTGTACAGCGCGCCACAGCTTCACCTTCAACTCGCTCTACATGAGAATCACAAACTGGGCAATTTTCAGGGAAAACGATGTCTTTAGCATCACCAGGACGACGTTCTAGCACCACTTGTGTCACCTGCGGGATCACATCACCTGCGCGGCGAATAATGACTGTATCACCTACTTTTACGCCAAGTCGCTCTATTTCATCGCGGTTGTGAAGTGTTGCGTTTGACACCGTTACGCCACCAACAAAAACTGGCTCTAAGCGTGCTACAGGCGTAATTGCGCCGGTGCGACCCACTTGGAATTCGACATCCAGTAACTGAGTAATTTCTTCTTGCGCTGGAAACTTAAAAGCAATGGCCCAACGTGGTGCTCGAGCAACAAAGCCAAGTTGTTGTTGGTAATCTTTGCGGTTTACTTTGATCACAACGCCATCAATCTCATAGGCTAGGCTTGCACGGCGTTCAAGAATGTCTTGATAATACGCCATTACCTCTGTGGTGCCTGTCACTAAACGCGTTTCAGGACACATTGGAAAACCCCAATCTTTGAGCCTACTGAGTTGTTCAAAATGTGCGTCTGGCAACTCTACCCCTTCAACAACACCTGTTGAGTAGGCGTAAAACATCAGTGGGCGTTTGGCTGTAATTTTTGAATCAAGCTGACGTAAACTGCCAGCTGCAGCGTTACGTGGGTTAGCAAAAGTTTTTTCACCTTTAGCAAACGCAGTTTCATTTAATTTTTCGAACCCCGCCGTATCCATAAATACTTCACCGCGCACTTCGAGCTCAGCCGGAATATCATCACCCCGCAAACGCAGCGGCACATTTCGAATGGTTTTAACGTTCTCAGTAATGTTTTCCCCGACTTGCCCATCACCGCGAGTTGCCGCCTGCACTAACACGCCATCTTTGTATAAGATAGATACCGCTAGACCATCAAGCTTTGGCTCGCAACAAAAGTCCAATGGCTCGCTCACTAACAAGCGCTCTTGAATACGACGATTAAATGCGCTGAATTCTGCTTCATCAAAGGCATTATCAAGAGACAACATCGGCACTTTATGGGTCACTTGAGAAAACTTGCTCAGTGCTTCCCCACCGACTTTCTGCGATGGGGAATCAGGTGTAAGTAATTCAGGATTTGCTTGCTCTATTGCCATTAACTCACGCATTACTCTGTCGTACTCTGCGTCTGGCACGCTTGGGTTATCTAATACATAATACTGGTAGTTATACTCTTCTAATTGCTGTTTTAATGCATCAATTTGCTTAACAACTGACTCTGACATCTCGACCTCTAAAACCAAAAAGCCACCAAACATCAGTTTGGTGGCCTAAAAAATCATAACGCACTATTCATTAAGCAGTGAATTCGCGAACCTTTTCAACATAGCTTCGAACCGTTTCAACACTTAAAGGCTGACGTTGATGATCAAGTACCGTGGCACCAAATTCATCAGACAGCTTCTTAGCTGCGCTGTTCAACATATTAAAAGCTGCAAGGCTATCACCTTCACATGGTAGTGTCATAAATAAACTAACACCCGCAGTACTGAACTGTTCCATATTATCAATATCGAACGTGCCCGGGTTGAACATATTTACTAAACGAAATAGGACAGGACCTTTTCCTGACGGCTCAACGTGACGGTTGAAGAAACCTTCATCTGAATATTTAAAACCTAGGCTTAAAACGCTAGGTAATAGCTTAGAGCCGGCCATCGAAAGGCCTTCTGGCATTTCTATGTGTAAGATTATAAAGTCTTGTGGCTCAGTGGCTGCAGATGGTGCGTTATCTTGTGTCTGCTCTTCAACAACTGGCTCAGTAGTCGGCTCTTCATCTACTGCCGAAAAGTTCATATCGCCTAATTCTGGTTCATTTTCAGTCGCAGGGGCCGCAGGCTCAACTTTAGGTTGTGGTTTCGGAGTATTATCAGTGTGTTCTGGTGTTTCTTTTTTTCTTACTGACCATAAGCCGTGGATCAATAAACCGCCAATAACTAGCGCACTGATCACGATTAATGCCCATCTTAATTCTTCGGCCATTACTCACCTTTATCTTGCTACGTTTGTGCCATTTGCACTGCTTGTTCTATGTCTACAGCAACCATACGCGAAACACCCGGTTCGGCCATGGTTACCCCCGTTAGTCTACCCGCCATTTCCATGGCGATTTTATTATGACTAATATATATAAATTGCACCGATTGTGACATTTCTTCGACCAAACGGCAAAAGCGCACGACGTTGGCGTCATCAAGCGGTGCATCAACTTCATCCAGCATACAAAATGGCGCAGGATTTAGCCTAAATATTGAAAACACTAATGATAATGCGGTCAGCGCTTTTTCTCCACCACTTAAAAGGTGAATTGTTGAGTTTTTCTTGCCTGGAGGCCTTGCCATAATCGCAACACCGGTTTCTAACAGGTCATCTGAGGTCAACTCAAGATACGCGTGGCCACCCCCAAACACTTTCGGAAATAACTCAGCAAAGTCTTCATTTACTCGATCAAAGGTTTGCTTAAAACGCAACTTGGTTTCTCGGTCTATTTTACGAATAGCTCCTTCAAGGGTCTCAAGTGCGGCAGTTAAATCATCGAGCTGCTCGTCTAAATACGTTTTGCGCTCAAGAGCTTGATCATATTCTTCAATCGCAGCGAGGTTAACCGCGCCCAAGTCCAATAACTGCTTAGTAGTATTTTGTAACTTTGACTGAAAGCTCAACTGCTTAGGACTTTCAGGCAGGCTTGCCAAAATATCTTTAAGTGTTTGCTGTAACTCTTCAAGGGGTTCTAGCATCAACTGCGCTTTAATCATTAGCTCTTGCTCTGCTAATTTAAGCTGCTGAAGCTGATTTTGTTTTTTCGTAACGCCCGATTGCGCGTCTTGCAGACTCGCTTGTTTATCTTGCAGTGCTTTTTGGGCTTGTGCTTTTTGCGCTTGGCACTGCGCAAGCTGAATTTCGATTTCTTGATGCTGCTCGACTAGAATCATTAACTGCTCTTCACACTCGAGCAATGGTAGTTGTTGGTCTTCTAATTGCTGCTGTAAAGTTTCAAGTCGCTCAAGGGCGCTATTTAAAACGCTTTGACTATGTTGCTGCTTTGTTTGCTCAATTTGCCACGTATTTTGTACTTTTTGTAACTCAAGCTCTGCCTGATGCAATGCTTGTTGAGCCGTTTGCGAGTTACTTGCAGCCTGAATGTATGCCTGCTCTTGCTCATCAGCCTGACTTTGTAACTCAATTTGCTGCACTTGAAGTAACTCAAGGGTAACTTCTATATCCGCAATCTGTTGTTTTTTTTCGGTAATAGGCGCAGTTTGCTCAGTTAATTGTGCTTTAAGTAAACCCTGCTTTTGTTGATATTGCTCGAGGGTTTGCAACCAATTTGCATGTTGCTTTTCTAATAGCTCGGAGTAGGTTTGTGCCTTCGCCATACCCTGAGCGATTTGGTGAATATTGGTACTGTTAACCTCCACCTCTTGTTGCGCTGCTTGTAACCGTGTTTTTAAGACTTCTTTTTGCGCTTTTGCTTGCTCGACTTCTGCGATGAGTTTTGGTAGTTCGCCATTGAGCTCGTTTAATTGCGCTTGCTGTGTTAGTAAGCCCACAGAAGTTTGTTTAGACTTACTAACTCTAAAGTTCTTACCATACAAGTTACCTTCGACATCCACGGCCATCCACCAGCCTTGCTCAGGAGTAAATCGCTTCCCCTGTTCAAGCAGTTGGATCTGATTTAAAAATGCCGGGGATACCTGCCCTTGCAGTAAACTGGCAACAGAGCCATCGCGAGGCGCTTGCTTATTGTTCCAAACACCATGCTCAGTGGTGTTTTCACTCACAGGTAATAGCGTCATGCCAAGCAGTGCGCTCTCAACAATCACTGCATGACTTGCATTAACAGATAAGGTTTGCAGTAACGTCTGCTGTTCGTCATCGGACAGTGAGCTAAGCACATTCTCTAACGCACTAATATTTGCTTTGCTGCTACTGACTTTTTGCGCACTCTCGCGCTCTTCACACTCAGCATTGTTATAATCAGTTTGGACATCATCTAAAGCCACTGCCAATTGCTTGGCCTGCGATTGAAGCCCAGCCATTTGTTTCGCAAGCTGATTAAATTCGGTTTTTGCTGTATCCAGTTCTTCTATGACTGATTGGCTTTGGTGCTGTTCAAGTTGCTTTGCCACTTCGGCTATATTTACCTGCAAATGAGTCAATGATAACTCTGCTTGCTTAAGGTTTTGCTCTGCTTGCTGCATTGCTTGGCGCTGTTCAGAAACCTCATGCTGGCCGGCATTCAACTTAGCTTGCTGTACTTTATGAGCAGCTTGAGACGATTCAAAGACGCTTTGTGCTTTTAACAAGGCGTCTTTCGATTGTTCAAGCCCTTGCTCTGCCACTTGCTGATGCTCAGTAAACTCAGTTTGCGCATGTTGTAGGGTTTGCAGCGCGTCTTGTGCTTCTTTGAATGCTTGCTTTTGTTTATCTATATCAGCTTGTAATTGCGTTTTTTGTTGTTGCGCACTGAGCTTTTGCTGTTCAAAACGAATTATCTCGGTATGAATACGGTGCTTTTGTTGCTGTGTGTCTTCTAGTTTATGGGTGTCTTGTTCAAGCTTTGCTTCTAATGCACAGAGCACATCAGCATGACCCTGATGGGCGTCACTAAAAAAACGGATTTTTTTTTCAAGCTCAGCGATTTCGGCGGCTTTTTGCTGCTGTTGTGCGTTTAGCTTTTGCCATTTAATAACTGCGACTTGACCTTTAAGCAAACGCTCATCACGTTTTAGCTCGCGATACTGCTTGGCTTGCTCCGCTTGCACCGCAAGTTTATCAAGCTGATTTTTCAGCTCTTGGCGCATATCTAACAAACGCTCTAAGTTATCACGGGTGCTTTGAATACGTGTTTGTGTTTCGCGGCGTCGCTCTTTGTATTTAGACACACCTGCGGCTTCTTCTAAAAATACTCTGAGCTCTTGCGGGCGACTTTCAATTAAACGAGAGATCATCCCTTGTTCGATAATCGCATAGCTACGCGGGCCAAGACCTGTGCCCAAGAAAATGTCAGTGATATCGCGTTTACGACATTTACTGCCATTAAGAAAATATAATGACTGGCCATCTCGAGTGACTAAACGCTTTATTGCGATTTGATTTCGACTAGCAAGGCTGCCCTGTAACACACCTGAGGTATTATCAAAGAAGAGCTCTACTGATGCTTGAGAAACAGGCTTGCGGTGTGTTGAACCGTTAAAAATAACATCTGTCATGGCATCGCCACGTAGATTCTTTGCTGAGCTTTCACCTAACACCCAGCGCACGGCGTCTATCACGTTTGACTTACCACAGCCATTGGGGCCGACCACACAGGTCATCTGATCTGGAAATGGGATCTTGCTCGGCTCTACAAATGATTTAAAGCCAGCAAGCTTAATATGGGTCAGCCGCATGATTTGTTAGGGTTACTTTAGTTAATTGAAAACAATAACAAAATAATCTTCAAAGATTAATACCATTCCTCTTAATTAAGCTATCTATTTTGAGGCAAGGAAAACTTGTCGATAACGAGGCGAAAATTTTGCTATTTAGTTGTTCTAAATGAGAAATTTTCAACGAAGTTAGCGTCAGTTTTAGTCCCTCAAAATAATTGAGCATTATTGAGGGTTGGTATAATCTTGGCGTTTAATGTTATCTAGGATGATACCGGTAGCCATTGCCACATTAAGTGACTCAGCTCCACCAAAAGCGGGGATGGTGATCTTTTGGTTGATGAATGGCATAACTTGCTCACGAATACCATGAGATTCGCTGCCCATCACCAATACCCCTTTTGCAGAAAACAAGGTTTTATGGACGCTTTGACCACCAAGGTAGGCGCCATAAACATCGCCTTCATAGTCTGTTAAAAATGCCGCCAAGTCGGCGCGGATCACATCGACACGAACAAATGAGCCCATAGTCGCGCTAATCACTTTTGGGTTGAAATGATCAGCACAATCTTGGCTAACCACGATTTGCTTTAAACCATACCAGTCAGCCACTCGAATAATGGTGCCTAGGTTTCCTGGGTCTGATACTCCATCCAACGCTAACACGAGACCAGATGTGTCTATGCTGTGTTGTTCTGGCATAGTAACAATGGCAATGGCCGCATTATTGCTTACTAAGGTGCTCGCTTTAGTTAAGCTCTCTTCATCGGCTTCGACAATGTCATCAGCGATAATTTTATCATGATGGGCCTTAATAAAGGCTGGTGAGGCAAATAACTGCTTTACCTGCACATTGGCAGCAAACAACTCAAGGATATTTTTTTCTCCTTGGACTAAATAGCAATTATGTTGTTTGCGATATTTTTTTTGCGCCAATGCACGCAACAATTTTAGTTGGTTTTTAGAAATCATAGTTACCCCACAAAAGTCATTGGAGATTATACCTGAGCCAACTAAGAAAGCGATAAGCCTAATTAAGCTCAAACTAGGCGAGGCTTTTTAATTATACTTATTTATTTTAAAATTGCGCCAACACAAAAGAACCGAGTTTTACTGCTCTTTTATTTGGACAGTCGATCTACATAACGCTAAACTATTCGCGTTTTTATTAAACAGTTTACCGACTATGACTCCTGAATTTGCAATTATCGCTGTTAATCTCACTGTTCTGTTTGTTGCCTATTTTTATGCGAACCCAAAGTATGCGGGCAATAATTTTAAAAAGATCTCTCTACAAGATTTAATCGCATCAATGATTTCTTTGTTTGTAGTCGGCTCCGTGTACATGGGCTCACCTCAGACTTTTACTTTAATTTTCACTGAAGTAAACTGGGTATGGTTTACCTTGGTAAGCTTCTCAGTCATCGAACTACCTTTCTTTTTATGGTACGCGAAACGCTATAACGTCGAATTGCCAAAATAACCGCTCAACATGACCGCTAATTCTTGCTTTGACATAGTTTGTTACTTTAAGCGCTAGTCGCTGTCTCTGGAACGCTTTATACTAAAAATGTGTACACATAATTGTTGAGGCTAATTGTGCAGTTAGGCAAAGGTATTGAGTATTTCATTGCTGGGTTTTCGTTAATTACCCAAAAAGGACTAAAACGTTTCGTATTTATTCCATTGTTTGTTAACGTTTTGCTATTCGGCGGTTCTTTATTCTTTTTATATGATTGGCTAGTTCAAGGCTTTGAATACATCAACAACTTGCTGCCATCTTGGTTAAGTTGGCTAGAATGGTTAATGTGGCCGATTGCTATCTTGGTGATCTTATTCTCCTACTCCATGGTTTTCACTGTGATAACCAATTTCATTGCCGCACCTTTTAATGGTTTGCTTAGTGAAAAAGTTGAGCTCTATTTAACAGGTCAACCTATCAATGACGATAAGCTGTCAGATACCTTGAAAGACGTACCGCGTATGCTTGGACGAGAGTGGACTAAACTTTGTTATTATCTACCTAGAGCCATTGGCTTCTTTATTTTACTTTGGGTATTACCTGTGTTTGGGCAAATCATGTGGGTGCTATTTACCTGTTGGATGTACAACGTACAGTACAACGACTACCCGTTTGATAACCACAAAATTCATTTCAAGCAAATGAAAGACGACCTAAAAAGCGAACAAGGCTTATCTTACGGGTTTGGTTTTGCAGTATTCGTACTCACCTCAATTCCTTTCGTAAACTTGATCGTCATGCCTGTTGCGGTATGTGGCGCAACCAAGCTATGGGTTGAAAATTATCGTAAGAACTATCGTGAAGTTTAACTCTATGTAGTTTAAACTTCGATAAAGAAATGGCGACCTACTGGTCGCCATTTTTAGTGGGAGTCTGTTAAACAATAAAATTTATTAGTGATCATGCTCGTGTTCATGCTCTTCAGCTTCAAACGCACCTACCCAAGTAAGGTTCGCAATTGGCTTATCAAAGTGCTGAATTTCAGTGCTTGTTTTTGCTTCAGTGTCTACCGCATAAAGGTGCTCACCATACGCGACATACACAATGTGGTGCGCCATGTTTGCAATGATCTTAGCAGTAGCACCCTCTTCAATTTCTTCTAAAACTTGAATACGCGCTTCATTTTCCCATTCGTGTTCGCCATGGAAAATATTTAAATAACCTTGGTCATCTAGCACTAATGCGTTACCTGTCTTTGCATTACCAGCGTATGCAAGGTAATTTTCAACGCCTTCTGGCTGCCATGCAAAAGTTTCGATTTCACCTGTCTCTAAATTAACCTTGTAAGGACCTACGCGAGATAAACCAATAACGGTGTGATTTTCAGGATGACCAATAAATTTACCTATACGAACGCCCTCTGGAAAATCTTCAGGATAAGCAATGTGCTTTGAAGTAAATACTTCTGATTCTTCTTCAATCGCAACAATGCCATCAGTACAACCGAAAGCCACAAACTCTTCTGTTTGAACGCTACCGTGAAGCCCAGGACACTTATGTTCGAACTCTTGTTCTTGATGGAAGTGATCATCATGTAGTTCAAATAATGCAATTCGATCTGGTAATGTGCCTTCGGCATCAACATCACGTAACGTTGAAATTACATATTCACCACGAATTTCACCTGTACCATGCATGTAAGTATTAAATTCATGATGAGCATCGATTTTTGCATCAGTGATGCCTTCATCTGAAATTAAAGCAAAACTCGCATCAGCCTGGCTCTCTTTATCGCCATCAAAGAATACCAATGCATGCTCACCACCTAATACATAGTGTGTTGGTTTTACTTCTGCTAATTCAAAGCTTACAGCCTGAACGTCTTCTTGTTCTAAGTGAAAGTGATCATCATGAGCTTCTAAGAAAATACCGCCATCAATAAACTCAACATGGTCATCTTCGCGCTGAATAGCAACCACATATCGACCTTCAGGACTCGCATAAAGTGCAGAAACTGGGTTAGTTAATGTGACGGTTTCTAATAGTTCATTGTTTGTAAGATCATAAACTGATACATCACTTTCATCAGCAAATGAAACAGCAAGTCGGCCTAATGGATAGTCAATTTCATGATCATGTTCGCTACCAGAGCCTTCGCCCGAGCCTTCACCCGAACCCTGATCAACTTGTTCAGTCGGCGTGATTTCTTCGACTTTACTGCTATTACCACAGCCACTTAACATGGCTAATAAAATTGCACTGCTTAATAATTTTAATTTCATCTAAATACCAGAGAGATAATATAACAGTACAAATGTTATCTTATATCATATACATATTGAAGTACCTATTTAAGAAAATGAGATTAAATATCATTTATGAAAGACAAGTAACATCGCTTAGGTTATGTGTAGTTAAACTCTGTTTGCATCTATGAATACAACACTCTAAAGTGCGCAATAATCAATTTTCCAACGAGCAAAGGCTCTGTATGCTAGCCACTATAGTGATATTCATAAGTGCTTTCTTGTTATTTCAAGTTCAGCCATTATTAGCAAAATCTTTACTGCCCGTGTTTGGCGGTGGCGCACAAGTTTGGACAACCTGCTTACTGTTTTTTCAAACCTTTTTACTCGCAGGCTATTGTTATGCGCACTTGCTGGTTAAATTTCTTGATATAAAAAAACAGCAAATTGTGCATCTGAGTCTCTTACTCATTAGCTTACTCACATTACCTTTAGGTCTATCTGATAGTGATATTAAAGAACAAGCTTCTCCAGAGCTCGCATTGTTACTTAAACTTGCACTGAGCGTAGGTCTCCCTTATTTTGTGCTTGCTGCAACTTCGCCGCTATTACAAAGTTGGCAATCTCAATCACTCAACAGCAAAGTGTACAAGCTCTATAGTTACTCGAACATAGGCTCTTTTTTGGCGCTAATCAGTTATCCGTTTGTATTTGAACCTTGGCTAACGCTGTCTGCGCAATCTTGGGCTTGGAGCCTTGTTTATGGTGTGTTTGTCTTTTTATTTGCAGGCTTTATTGGCTTAGCACTTAAACAAGATAATTACATTCAGGCGGCGCAATCTAATGAAAGCGTTTCGACAATAGATAAGCGTCTGCCTTTATGGCTATTGCTCAGTGCCTGTGGTGTGATCATGTTAACGGCAACCACCAGCGCGATGACACAGAATGTATCGCCCATTCCTTTTCTATGGCTGCTACCTTTATCACTGTATTTACTCACCTTTATTTTATGCTTCCACTCGGCAAAGGTTTACCAACGATGGTTTTGGCTGGCGGTGTTCGCATTCAGTAGTTTTATTGGATTGATGCTGTTCTTTATTGGAAGCCAACTCGATTTACTCAGTCAAATTGTGCTCTATTCAACCGTGTTATTCAGTGCCTGTATGATCTGCCATGGCGAGCTTGAGAAGACCAAACCACATCAGTCTAAACTGACGCAGTTTTATTTAATGATGTCTTTAGGCGGCGCTTTAGGCACTGCTGCGATTACTTTCATCGCGCCAAAGGTATTTACTTTGTTCTATGAGTATCCTTTGGCTTTAGGACTTGTTTTGGCGCTTTTCATTTATTCTTTAATATGCTCGGAGCAGTTTGCAAAAAGCCGTAACATGGTGCTTGTCGCTGGCGGCGTATTGGTATTACTTACACCGACTTTTATCTGGTTGAACAGTCAGTTTACCAACCATGACACATTGAGATTACGTAACTTTTATGGCTTATTGTCGGTCAAAGAAGTCTCTATCAATGGACAAATAGAGCGCCGCCTAATAGATGGCACCACCTCTCACGGTACTGAGATCATTGAACCGACTTACTTACAAGGTCAGCCACAAAGTTACTACCGCTTTGAAACGGCGGTGGCTCAACTGCTTAACAGCCAAACCAACGGTGCACAAGTGGGCTTTATCGGATTAGGTGCAGGTACACTGGCAGCTTACGGCAAGAATCGTGATAACTATACGTTTTACGAGCTAAACCCTAATGTTGTTGCTACTGCGCAAGGCCATTTTAGCTACTTAAATAACAGTAAAGCACGGCTTGAATATGTGGTTGGTGATGGTCGCGTGCAGCTTCAAAAACAAAAAGAGCGAGGCCAAGCAAATCGATTTGACGCCCTTATATTGGATGCGTTCAGTGGCGATGCCATTCCTATGCACTTGTTAACACTTGAGGCCATGCAGTTATATCTATCACAGCTTAAAAAACATGGCGTTTTAGCAATACACATCTCTAATAGTCATTTAGATCTCACGCCCCTTATGCGCGGACTTGCTGACGAGCTTAAACTTGCAGTGCATTTCTTTGAAACAAAAGCCAAGCAAGCACATGAACATAACGCACACTGGGTAACATTAACTTTTGATGAGCGAGCAATTGAAGGCTTTAAGCATCTGCAAAGCCCTTGGCCAAATCAAAAACCAACATTTATTTGGCGTGATGATTACAGTAATTTATTGTCGGCGCTGTAGGAATAAACAATATGAGTAAGACTTTATATATTACTGGCGCAGGCGTCAGTGCTGAAAGTGGTATTCCCACCTTTCGTGGTGAAGATGGTTTTTGGACGATTGGTAGTCGCAACTATACACCACAGCAAATGGCGACGCGTGATATGTATGTGCACAAACCAGCCGAGTTTTTAAAATGGTATTACAACCGTTTTGCCACATACCGCCACCACGGGCCCAATATGGTGCACCACTGGCTTGCTAACAAAACCCTGATCACACAAAACATCGATGGGTTAGACGGTAAGGCTGGTAATTCAGATTTCATTTCAATTCACGGTCGATTAGATGAAGTCACTTTATTTCACCACCAAGGCGATGATGTTGAACGTATTAAAGCCCCTTGGGATGAGGTGGATGAAGCAAACCTAGAAAGCTCGCTGCTTGAGTTATTTAAAATAGGTAAAAATGGGCCTATTTTAAATGAATCTTTAAAACCTTATGTGTTGCTGTTTGATGAATATTACACCGAGTTATACGAAATCAGCCGAGCGCAACAGCAGATGCAAGACGCTGAAAAGATGGTATTTATGGGGACTTCGTTTAGCGTCAACATCACAAATATGGCATTAGAGATTGCCCGCCACAACACTATTCCAGTTGAAGTGGTCGATCCGAACCCTACTCATATTTTACATTCTCAGGTTGAGTACTTTGCTATGACTGCGCAGGAGTATATATCACGCTAAAGTAACCTAATCTTCAAATACAAAAAGCCCTGAACTTGAATAAGTCAGGGCTTTATTATTTTTAGCTTTAAACGTTAACTGAATAGTTTTTGTGGGATCTTGTGTATTTGAACTTGCACTGTGATCTCTTCACGGTCATGGTATAAATGTTTAGCTTGTAAAGTATATTCAATCTCGTACTTTGGTAACTCTTCTCGAATTAGCTCTAAACACTGATACACCTCTTCAAAGCGTTTCTTCATGGGTAGCTTTAAGTTAAATATTAATTCGCTAGCAAAGCCATTTACCATCCAATCTAACATTAGGTTTGTCACTTTCTTCGGCTTTTCTACCATATCGCATACTAACCAAGTGTTATTACGCTTTTCTGGTAAGTATTTAAAGCCATCTTCTCTGAAGTGCTTCACCTGACCTGAATCCATTAAATTCTGATTCATCGGCCCGTTATCTATGGCAGCTACAAACATGCCTCGACGCACAAGTTGGTAAGTCCAACCGCCCGGGCACGCACCTAAATCTACGGCACGCATGCCTGGCTGAACACGCTGCTCCATTTCTTCTGGCGGTACAAAAACGTGAAAAGCTTCGTCTAATTTTAAGGTCGAGCGACTCGGCGCATCACTTGGCATACGCAGGCGCGGAATACCCATAAAGAAAGGCGAGTTATTACTCGGGAAAGAGTAACCAATAAATGCCGTATCGTTTGCTAAAAACATCACATGTAATACTGGGCGGTTTTTCTTCACTGCACGAGTCAGCTTATTTTGCTTTTCTAGGCTTTTCGCAAGCGGCGTTGAAAACTTCTTACAGAATTTTGAGAGTTCTTTGCCCTCATTGGTATCTGGGGTTTCTACACGCAACTCACCACACAGAGGAAAATCGGCCACTACGGCTTTTACTTCACTGACGCGATCTTCTATCGACATATTACTGACAAATACACCTGCAAACCACTGTCTTGCGAATACCAAGCTTTGAAAGTCGATTTTCTTAATGAGTAATTCGGCATCGCTTGCTGCATAAGTTTCAAAGCTCACATAACCTGTATTTGGTTTGGCTTTGACATAGCCTGCAACGCCTTGTAAGGCTGCATGATGGTTAATTTCAGCTGCGGCATCACTTTCAAAGCCACTACGACAATAAATCACAACACTCGACATAGGTGTTCTCAAATCTCTTTAATTAAAATTTATGTTTGGCTGCTTTGATCATTAAAAGTAACCAACCTAAAATGAAGCACACGCCGCCAATCGGCGTAATAGGGCCTAAAAAGCGCCACTCAGTCCATGCCAACAAATATAAGCTGCCACTGAATAAAATGGTGCCAAGGGTAAATAACCAACCTGAAGCACTCAGTTTTAAACCTTGCTTAATAAGCATCGCCACTAAAATCAGAGCTAAGCCATGAAACATCTGGTATTCGGCAGCAGTTTTGAAAATATCGACCGCATACTCAGGAGCATGTTTTTTCAAACCATGGGCAGCAAAAGCACCCAGCATCACCGATAGCATGCAGTATGCACTGCCTATCAATAAAAATAGTTTAGTCATTCAGGTATTGCTCTATAAATTCTGCGGTGGCTTTTGCTGCGGCCAAACGATGTGCTTCTTCGCTAAAACCACTTTTCTTGCGCGGTTTCAATGAATGATCGCCATCAGCAAAGAATTGAAATACTGGCGCTTGAACAAACGACATTTGGGCTAGTTCAGCTTGAGTGCCAAATGTATCTCGTTCACCTTGCAATACTAAAAATGGACAAGGTATATCTGCAAAGTGATCCGTTCTCAGTTTTTCAGGTTTGCCAGGTGGGTGAAACGGATACCCCATAGCAATAACGCCTTTCACAGGTAAAATGTGCTCTGTCACTAACAATGAGGCCATTCTACCGCCCATTGATTTGCCACCTATGAATAGAGGTAAATCAGCATCGACTGTCGCTAATACTTTCTCGAAATAAGCGAGTAACTTAGGGACTCTATCCGGTGGGCGACGTTTACCGGTTTGCTTAGTAATTTGCATATACTCAAAATCGAATAAACCAACTCGAATACCATGCTCAACCAGCTTATTAGCCATATCTTGCATGAACTCAGAGTCACTACCGGCCCCAGCCCCGTGAGCAAAAATAAATTGTGCTTTGGGGTTATCAGCTTTAATCCATTGGATCATGCTTGTTCCTCTTGCTCAACCATACTGAGCATCCACTCTTTAAACGAAACGATTTTACCAAGTTCAGCTTGCGCTTCTCTCACTACTAGATAGAACGCGTTTTTACTTTCTAAACTATGACTAAATGGAATGACCAAGCGGCCAGCATCTAAATCTGGCTTTGCTAATACACTGTTACCTAGTGCAACACCTTGGCCGTGGATAGCTGCCTGTAGCACCATTGATGAGTGACTAAAGATCGGTCCTTTATTCACTGGCACATCACGCACACCAGCGGTTTTCATCCACGCCTTCCAAGTTCGACGAGAGGTGTCATGCAATAAAGTGTGCTGACTTAAATCTGATGGTGCATGGAGTGGCTTGGGGCCGGTTAGAAGAAACGGGCTACATAAAGGCACCAAATATTCTTTGTGAAGCTGATAGGCCTCAACACCGTTCCAGTTCCCTCGTCCATAATAAATAGCCACATCTACGTCATCAGTTAACGAATTCTCTTCATCATCTTGGGCTTTTATTCGCACATCAATTTCGGGATGAAGTTCATGAAACTTACTTAACCGCGGTACTAACCATTGAATTGCAAAGCTTGGTGTTAAACACACCGTCAATGACCCTTTTGCACCTCGCGCTAATAGCCTATCTGTGGCATCGACGAGTTGATTAAAAATTTCTTTTATATCTAAGTAATAACCCTGCCCTTCTTCGGTCAGCAGCAGAGAGCGGTTTTTTCTTAGAAAGAGCTTTAACCCTAAATGCTCTTCAAGAGTTTTGATTTGATGACTAACAGCTGCTTGTGTGACAAACAATTCTTCTGCGGCTTTGGTAAAACTCAAATTACGTGCTGCAGCTTCAAAAGCTTTTAGAGCGTTTAATGGCGGAAGTCTTCTAGACATAATTCTCTAAACCAAACTAAAAAGCAGCAAAATTGCTGCTCTTTTATAATTATTACAAGTCGGCTGCGCTTGTATCTAGTGGTTCGAAGCTTTTCACTAAATCGTCAACCGCTTTCATCTGCTTTAAGTAGCCTTCTAACTTAGCCAGTGGTAAAGCACAAGGGCCGTCACACTTTGCTTCGTTTGGACTTGGGTGCGCTTCAATAAATAGACCCGCTAGACCCAACGCCATACCACTACGCGCAAGCTCGGTTGCCTGAGCACGACGACCATCGGCAGAATCAGAACGACCACCAGGGCGTTGTAGAGCATGCGTTGCATCAAACATTACAGGAGCCATATGCTTCATATCATCCATACCAAGCATATCAACCACTAAGTTATTGTAGCCAAAGCTACTGCCACGCTCACATAAAATGATTTGGTCGTTACCCGCATCATTCAACTTCTTGATAATGTGACGCATTTCATGTGGTGCTAAGAATTGTGGTTTTTTCACATTAATCACAGCGCCAGTTTTTGCCATCGCCACAACCAAATCTGTTTGACGTGCTAAAAACGCTGGAAGCTGGATTATATCAGCCACTTCAGCAACAGGGGCTGCTTGAAAAGGTTCGTGCACATCTGTGATCACAGGGACATTGAAGGTCTTTTTAATCTCTTCGAAAATCTTCAGACCTTCTTCCATACCTGGGCCTCGGTAAGAGTTGATTGAAGAGCGGTTTGCTTTATCGAAAGACGCTTTAAATACATAAGGAATATTTAGCTTGCTGGTTACTTCAACATAGTGCTCAGCAATTTGCATAGCAAGATCACGCGATTCCAACACATTCATACCACCAAATAATACAAACGGTTTGTCGTTTGCCACTTCAATATCTGCAACTTTTACGATTTGCGTGTTCATAATTTTCCTAATTCTTTTAATAATAGAAACCTAACAGATGTCTATGCAGAAATCTGTAGAGCATGCTATATCGCCACGCTAGACTTGGCAAAGATATTAAAGCACGCTGTATATTAGTGCACTACATGATTGTAGTCTTGCAACTCTTCTATTTGATGCTGAATAATCTCAATTGTTGGATCGTCAGGACATTCGTCGACAAAAAACTGTAAATCGGCTTTGGCTAGCTTAGGACAGTTTATCTGATTAAGTAGATACCCTCTGTCTCGGCGCTCATATGGGTCATCTCCCAACAACTCCATCAACTGCTCAACACAGCTTAGAGCATGGCCGAATTTATCCGCGGTAATAAACGCCCATTTTTGTTGAGCGAGGTAAAGCTTAAATGCTTCATCACCAAATAATAGATCGAAAGGCTCTTCATCTTTTTTGTCATTCTCTGCGTTGATATACCAAGTTTGATTACCGCCACAAGGTTCGACGATGTAGCCTTCTTCAGCACTCAAGGCAATGTGTAGCATGATATCACCTTGATGAAATGCCATGTTCACATCAAGCTGTGCACGTTGCAGTAAATGCGTTAAAATCAGAGCAAGGGAAGTGGCATTACCTGTGCGCATTTTCAACACATGATTGACACTATTTAACTTGTACTCGACTTCATTTTGATTGCTGCCACTAAATAACCAGCGAGTATAAAATGCATCCAAAAGAACATCTATCAACGTATGTGTCTCTGTATGTTCGCGACATATTTGATCAACAGCTAATTCAAGTTCTGCAAGCTGACAGTAACTCTCTTCTAGATCTATCTGCGCATCCCACTGACGCTCAGCATCAATGCATCTAAATAATGTATGCTGTGGTATGTAGTCTGCACTACTGTCTTGTTCATCGAACCAGATATCAGTCATAAATACCAACGACCTTAACTATTATTCTTACTTACTAATCGGCTAGTCTAACATTTTTTATAGGAATTAATGTAGCGCCTTGTAGAAGTAGTTTTCGATAATCGGTTTAGAAGAGGTTGTAAAGCGTTAAAAATGAGGAGGATGAGTAGGCAAAACCTACTCAAAGAAACTTAAAGTAAAAATGATGCTTTACTGCCAGCTAAATACCCAATCAGAAGAAGTGAGATCGTAGCTGCTGTGAGTGCCATAACCTGAGTTTTAAACTGTGTTGATTTTGCAACCACAAACCCTAAACCAATATAAGCAATCACTAAAACTATTTTTTCAGTGAGCCATGGTTGCTGTAATGGATTAATGTTTGCAACAACCAATAAGGCTACAGCAGAAACCAACAATAAGGTATCAACGATATGACTGCCAATAAAAACTAATTTATTTCTGGCGAGCTTCCCTGACATAAAGCGAGATACTGTTCTCGTGTAAAATAAAATAATACTCAACAGTGCAAACAGCACATGAGTGTGTTTAATTGCAATATATTCCATTTAATTACCTAAATTATCTGGATACTTCACTAAAATCGCCTCTAAATCGTCGATAATGCTATTAAACACATCCACGAGTTTAGGATCAAAATGCTTACCTTTTTGGCTATTAATCTCGGCCATAACGGGCTCTAATTCCCAGGCAGGCTTGTAGCAACGCTTATGTCGAAGTGCATCATAGACATCTGCGAGTGCAACAATTCGTCCATAAATATGAATGCTGTCACCTTGTTTTCCAGATGGGTAGCCTGAGCCATCCCATTTTTCATGGTGATCTTTGGCTATGACCGCACCAGCATTCACAATTTCACGGCGTGAATCCTTTAAAATCTCATAACCTTTTTCAGCGTGAGTTTGCATTAATTGCCATTCTTGCTCTTCAAGCTTTTCTGGCTTATTTAAAATCGCATCAGGAATGCCGACTTTGCCTACGTCATGAAGTGGCGAAGCCATACGCACTAACTCAGCATCACGTTTTGGCAAACCGTACCCTTCAGCAAGCGCATAGCAAATATGCGCGACCCGTTTTACATGATTACCTGTTTCAGTAGAGCGCAGCTCTAGCGCTTCACTTAACCTATATACCAGTTCTTGTTGGGTATCTTCGATCTCAGCCTGAAGTTGCACATTCTCATAAGCAAGTTGCACATTTTGTGAAAATATTTCGATTAAGTGCTTTTGTGTATCGGTCAGAAAATCTGGAATACCAGACACAAATAGCATTGAGCTGTGGTTAAACTCACTGGTACAGTAAGCAAATAAATAATTGTCTTTGTAAACTATGCTTTTTTCTTGCAAAGCAGTAGAGCAAGCTTGAAGTTGTTCCTGAGTTAGCACTTCGGTAATCGGTTTGCCTTCACAAGATTCAAACTCTCCACGTCCAGTGAAAACAACGAGCTGTTCAGCATTATGGTTTGAGTCATTACTTGCAACCAAAGAAGTAGCGTAAATCGCCTCATCGACTGTACCCAATAAAGAAGTTAACTGTTGCACAACTCCCTTAATAAAGTGCTCCAAGGAGTGTGATGAAAAGATGTCTCTAGAAGCGCAAATAATCTTCTCTAAACCTTGACGTGATTGCTCGATAGCTAATATGTCGCGATAAGAACGCAAACTCGACATCACAACAGTGAATAGCTTTTGTGCTGTCAGTTCTGTCTTGGATTTGTAGTCGTTAATGTCATAGTTAACGATGACCTGTCTTTCTGGCGCTTGACCTGGTTGGCCTGTTCTTAAAATGATACGAATATGGTTATTTTTCGCGGTTTCTCGGATGAACTTAGCAACTTGTAAACCCGCATCATCGGTTTCCATCACGACATCAAGTAAAACAATGGCTGCATCCGGGTGCGCTCGGATCACTTTACGTGCTTCTTCACCAGAGTATGCACTGATGAACTCTAACCGTTTCTTTTGAAACTCAAAATCACTTAATGCAAGCTTAGTTACCGCATGAACTTCAGGTTCATCATCTACAACAATTACTTTCCAAACACCATTGCTATCAGGCTCTATAAGATCGTTCGGCTCATCTGAAAACAAAAAATCATCCATACGCGGGTCCTATTTATACACATGGCGTTACTATCGCTTGCTTTGAAATTGGGCCATAGTTACTCGTTCACAGCCTGCCATATCTTTTACAGTAAGTATATTGCTATACGCCATTTGTGCAAAAAACTCTTGCAATAACAGCGCTTGTTGATAGCCATGCTCAATGAGCAAATATCCATTAGGTGCCAGATAATGCCGCGCTTGTTCAATAATTAGCTTAATATCTGCCATGCCATTATCCAAAGCAACTAATGCACTTTTTGGTTCAAATCGAACATCACCTTGTCTTAAATGCGCATCTGATTCATCAATATACGGCGGGTTACTGACAATAAGATCAAATTGTTGGTTTGGTAATGAACAAAACCAATCGCTTTGTATAACGGTGACATTATTTAAGGTATGTTTTTGCTGATTTCGCTTAGCAAGCGCAACGGCTTGCTCAGAATAATCGACCGCAGTGATTTGCCAATTAGGCTGCTCTGATGCTAGTGCTAACGCGATGGCACCTGTGCCAGTTCCCAAATCAAGTATTTTTGCATTATTAGGTAAATCTAAACTGAGCGCTTTTTCAACTAAGGTTTCGGTATCAGGCCTTGGAATTAGTGTAGAGTTATTGACTTCAAGCTCTAAACTCCAAAACTCACGCACACCAACTAAATGGGCGACAGGGTAACCAGTCTCTCGCTCTGTAATTAACTGCTTGAACTCGCTCAATTGTACGTCTGTAAGTTCGGCTTCAGGCCAAGTAAATAAATAGCTTTTAGGTTTATCAATAACATGAAGTAATAGAACTTCAGCATCTAATTTTGGTGAGTCAGAGATGTTTTGAAGAATTTGGGTTGCCCAAGCGAGTGCGTGGGCGACTGTTAGGTTTACCACGATTAATCGTCACCCATTGCTGCTAATAAGTCAGCTTGGTGTTCGAGCAATAATGGATCAATCACGGCTCCAAGTTCACCGGCTACAATCTCATTTAGACGGTAAAGTGTTAAGTTAATGCGGTGATCAGTAATACGACCTTGAGGATAGTTGTATGTGCGAATACGCTCTGAACGGTCACCACTTCCTACTAGATTACGACGCTCAGATGCCTCGGCTGCTTGACGCTTTTCATCTTCAGCTTGTTGTAAACGTGCTCCTAGTACAGAAAGTGCTTTAGCACGGTTTTTGTGCTGAGAGCGTTCATCCTGGCATTCGACAACCACACCTGTTGGAATGTGCGTTATACGAATTGCAGAGTCTGTTTTGTTAACATGCTGACCACCGGCACCCGATGCACGGAAGGTATCTACTTTTAAATCTGCAGGGTTAATTTGGATTGCTTCGGCTTCAGGTATTTCAGCCATCACTGCAACTGTGCATGCAGACGTGTGAACACGACCTTGAGATTCAGTTTCAGGAACACGTTGAACACGATGCGCACCTGATTCGAACTTCAATTTGCCATATACACCTTCACCACTGATGTGAGCGATAACTTCTTTATAACCACCGTGCTCGCCTTCGTTGGTGCTGACAACCTCAACTTTCCACTTTTGAGTTTCAGCGTAGCGGCTGTACATACGGAATAAATCACCAGCAAAAATTGCAGCTTCATCACCACCGGTACCTGCGCGAACTTCGAGATAAACATTGTTGTTATCTTTAGGATCTTTTGGCAGCATCAAAATTTGCAGTTCGTCTTCTAGGGCAACAATGGCTGCTTTTGCCTCTTTATATTCTTCTTGCGCCATCTCACGCATATCAGGATCTGAGTCCTTAAGCATTTCTTCAGCTGTCGCCACATCGTCTTGGGCTTGCTGGTAAGAAGAAAATGCTTTAACTACGTCTTCAAGTTCTGAGTATTCTTTTGATAAGGCACGGAAACGATTTTGATCGCCAATAACTTCTGGATCACTTAGCATCGCTTGCACTTCTTCATAGCGCTCGGCTAAGGTCTCTAATTTACGATATACAGACTCTTTCATTAATTTATTTTTCCTGCTCGATTCCTAATGTTTGTTTAAGCACGGCCAATTTATCGATATCACCCTCTTGCGCCGCGGCCTGTATTGCCCTTGTTGGTGCGTGAGTTAAACGATTCGTGAGCTTGTTAGCCATTTCAAGCAACACTTTTTCGGCTGATTTGCCTGATTGTAGCTGATTTACAGCCTTTTCTACTAATTCTGTTTTTACTTCTTGCGCCGAATCTCGATACTGTCGAATAACATCAATCGACCCTTGTGAGCGTTGCCATTTGGCAAATTCATGCGTTTTTTTAAGGATGATTTCTTGCGCTTGCTCTGCCGCCTGCTCACGGCTTGCCATATTTTCATTGACGATGGCTTGTAAGTCATCAACCGAATAAATATAAGCTGCATCTAATTCGCCAACCTGACTTTCGATATCTCGCGGCACGGCAATATCAACAAACAGCATAGGCTTATGTCGTCGCTGTTTAAGCGCCTGCTCAACCATACCTTTACCAATGATTGGTAATGTACTGGCAGTCGAACTGATAACAATATCAGCGTCGTACAATTTTTCTGGTAACTGCGCCAATGAAATTACATCAGCTTCTACTTCTTCTGCTAAGTTTTTAGCACGTTCAATCGTTCTATTTGCAACAGTGATAGCTTTTGGGTGCTGTTGATACAAATGCCTTGCAACCAGTTCAATGGTCTCACCTGCACCAATTAATAACACTTTGGTTTTATCTAGTTGACCATAAATGTGCTTTGCCAAGTTAACTGCAGCATACGCAACAGATACGGCACTGGCACCGATGTCAGTTTCAGTTCTTACTTGCTTGGCAACAGAAAAGGTTTTTTGAAATAAACGTTCAAAAGTAGGTAACACACAGTCATGCTGTTTTGCACTGTTGTAAGACTGCTTGATCTGACCAAGGATCTGCGGCTCACCCAGTACTAAAGAGTCTAAACCACAAGCTACGCGCATCAAATGATTAATAGCGTCTTGGTTTTGATGAATGTAGACATTACCTTCAAGCTGTTCAGTGTCGATACAGTGAAAATCAGCTAACCATTTGAGAAGCGCTTGGGAATTGCTATGCTCAAGGCTACAATACAGTTCAGTTCGGTTACAGGTCGAGACAATCACGGTCTCTTTAAAGTGCTCAGAGCTCGCTAATTGCGACAATGCGTTTGATAGTTGCTCAGGTGAAAACGCCACTTTTTCGCGTAATTCAACTGATGCTGTTTTGTGATTAATACCAAGTGCGATAATGGTCATAGCTACCAATAAATTGCTCGAGCCCTGCTAGAAAGCCGAGAATTTTATCAAACATCCTGCAAATATGGAAAGGAAGGAACAACATTTGAAACAAATTCATTTGATTTTGCTTATGTTTTTTTTATTTATCAGTGGCTGTGCTCAACGAATCACAGAACAAGAGATACCACAAACTGATTGGCGGTCGCAATTAGAGGCACAAAATAACTGGAAAGTCAGTGGTAAAGTCGCCTTTATTGCTCCAAATGATCGGCAGTCTGTTAACTTCAACTGGCAATTAAAAGAAAGTCGTCAGCACCTCATTTTATCCAGTTTTATTGGCACACAATTACTTGAACTGATAGAGCATGAAAATCACAGTGAAATGGCCTATCAAGATGAACAGTATATTGACCAAAGTAGCAGTGCTCTCGTTGCCCGGTTGAGTGGCTTTCAGCTACCTTTTGAGAAGGCACCATTTTGGTTAACCGGTGCCATTCAGAGTAACAACAACCAGTACGACCCTCAATCCCGCCTTAAGTCTGCAAAGTGGACAGATAAACAAGGTAAAACATGGTTTATCGACTACCAAAGCTATCAAATGGTTGATGGCTTTTGGTTACCAAAACGTATTTCACTTACTCAAGATAAATTAAGAATAAAAATTCAACTCAATTCATGGCAGTTCAATAATGAATAATTTAACTCTAACGGCTCCAGCAAAACTTAACCTGTTTTTACACATCAATAATCAGCGTGAAGACGGCTATCATGAATTAGAGAGTTTGTTTACCTTTTTAGATTTTGGAGATGAGTTAGAGTTTAACTTAACTGATGACAACCAAATTAGCATTGTTGGTGATACCAATGACATCAAAACTGAAGACAATCTAATCTTTAAAGCGGCTCAAGCCTTGTTGCCATACAAACAAGTAACTCAAGGCGTGACGATTAACTTAAAAAAATGTTTGCCTATGGGCGGTGGTGTTGGCGGTGGTTCATCCGATGCGGCAACCACTTTGCTGGCATTGAATTCTTTGTGGCAATGTCACTTAAATCTGGATACCTTGGCTGAAATAGGCTTAAAACTCGGTGCCGATATACCAGTCTTTATCAATGGTAAAACCGCCATAGCACAAGGCGTTGGGGAAAAGCTCAATGCGGTTGAGATTGAACATAAATGGTTTTGTGTAGTATTTCCCAATGTCCATATTAGTACAGCAAAAGTCTTCACTCATCCTGATTTACCAAGAAATACGCCAAAACTAACCAGTCAGTGGTTTATGGCAAATACCAGCAACGATTGTGAAGCTCTGGTTAAAAAGCTCTACCCCGAGGTTGAAAAGACACTGCAGTGGTTGCTAAAATACGGTCCGTCAAGAATGACTGGGACGGGAGCGTGTTGTTTTGTCGAGTTAGACTCTGAGGAAATTGCACGGCGTGTACTCTCTAAATTACCCAACGCTTGGCAAGGGTTTATCGCCCCAAGCCATGCTGTATCACTGGCTCATCGCCAGTTAGCGTCATGGCTTAAAGAGTAGAAGTAAAATTGTTTAAGTTAGCCTGTTTTGACACCGTCATTGCATGTTAGTCCAAAAAATTTCAGTGCCTGAGGAACCCTACCGTGCCTGACATGAAGCTCTTCGCTGGTAACGCAACGCCTGAGTTAGCTCAAAAAATTGCGAAACGTTTATTCATCGAGTTAGGTGATGCTGTTGTTGGTCGTTTTAGTGACGGCGAGATCAGTGTTCAAATCAATGAAAATGTACGTGGATCGGATGTTTTCATTATTCAATCAACCTGTGCCCCTACAAACGACAACTTAATGGAACTAATCGTGATGGTTGACGCTCTGCGTCGTGCATCAGCAGGTCGTATTACAGCTGTTATCCCTTACTTCGGTTATGCGCGTCAAGACCGTCGTGTTCGCTCAGCTCGTGTACCAATCACAGCTAAAGTAGTAGCAGACTTCCTTTCAAGTGTTGGTGTTGACCGCGTATTAACTGTGGATCTGCACGCAGAACAAATTCAAGGTTTCTTCGATGTGCCTGTAGACAACGTATTCGGTAGTCCTGTACTACTTGACGATATGAAGTCTCGTGAATTTGACGATGTTGTGGTTGTGTCACCGGACATTGGCGGTGTTGTACGTGCTCGTGCAATCGCAAAACTACTTAATGATACTGACCTTGCTATCATCGACAAACGTCGACCGAAAGCAAACGTATCTCAAGTCATGCATATCATTGGTGATGTTGAAGGCCGTGATTGTATCATTGTTGACGATATGATCGACACTGGTGGTACCTTATGTAAGGCAGCAGAGGCACTTAAAGAGCATGGCGCTAAACGCGTATTTGCTTATGCAACGCACCCAGTACTTTCTGGTGCTGCAGCAGAAAACCTGCGCAACTCTGTCATTGATGAAGTTATCGTGACTGACTCAATCACGTTAAGTGATGAGCTTCGTTCTATCGATAAAATTAAAGTATTGACCCTCGCTGACATGCTGGCAGAAACGATTCGCCGTATCAGCAATGAAGAGTCAATCTCGGCAATGTTTACGCACTAAACATTGCTTACTTTGACAAAAAGCACCTTAAGGTGCTTTTTTTGTTTAATTTACCATTCAGTGGTGGTATAGTATCGCGCCTTTTTAAGGTAGAGGATTTGGTCGCGAATCCTTTAATCATTAATTTAACTTTTATTTTGGAGACATCCATGTCTAACGAATTATACACTTTAGAAGCAGAAGTACGTGAAGTTTTAGGTACTGGTGCGAGCCGCCGCCTACGTCACGCTGATAAAGTACCAGCGATCCTATACGGTGCTGGTAAAGATGCAGTTGCTTTAACGCTTAACCACAACAAAGTAATAAAAGCACAAGAAGATGAAGGGTTCTACACTCACATCCTTACACTAAACATCGGTGGTGAGTCAGTTGAAGCGATCCTTAAAGACATCCAACGTCACCCGTTCAAGCCTAAAGTAACTCACTTAGACTTCCAACGTGTTGACGCTGCTCACAAGATCCACACTAAGGTTCCTGTACACTTCATCAACGAAGAAGCTGCAACTAAAGGCGGTAACACTGTTGCTCACCACGTAACAGAAATCGAAATCACTTGTTTACCAGCTCAACTTCCTGAGTTCGTAGAAGTAGACGTAGCAGCATTAGAAGTAGGTGCAACTGTACACCTTTCTGACGTAGCTCTTCCTGCAGGTGTTGTTTCAGTAGAACTAGCTAAAGGTGCAGACCACGACCAAGCAGTTGTTACTTTAAACGCTCCTAAAGGCGCTGCTTCTGAAGAAGCTGAAGAAGCTGCAGAATAATTTCTAAGGTGTTAGCACCTTGAATACTATTCAAATGCTTGTGGGCCTGGCTAATCCAGGCCCTGAATACGCTCAAACCCGTCATAATGCCGGTGCGTGGTTCATCGAAGAACTGGCAAAACGCTACAATTGCATCCTCAAACCTGATTCAAAACATCACGGCCTATCTGGCAAAGTGATAATCAACAACCAAGAATTCAAACTGCTTATTCCTACAACTTATATGAATTTAAGTGGTAAAGCGGTCTCAAGTCTTGCTAATTTTTATAAAATCCCAGCTGAAAATATTTTAGTTGCTCATGACGAAATGGACATGGAGCCGGGGATAGCTAAAATCAAAAAAGGCGGTGGTCACGGTGGTCACAATGGCTTGAAAGACATAATTGCTAAAATGGGTAATAACAAAGAATTTATGCGTTTACGTGTTGGTATTGGTCACCCTGGACACAGAGATAAAGTAACGGGCTGGGTTTTAGGTAAAGCACCTCAAGCCGACCAAGAAAAAATCGACGCTGTTGTTGATGAAGCTGTTCGCTGTATGGAAATTTTAGCAAAAGATGGTGTGTTAAAAGCACAAAACAGACTACATTCATTTAAGCCGTAAAATCGCTTACGGCAACAATTTGATTAACTGAAGGTTCAAAATTATGGGTTTTAAATGTGGCATTGTAGGTTTACCTAACGTTGGTAAATCAACCCTATTTAATGCATTAACTAAAGCGGGAATTGAAGCCGCAAACTTTCCGTTTTGTACAATCGAACCAAACACAGGCGTTGTTGCCGTGCCAGATCCGCGTTTAGACCAACTGGCTGAGATTGTTAATCCTCAAAAAACAATCGCAACAACTATGGAATTCGTTGATATTGCAGGTCTTGTAAAAGGTGCGTCAAAAGGCGAAGGTTTAGGTAACCAGTTCCTTGCTAATATTCGTGAAACGGATGCAATTGGTCATGTTGTACGTTGTTTCGAAGACGAAAACATCGTTCACGTGTCTGGCCAAGTTAATCCAGCTGATGATATTGATGTTATCAACACTGAACTTGTTTTAGCAGACATGGAAGCCGCGGATCGTGCCGCTCAACGTAATGCTAAAAAAGCGAAAGGCGGCGATAAAGAAGCTAAATTCCAGAACGAAGTACTAGAGAAAGTGAAAGCGCATTTAGATGAAGGCTTAACTCTACGTTCTTTAGAGCTTAGTAAGGAAGAGCTCGCTGCTATCAAGCCACTTAACTTCTTAACAATTAAGCCAACCATGTATATTGCGAACGTCACTGAAGATGGCTTTGAAAATAACCCATTCTTAGAGCAAGTTCGTGAGATTGCTAAAAACGAAGATGCGGTTGTGATACCAGTTTGTGCTGCAATTGAATCTGAGCTTTCAGAGCTAGAAGAAGAAGATAAGTTAGAGTTTATGGCTGATCTTGGTCTTGAAGAGCCAGGCCTCAACCTTGTGATCCGTGGTGGTTACGAGCTACTAAAATTACAAACTTATTTCACTGCTGGTGTAAAAGAAGTACGTGCATGGACTATTCCAGTTGGTGCAACAGCACCACAAGCTGCTGGTAAGATCCACACAGACTTCGAACGAGGCTTTATTCGTGCGCAAACAATTGGTTTTGATGATTATATCGAATTCAAAGGTGAAAGCGGTGCGAAAGACGCAGGTAAAATGCGCCAAGAAGGTAAAGAATACATTGTTAAAGATGGTGACGTAATGAACTTCCTGTTCAATGTGTAAGCATCTTAACTTCGTATTTTAAAAGGAGGCTTGATGTCTCCTTTTTTGTTTTCTGAAAACAACTCACTTTTTATCTTTTTATGGTTCATATTCAGCCATTTCGCGCAATTAATCTGCAAAAGGACTTTAATGACAACTTTTTTGCAAAAAAGGTGTTGACGAGTTTGGAGCATATCAGCATAATACGCCCCGCACCAGCGATGGTGACACACTAGAAAGACACGGCTATGTAGCTCAGCTGGTTAGAGCACATCACTCATAATGATGGGGTCCCCTGTTCAAATCAGGGCATAGCCACCATTTTCTACTAAAGAAAATATGCGGAAGTGGCGGAATTGGTAGACGCGCTGGATTTAGGTTCCAGTATCTTCGGATGTGAGAGTTCAAGTCTCTCCTTCCGCACCATGTTCTCGATTAGAACTAAAATAATCAACTACCTTAGTTGAATTATCGCCTCGCACGAAGTGGAAGCGGTAAGGGCGGAAGAGAGATGTTTTAATCCCTCATTCATTTATGCCCCAGACTCAAATCACGGTTCAACAAAGATTTGAAATTTTCGTTGGAGTATCGCCAAGCGGTAAGGCAGCGGGTTTTGATCCCGCCATTCCCAGGT
>CAYZOE010000051.1:0-32259 GCA_964479805.1 uncultured Pseudoalteromonas sp. | reverse complement strand
TTGAGGCTGCATAAAATTCTACAAAAGAGCTGTACTAAATTGGGTGGAGTTACAGCTTAGCTTGCACGCTTAACACGAACCGCATGAAAATAGATGATTTAACATCTTTGAAATCATTTCTGTTGTCTTGCTTAGGGGGCGCACTGACAAGTTTGGCGCATTGTAGAAATGAAATTGATAACGGTGAATTAGAGCGTGTAAGAACCATAGACTGACAAGATAATTTAACAGCTAACGTTTATGTTTATAAAGCATATCAGACACCATGGGCCTTTAGTTAGATCTATCTGGTCTGGGTTCAAGTAATTAGGTAAAAATATGAATGATGATTTTGAGTTACGAGTACACACTATTATCGGTGAAATTCCATATGGCCATGTCGCAACATATGGGCAAATTGCTAAACTGGCGGGGCAAGGGAATTATTCGAGAAAAGTAGGAAGTATTTTAAAAGCGCTGCCAAAAGATTCAAAGCTACCTTGGTATCGAGTTATTAACTCTCAAGGAAAAATTTCATTTCCACTGGATAGCAGCAAGTTTTTAGAGCAGAAAGAAAGGCTTGAAGATGAGGGGGTGGTTTTTAAGAATAATAAAATCAGCTTAAAAGAATTTAAGTGGCTTGATTAAAATAAACTCAAAACACCTCGAAAGCCCTTTAATTACGGTATTTAATGCGATTTTTCATAAAAATATAAAGTTAATAGTTGCACTAAGCCGAAAAATACATAAACATAGGTTTTGCTTAGGCAAAATTACAATAAATAGGAATTAAACAATGAATAAAGCTCAACTAGTTGAAAAGATGGCAGCTGATGCTGAAATTTCTAAAGCCGCTGCAGCAAGAGCGCTTGAATCATTCACCGGTGCTGTGACAAACTCTCTTAAAGAAGGTAATTCAGTAGCACTGGTTGGTTTTGGTACTTTTTCAGTAAAAGAGCGCGCAGCTCGTACTGGCCGTAACCCACAGACTGGCGCTGAGATCCAAATCGCAGCTGCAAATATTCCTAGCTTCAAAGCAGGTAAAGGGCTTAAAGATCAAGTAAATCAGTAATTTTACTTATTTTGAATTGATTTAAAAAGGGGCCTTAGCCCCTTTTTTATTATCAATTTAGGCTCTTAACGCCTTATCACCGCGTCCTATCCCTACAGCACCAGAGCGCACTAACTCTATTATATCGCTCTCATGCCTTAGCATATCTAAAAACGATTCAATTTTTTCAGAGCTACTTAGAAGTTGCAGCGTATAACTTTGTTTACCCATGTCTATAATTGCACCTTGATAAACATCGGCGATACGTGTAACTGCAGCACGCATCGTCTCATCTCTGGCATACACTTTAACAAGTAACAGCTCTCGTTCAATATGTTGAACTTCTGTTAAGTCCTGTACTTTTAGAACATCTACAAGTTTGTTCACTTGTTTAGTGATTTGTTCTACAACTCTATCGTCGCCATGAGTTGTTATTGTAATTCGCGATAATGTTTGGTCGTCAGTCGTTCCCACGGTTAAGCTATCAATGTTGTAGGCGCGTTGTGAAAATAAGCCAACAATTCTTGATAATGCACCTGGCTCATTTTCTAAAAGGATACTTAAGATTCTACGCATTATGCTTTCACTCCCTTTTTCAACCACATTTCATCAATTGCTCCCAACTTTATTTGCATGGGATAAACATGTTCTTTTTCATCTACTCGGATATCTAAAAATACCAATCTATCATTAATTGAGAATGCTTTTATAAGAGCTTCATCAATTTGATCAGGTCTGTCGACTTTTATACCGATATGGCCATAACTTTCAGCTAGAGCGACAAAGTCAGGTAAAGAGTCCATGTATGAACTAGAATGGCGACCACCATACTGCATATCTTGCCATTGTCTTACCATGCCTAATGAGCGGTTATTCAATGAAATAATTTTAACTGCGAGGCCATATTGCAAGCATGTTGATAATTCTTGAATATTCATCTGAATAGAGCCATCACCTGTAACACAAAGTACCTCACTTTCTGGAAAAGCCATTTTAACTCCCATTGCAGCGGGTAAACCAAAGCCCATGGTGCCAAGGCCTCCTGAGTTAATCCATTGACGTGGATTTTTAAACGGATAATACTGCGCAGCAAACATCTGATGTTGACCAACATCAGAACAAACATAAGCATTTCCATTGGTAATTTCGTACACTTTCTCGATGACTGTTTGCGGTTTTAAAACTTCAGAGTCAGCTTTATAAGCAAGACACTTTTGTGCTCTCCATTGTGTAATTTGCTCCCACCAAACTTCTTGTGCTGCTCGATCAATGCGTTCTGAGCTGGCGTTAATTGCGCTCAGTAGTTGATCGAATACAGTCGCGAGACAACCTACTACCGGAATGTGTGCTTTAATGGTTTTCGAAATAGAAGTTGGGTCAACGTCTACATGAACTATAGTCGCATTCGGGCAGAATTTATTCACGTTATTAGTTACACGATCGTCAAATCGCGCGCCTAACGCCAATATTACATCTGCGTTCGCCATTGCTTTGTTTGCTTCAACATTGCCATGCATACCAAGCATACCGATAAAATTAGGGTGAGTCCCACTAATTCCACCTAATCCCATAAGCGTATTTGTGATGGGAGCATTAAGCGTTTCTACTAGCTCTTTCAATTTATCTGAGGTATCGGACAAGACAACGCCACCACCAGAATAAATAACTAAACGCTTTGCATTCAAGATAGCTTCAACGGCTTTCTTTATCTGTTTTCCGTGACCTTTGACGCTGGGATTGTATGTACGCATTTCTATCTGCTTTGGCATGTTAAAGTCGAACTTTAATTGCGGATTTAAAATGTCCTTTGGCAATTCAACGACGACTGGACCAGGGCGACCAGAATTAGCCAGATAAAACGCTTTTGCCAGAACAGTTGGAATTTCTTCTGCTCTACGGCAGTTGAAGCTATGTTTTACGATTGGTCTTGAGCAACCGACGATGTCAGTCTCCTGGAAAGCGTCATCACCGATTAGATTCGACGGTACTTGGCCTGATAGTACTACCATTGGAATTGAATCCATGTATGCAGTGGCAATACCCGTTATACAATTTGTGGCTCCAGGACCTGATGTTGCGAGAACAACACCAACTTCACCTGTTGCTCTTGCATATCCATCGGCCATATGTGTTGCAGCTTGTTCGTGTCGAACTAAAACATGCTCAATATCGCTTTGTTGAAACAGTGCATCATATAGATCTAGTACTGACCCACCAGGGTAACCAAATATATATTCTACTTCTAACGCTTTTAAAGCTTTTACGACTAACTCAGAGCCGTTAAATTGCGCTTGTACCATCCTCATTCCTCGGTGCAATCGTAAAATTAAACAAAAAAAAACCCCGCAATTGCGGGGTTTCATCGTAAATCAAGTTAATACGTCCCCGCTGAGCTTATAAATAAGACCAGTACGAGTACGACATTTACAAATAAATAAGAAACCATAACTTGAAATAAGAAATCTATAAAAATATTTACTCAATAATTAAAGGTTTTTTATATGCAGAAGTCAAGTGGGATTACACTAAAGTTGCATAAAGTTTCTATAAATGATGTTTTTACGATGATTTGGTTGTTATTGTGGTCTATTTTTATGTTGTATGCGAATAAAGTATTTTTAGCATCGATTTTATCTCAGTACAGACGTGTACTACTTGCAATGATAGTATCGAATTAATCAACAGATTTCGGTGTGTTATATGAATTTGAAATATTTTGCTCTATTTATTTTGAGTTTTCTATTTAGCTTACAATCCAATGCTATGCCTGATTTATTACGATTGGATGAAGAGAGAGTTATTTATTGGCAAGAGAAGAAACTGGCTCGAAAATTAAGCGAATATGAAAAAAGTCAGTTACTAAGCTCTTATATTCCTAAAAGTGGAATGCCAAAGTCAGCCTCGTTAAATGCACCTTTTCAACGAGTTAAACCAACTTTAAAACGAGCAATAAGCTTCGCACAAGATAACAACAGCGATACGCTAGATAAAGTAAAGATTTTGGGTATTCTTGTAGATTTTCCAGATTTAAAGTCAAGCCAACCGAGACTTGAACCAGCTGATACTGATATGTTTTATAGTAGTTACACAATTGACCATTATCGTAATTTACTTTTCTCTGTCGATGGGTTTACAGGACCTAATGGGGAAACCTTTCCCAGTGCCCGACAATATTATCGTGATGTTACAGGCAGTAACTTTGATTTAACAGGTAGTGTTTTTGGTTGGGTCACGGCTAAAAATAAAGCTGCTTACTATGGTCGACAAAATTCAGACATACGAGATGAGAATGCTACTGAGTTGGTATTAGAGGCTGTCGAGGCGTTAGTTGCTCAAGGATTGAATCTCACTGAGTTCGATCAAACCGATCTGAGCGACAGTGATGGTGATGGCATTATAAATGAACCTGATGGTGTCATTGATCATATCTTATTATTCCATTCTAGCATCGGTCAAGAAGCAGGTGGTGGCGTACTTGGTGATGATGCGATTTGGTCACATAGATTTTTTGTGACAGACAGCTCAAATCAACCTGCTGATGTGGCGGGTTCAACTGTAAAAGCATTCAATTACACAATTAACCCAATTGATGCAGGTATTGGTGTGGTCGTTCATGAATTTGGCCATGATTTAGGTTTGCCTGACGAGTACGATTTAAAAGATATACGAATAGGTGAGCCTGTTGCTAATTGGTCAGTTATGTCAAGCGGAAGTTGGATGGGAGAGGTCAGAGGTTCAGCGCCAGTTATGTTCAGCCCAAAAAATTTAGAATATCTGCAAAATCGATTTGGTGGAAGTTGGGTTAATCAAAAATCGCTTGAGTTGACCTCGATTGATGGCACTGAAAATCTTAATGTTACTCATGCAAGTGTTTTTGATGAATCTACAAATCAAATTAAGATTACCTTACCTCCTTTACTAGAAGATTTTATTGTTCCAAGTTCTGGTTCATTTCAATACTATTCTGGCGATGGTAATAATCTTAATAATCAAATGTCATTTGATGTGTCTTTACCTGACTCGGATCAAATAACTTTGAAGATGAAGAGTAAGTTTAGTATTGAGTCTGACTACGATATTTTTCAAGTGTATGTAAACTCGGAACCGTTAGCTGGGAACGCAACTAAAACATCTCACCCTAATTACCCCACTGTTAAGCATTACCTTGACGGTAGTTCGGCTGCTAGTGATGTAAAAAATGCTGATTTTGTTGATTTAATCTATGATCTCTCTTCATATGCCAATCAACAAGCAACTATTACATTCGTTTATCAGACAGACGCAGAAGTCTCTTTCTTTGGTATTGTATTGGACGACATATCTATTTTTTCTTCACAACAAGAGGTATTAAATGATAATGCTGAAAACAACAACAGCAATCAATTTAACGGTTTTAGAAAAATAGGGCGATATAAGTCAGGAGATGAACATGCTTACTATCTACAATTAAGGAGTCATCAAGGCTTAGATAAAGGCTTACAGCAAGCACAATACCCAGCTGGTCTTACGCTTTGGTATTCTAATGATAATTATGAAAACAATAACACATCTGAACATCAAGGTTTTGGGGATTTACTTATTATAGATACAGATCAGAGGCCCATATTCAAGTCCAATGGTACTGATGCTGCTAGTTCAATGATACAAGTTCGTGATGCCGCTATGCGTCTGACACAGCAATCAGAAGGACTTGGAGATAGTGATCTATCATCGGTGAGCTTTTTTGATGATAGTCTAGATTATTCTTTCAAAATACAACCTGAATCTGGTGTTAAAGTACCTAAGTATGGCTTAAAGATAGAGTTAATGGATATCTCTGAATCTTTTGATAATGCTGAAGTTCAAATCACTTACATGGCTGGACAAACGGACATTAGCTACATCATTAAAGATAACCAGGTGAGTTTTTCTGCTAACGGCTTTTTGTTATCTGAAACAGATAGCTTTGTTTGGGAATTCTCCGATGGTCAATCAAGTGAAGTTCTTAATCCAACAATTAAATTTGATCAATATCAGAAATATACTGTTAAATTCACACAGCGCAAAGAAAATGGTCAAGTTAACCGTGCCGAAACTGAATTAAACTTAAGTAAACCACTTGAAATTACAGAGGTTGTCTTAGCGCACGCTGATGGTGTATTGACTGGTAAGATATCAATAGATGGGGGGGTTGAACCTTACACTGTAGACTGGGATATGGGTGATGACAATATTTTGAATGGCGAGGAAATATCTCATAGCTATTCACTGAGCGGGTCTTACACAGTTAAAGCGACGGTCACTGATGGCGATGAAAATACTACTTTTGAAGTGGAGCAGGTTACTCTAAATGTCCCCCTTCAAATTACTACTTCAGTAACGACCAATGGCTTACAGTTGAATGCCAAAGCAACATCATCAGGTGGTACTGGAAATTACAGTGTTAGCTGGGACTTTGGTGATGGTAATCAGGGCAATGGCGAGAGTGTGTCACACACTTATAATACGAGTGGGCAGTTTAATGTTACAGCAACTTTAACCGACGCTGAGAGTAAACAAACTAAGACAGAAACGAAAACAGTAACATTAGCTGAAGCTCAAAACGATGAATCTAGTTCTGGAGGGAGTATGTCAATAATATTGCTATCAGGCTTGTTATTGTTAAGAAGACTTAAGTTTTAGCTATAAAGTAGAGAGCTGCCTTTGGCAGCTCTCTACTAATTTTTAATAAAAATTAATTCTAGATTTATTCATATTAAAGTCGGTCGATCACGGCCTGTGTGAAATCAGTTGTACCGTGGCTACCACCTAAGTCACGCGTGGTTCTGTCGCCCGATTTAATAACATTAGCCACAGCATTACGGATGCGGTCAGCAGTTTCACCCATTTCCAAGTATTCAAGCATTTGGATTGACGCTAAGATAACTGAAGTTGGATTAGCAAGGTTTTTACCTGCAATATCAGGTGCGCTGCCGTGAACAGCCTCAAAAATTGCTGCATTCTCACCAATGTTTGCACCTGGAGCCATACCAAGACCACCCACTAGACCAGCACATAGGTCAGATAAGATATCGCCGAATAAATTTGTTGTTACGACTACATCGAATTCTTCAGGTGTCATAACAAGTTTCATACATGTAGCATCAACAATCATTTCAGCTGATTCGATATCAGGGTAACGTTCACCTACTTCACGCGCAACCTTAAGGAATAAACCTGAAGTCGATTTTAGGATATTCGCTTTATGAACGGCGGTTACTTTTTTTCGGCCTTCGCGACGAGCTAACTCATATGCAAATGTAACAATTTTCTCTGCACCATCTCGTGTAATTTTTGACATTGCTTCTGCTTCATTACCATCTTCAGAAACAACCTGACCAAGACCTGAGTACATGCCCTGAGTGTTTTCACGAATAGTGATAATGTCAATGTCGTCGTAACGTGCTTTTGTTCCAGCAAATGATTTTACAGGGCGAACGTTCGCGTATAAGCCAAATTGCTTACGCAGTGTTACATTGATTGAAGTAAAACCTTCACCAACAGGTGTAGTTAATGGACCTTTTAAAGTGATCTTATTTTTCTCGATTACTTCTAGTGTTTCTTTAGGTAAAAGTTCACCTGTCTTTTCTAGTGCAGTTAAACCTGCATCAACAAATTCATAATCAAAATCACAGCCAGCAGCGTTTAAGATCTCAATTGCTGAATCAATAATGCTTGGACCAATACCGTCGCCCTTGATCACAGTGATAGTTTGCTTTGCCATTATGGTTTCCTTTATCAATATATTTTTCACACCTAGCCACTTGGGCACTAAATACTGAGTGTAGTAAACAAAGAAGGAAGGTGTGTGTTCGCTTGAAAAATTAAGCGCGTTTTATAACAATTTATGTAGTCTTATGCTAGTAAGTAATGAAAAATTGGCATAACCACTAATTATGTTTGTCATTGATAGCATTTATGGGATAAATATCACTCAATGATACAATATGGTGATAGGTCAAGTAGCGCTGATTTGAATATTTCGATATTTTCCCATTCGAATTGTTTAAGGACATATGTTGTCGCTTGCCTTTGCCATGGCGTCTCCAAATCTATGTTGTATAACGTTGCCATTACCAAATACTTAATAGCAACAAATTCTTTGTCTACGTCATTTAACTGACTTTTAGTCTTAGTTTCAGTATTTAGGAGTGCGCGATGAGAAAATGACTCAGAAAAATAATCGTTCACATAGTCTGACAATGAATTATTTTGGTAATCACTTACACCAAATAGTTGTGCAATTGAAAGCGGTTTATTAGAAAACTCATCCTCATCAATTTGCATAAAACGCATGACTTTTTCAGGATGCTGCTGAAGTAAGAAATAAATGAAAGCGGCGAAAGGGCACAGGTAAAACTCGAACTGCTCACTGTGGTTTTTACTTATTAATAAAGTGATAACTTTATTAATATGCGTGTATTTATTAATAATATCAGAGGCAAATGGGTGGCTAACGTTAGCGATCATGGTTTCTAATAATACACGCTGACAAAGTAAGGCTGCTGTGTCTAACCCGACCATTGTTAAACTATGCCGAACACTTCCGGCTTTTTGGCCTTGGCGATTATATTGCTTAGCAGCTGTTCGAAGTGCCTGCTCTATATGCTCAAAGTTTGTTACTACTCTTTCTAGTTGGTTAAAGTCAGGATATTTTGTGTTGCCGAGTTTTGCAATGGACTCAAGGTTTTTACTCTCGTCTAAATCGTTAACTTTTACTTCAGGCAACTGCTCATTAAACCATATTTTATAAAGAAGGATGGGATCACTGATGATTTTACTTCGGTAATCACCATAGATGGGTTGAGATGTTCTGATGATCCTCCTGGCTTTACCTTCTGTGATTAATGCAAGGTAATGAATATTGCCACTTCTAGCTAAAACAATACATTGCTCATTTTTATAAGACACAGACAACCCTGATGGATAGGCAACAAGTCGTGCACTTAGCTCACATAAAGCATTCTGCGCGAATTCGTTATAACAGCTTAAATAAAGCGATTTAATCGCTTGATTAAGGTTAAAAGTCTTTACTTTTGGCCTTGGTGTAATCGCTTTCGCAATACGCATTGCGATTGCAACGATAATACTAGGGTTATCATAAAGTGGAATTGCATTAATTCCAGTAATGGCTGAAGCATATTTATCTAAACGAGCGAGTATTCTTTGTACTTGTCCAGTGGGCACATTGCCTTTGTTTAGCATTTTTACGGCAAGTGCATGTCGGTTTTGAACTAATCTTTGAGCTTGCTCTGAGAGGTGTTGCCCAGCAGCAAGTTTATTAGTTTCATTTGATGTACAAATTTGATCTGATATGGCAGCTATAACTAAGGATTCAGTGAGTTCTTTATTAAATTTTAATGCCTGACAAATCGCAGTAACAAGTATGCATTGATTAACAACTAGGTTAGTTGTGTATCCTTGATGCTTTGTGTAAAAGTGAAGGTGTGCATGCAATGCGTTTGGCTGCTGCCTGTAACATTGAACAAATCTTTCAGCTAGTTGCGTTATACTTGGATATATAACTGGCCACTTTTCTTTGCTGTAATAGAGCCTAAGAACCTGATGCGAATGCTCAAAAATTTTTTTTAATTGTATAGGAGATGCTTTCATGGCGGCTTTATTCTCCACTTATTTTATTATATTCGATGGTTGCATTCTCACCCCAGACTAGCAGTGTACCATTTTTAAATAGGAGGCCAGTACACTCGTCTTGAGTTGTAATTCCGTCTGATTTTACAAGTTGTGTCCTGTAGTAAACTATCTGAAATACATTATCTTGTTGCTTAGAAACATAAGTCAGGTCAGGACTACCCAGTGTTTCGAGTACCTCCTCTAAAGGCACAACCTCAGATTCATCAAGTTTTGAAATAAAGCGGTTATTGAAAGCCTCTCTATCTTGCCAGATCATGGCTTGAGGATCATCTTTGTAAAAATTGATCACTAGCATGACAATACTTGCATAAACAGCAAGGCCTAAAATTATGTATTGCAGTACTTTTTTGATCATGACAAATCCAAGAATTAAATCAAAGTTAGTATATCAAAGTCTTATGGGGTTAAAACTTTCTCAGAGAGTTATCGGTTTACTCTCAAATCTTGTAGATTAAAGCCTAAATGTATGTCTGTCCTTAATGTCACCAAGTTTTTGCTCGTTACAAAATCGTCTAACCCAGATTGGATCCTTTGCTTTTCCGAGGGCTTTAACGACTCTAAAGCCAAAATAGTTTCAAAATCACCACAATCATTTAATAGTCGCTGTGCTGTCTTTAAACCTATTCCTGCAATACCTGGTATGTCGTTTGTTTTATCGCCTGCCATAGCCCAAAGTTCTATAAGTTGATGCTTTTCGACTTTGAATTTATTTGTTATCTGCTCTGTATCAATCCAGTTTTTCTTAAAATAATCGTATATTTTAATACCTTGAGTAAGATGTGGCAGAAAGCCTTTATCTGTTGATACGATGATAACATGCACGTCTGCATTAGCAGCCTTTGTGGCAAGGGTTGCAATGATATCGTCAGCCTCATCGTGTTCAGGTCTATAAACAGGTATACCTGCTTGTTCAAATGCCTTTTCGATAGTCTCCATGTTATTGGACAAGATTGTGGGCATTGGTTTTCTGGTGGCTTTATACTTATCATAGTAATGATAACGCCAACTTCCATCACCATCGAACACAGCTATCGCATGAGTTGCTGAAGTCAGGTTTAGCAGCTTTTTAACAGCTGATGAAACGCGTTGTGCGGTGTTATTAACAGAGTTAATATCTTTTTGATTTTGTTCAATTGCAAAAATGCGCCGAACGAGGTTCAGCGCATCGATTAGTACTAAGGTTCTGCTCATCTATTCACTACATAACAAGGCGTATATTTACTGCCAGGTAATTTCATACGGCCTTGCTCTACAAATGCTTGTAACAGGGTGTCCATTTTTTCCATTAATGAGGTTTCTCCATTAAGCTGATAAGGGCCATGCTTTTTGATTTCTCTAATGCCTTCATCCTTAACATTACCGGCTACAATACCGGAAAATGCTCTGCGTAAATCAGCAGCCAATAGCTCTTTATCTTGATTTAACGACAGGTTTAGATTCGCCATATTTTCATGAGTAGGGTCAAATGGCATCTGGAACTGGTGCTCAATTTTTAGCGTCCAGTTAAAATAATAAGCATCACCTTGAGATTTTCTGTATTCTCTTACGTTAGGCATAGCCTGCTTGAGAGTAACCGCTACTTTTTTTGGGTCGCCCACTATTACTTCAAATTTACTTAAAGCTTCTTCACCAAGGGTATCTTCAACAAACTGACAGATTTCTTTAAAGTAATCGGCAGATGATTCTGGCCCGGTCAAAATAACGGGTAGACATTGTTTTTGATTATTAGGATGTAACAGTATACCTAATAAATAGAGAAGTTCTTCAGCCGTGCCTGCACCACCAGGGAAAATGATTATGCCATGAGCTGTTCGAACAAATGCTTCTAGGCGTTTTTCTATATCTGGTAATATTACAAGCTCATTTACAATAGGGTTAGGTGGTTCAGCAGCGATAATACTTGGTTCAGTTAAGCCTAGATATCGGTTGTTTGTAATACGTTGTTTTGCATGACCAATGGTTGCACCTTTCATCGGGCCTTTCATCGCGCCAGGTCCGCAACCGGTACAAATATTAAGTCCGCGCAAGCCTAGTTCGTACCCGACCTCTTTGGTGTATTTATACTCGATTTCACTGATTGAATGCCCACCCCAACAGACAATCATATTTGGATCTGTATTAACCGGTAACGCAGAAGCATTTCTGAGCATATCAAATACCATATGCGTAATTTGATGCTCGTCTTCTGTTGGCTCGTGGCGTTGATAGATAAATAGCAAATCACGTATAACAGAAAAAATATGTTCATGAATACCGATTACTATCTTTCCATCAACAAAGGCAGTTTCGGGTGGATTCTCTAATTCAATTTTTATGCCGCGCTCACGAGCAATGAGTTTTACATCAAAATCTTGATATTTATCATAAATTTCACTGCTAGAGTCAGTATGACTACCAACGTTTAATACCGCTAATACACAGTTTCTAAAAAGTTTATATCTTTCTGTGCTTGAAGAGGCTTGTAGAAGGTCGACTTCAAGTTTTGAAAGTAAATTAAGTACGCCAGTTGGATTTAGTTGTACTTGCATAGGCATTCTCCTTTTCCTTGTTATTTACGAATGCAAAGGCGATCTCTACCACTGTTTTTTGCTTCGTAAAGTGCATCATCAGCTCTATCAAAAGCTGCCAAAGGTGTATCACCCTTTTTAAATTGCGTCGCTCCTAAAGACACAGTTATTTGTACCTGTTTATCTTTAAACTTAAACGGTATGGCTTTAATGGTATTCCTAATCTTTTCTAATGGTGCCTTAGCGTGTGTTAAAGGCATCCCAGGCATTAATAAGACAAACTCTTCACCACCGTAACGGGCAATAAAATCAGATTTACGTATTGCCTTCTTCAATGCTCGAGCAATCACTTGCAATGTCTTGTCACCTGCGCTGTGACCATATTGATCATTTATTGATTTAAAGAAATCGACATCAATAACAACTAATGTCGTCTCATTATCATGTTGCTCAAACATATGAAATTCTTGATTAAACCTATCATCGAAAGCAGCACGGTTCGGTAACTTAGTTAAGCCGTCAAGTAAGCTCTTAAATTGTTGTTCAGAAAGCCGTTTCTTATAAGTATTAACTTTTGTCTCTAAGACATTGATACGTGAATTGATATGCTCAAAACTTTCGAGTAAATCTGCTTTGTCTTTTTGTTCTAATTCTTCTCGTTTAACTAAGTCTTTTCTCAAAAGCTTTAATTCACCGTCTACCAGTTGTTTCAAATCAGCAATAGACGTCGCTTTTTGCGTTTGTTCATTTAAAAGTTTGATCTTAGTTTCAATTTGTTTATTTAAGCCTGAAAGTTCGGCACTCATATGCTTAGTAGAATTAGTCGTACTAAGGATTGAAGTGTGTAGTTCTTCTAAAGTTTGATTTAGTGAAACCAAAAAACCCTGCGCAGACTGACGTTCTCTAGCGATGCTATTGGCAATAATTCCTATGATGGCAATAGCGCAATCCAGTAACACATCGACTTCTGCAGACTGAGACAGTGTCGTTTTAATATCGATGACTTCTTTTGTAACATCATCTTCAAAAGTGATTTCATTGGCTAGAGTTAATAACTCACTTGCTAGTTCAGGCTTTTTGGTTATCGAAGCTTTTTGTGCTTCTTCAGTTCTTGTTTTTACGGCTAAAACTTTTTGATAAATACCAATCAACTTTTCAAAGACTGGTAAGAATTCATAACTTACATTAACTTCAGATAATTCGTTGTCTAATAAGTTTCGTAACTTGCGGCGTGTATCATCTGGTATACCTTTAAGTTTTTGCAGTTGTTTACCTGCATCAGAAATACTGGTAGATAACTTTTGATGATTTTCAGCGTTTACTGTCTCTTGATTTTTAAGGGAACGAGTAATGTTGTTAATGATAGGGGTTAAATCATCAAAGCTAACGCCTTTAGTGAGTACCTGTCTAAATTTTGCTAAAAGATTATCTAGTGCAACATCTTGCCCTTTGCTACTAATCGCAAGCTTGGCAGCAAGGTTACTCAGAGTTTGTATTTGATCCTTATGCGCATTCTCGAGTTCAGCTCTTGCTTTAACTGCTTGTTTTAGTTTTTTTTCTAGTAGCGCATCTTTATTAGTCACAAATTTAGCCATCTATGAATACATTAACACTTTAAGTTTACAACAATTATCTCATTTTTGAAGGCAATTTGCTTGTTTCATATAACAACAAACTTGAGGATTTGTATTTTATCTCTTTTATTAAACTTTATATTGGGAGTTTGTTAATCTCACCTCATACCTTTTTGTGAACATTATAAATTTAAGTATGAATAAAATTACGCTTTCTATTCTGGCTGCTTTTATGGCACTTCCTGCACTTGCTGATGTTGAATATAAACTATCAATAAATGAACCAGCTCATCACCTTGGCGATGTAAAGGTAACTTTCCCAAAAACTTCTCAATCACACTTAGATGTGCATCTTCCTGATTGGAGAACGGGTCGTTATGAAATTTTGGACCTTGCTAATGGAATACGTTTCTTTGATGCGAAAAGTGAAAATGGGAAAGATCTCGATTGGAAAAAAGTTGATAAAAATACATGGCGAATACATTTAAATGAGCCAACAGAAGTCAACATTTCATATCAAGTTTATGCGAATCAATTGGGCATGCGTTCACGTCATATTGATGATAGTCACGCATTTATTGATGCATCAGGCTTCTTTATGTTCAGTGACTCTTTTAGACAAGAGCCTGTAACTGTCGACTTAGATGTACCAAAAGGGTGGCGATCAGTTTCTGGGATGGACTTCGCAGATGACAAGCATAGTTTTAAAGCTGACAACTATGATGTTTTATTAGATTCTCCCATTGAGACAGGCATTAACGACTTATATAAATTTAAGGTCGATGACCGTAAGTACGAACTCGTTATTTGGGGCGAGGGCAATTACGATGTTGAATTAATGCTTTCTGATCTCAAAAAGCTTGTTAAGACAGGCAGCTTAATTTGGCATGACTATCCTTATGAACGTTATGTATTTATGGTTCATGCGACTAGCGGCGCACGCGGTGCGACTGAGCATTTAAACTCTACAATAATCCAAAGGCATAGAGATTCGTTTGCTAAGCGTGATGATTATATTGGTTTCATAGCAACGGCTGCGCACGAATTTATCCATACGTGGAATGTAAAAAACTACCGTCCAGCTGGCTTAGTACCATACGATTACATTGCACCAAATTACTCAGATTTATTGTGGTTGTCTGAAGGTTCAACCAGTTATTTAGAAAATTACTTACTATTGAGTGCTGGAATAACTACCAATGAAGAGTTTTATAAAGATATCAATAAAACAATTTCACGTCATTTAAAAACGCCGGGCAGAGAAGTGCAATCTGCTGCTGAAACAAGTTTTGATAAGTGGATCAACGCAGGTGGCGACCATGGGCGTAACTTCAGTACCAATATTTACTCAGAAGGGTCTTTAGTGTCATTAGCACTAGATATTGATTTACTGGATAAGAGTGAAGGTAAAGTAAGTTACAGAGATGTGCACTCAGAATTGTATAAACAGTTTAAATTGCCCAAAAGCTTTAATAGCAAAGATGTTCAGAATATCTTAAAGCAAATTTCTGGTCGTGATTATTCAACCTGGTGGAAAGACAACGTTGAATCACCGCTCAGCATTGACTTTAATGTGCTTCTTGAAAAAGTAGGTTTAGAATACACGCGTCCTAAAAGCAGTAAAGCGATTGCAGGCTTGGATGTGATGGCAAAGTCTAATGGTGAGCTACTTATTCTAAATCATGTAGCAAGAGAGAGTTCAGCTTGGGAAAGTGGCTTAACAGCAGGTGATAAATTGGTGGCCTTAGATGGACGACAAGTACGTAAGTCAATAAAAGAAACACTGGCTTTGTTTGAGCCAGAGCAAGAGGTTACTGTGAGCTTTATTAGACGTCATCAACTTATGACAACAAAAGTAAAGCTTAAATCTGACTTTGATAAACCTAAAAAAGTGAAGGCAGTTAAGGCACCGACTGAACGTCAGGCTAAATTGTACAAAGCTTGGACGGGTGTAGAACATCCAAATGCAATCTAATATCAATCCGCTATAACACCTAACCATTCCGAGGGATTAAACCTTAAGCTAGCTGCGTTAAATTTTTATCACTTAGAGTAACTATATAGAGAAATATTTGCCTTGCCTACATGGATGTAGGTACCTCAGCGACAGCAGGACGCATGAGCGGTGCTACCAATAAGGATTTCTTACCTCAGAATAGGCTACATAGTTAAGCGTTTTAGTATAATTTTCACTTTTAAAAGTAATAAAAAAGCCCAAGTTATTTTTTAATCACTTGGGCTTTATATTTTTCGATGAATTATTTATGACGTTGCTCGAGTGTTTCTACTACATCTTTTAAATTTAACTCGCTACGTTGTAATAAGACCGTTAGGTGATAAAGCAAGTCTGCAGATTCATTCAGCAGTTCATCTTTGTCATTCTTCATTGCAGCTAGTGCAACTTCAACACCTTCTTCGCCCACTTTTTGACAACTACGGCTTAAGTCTTTGGCAAACAGTGATGCAGTATAGCTTGACTCAGGGTCAGCATCTTTACGTTCAACAATCACATTCTCAAGCTCAGCTAAAAAAGCTAAGTTAGGTTTTGCATCACCAAAGCAACTTGTTGTGCCTAAGTGGCAGGTTGGTCCTTTAGGCGTTGCCAATACTAAGATAGAGTCATAATCACAGTCTGTATGCGCTTCTACGAGTTCTAGATAGTTTTCTGACGTTTCACCTTTTGTCCATAATCGCTGCTTTGAACGAGAATAGAAGGTAACTAGCCCTTTTTCGAAGGTCATTGCAATGGCCGCTTGGTCCATAAAACCTTGCATTAAAATTTGCCCAGTTGCTGCATCTTGGATAATCGCAGGCAGCATATCGGACTTTTTAAAATCAAGTTTTGATAAGTTATCTTTAGTTAGTTGCATAATCTAGCTGCGACCCCATTGTTTGTTAAGTATTGTTTAAGTTCGTTTATGTCTATAACGTTTTTGTGGAATACACTGGCAGCGAGTGCACCGTCTACTTGGCTCTGCTTAAATACATCAACAAAGTCTTGCATGGTACCTGCACCACCAGATGCAATAAGCGGCACGTCACAAATGGCTCTTATCTTTGATAGCTGTTTGTTGTCATAGCCTTTCCTTACACCGTCTTGATTCATGCAGTTTAATACAATTTCACCAGCGCCTAAGTCTTGAACGCGTTTCACCCATTCTTGTGTTTTATATCGAGTTCTAGATGACGCATTTGGATCGCCAGTAAGCTGATAAACAAGATATTGATCTGTTTCTACGTCATAAAAGCTGTCGATACCCACGACCACGCATTGTTTACCAAATTCATCATGTAATTCTTTAATTAGTTCAGGTCTGTGTATTGCAGGGCTATTGATACTTATTTTATCAGCACCACTTTCAAGTACTTTTGCTGCATCTGCAACAGACTTGATACCACCAGCAACACAAAACGGAATATCAATGTGACGGGCGATTTGCTCCACCCAGGCTACATCTAATAATCGTTTTTCAACACTGGCAGAAATTTCATAGAACACTAGCTCGTCAGCACCGGCCTTACTGTAAAGCTCAGCGAGTTCGAGTATGTCACCGACAACTTCGTGACCTTTAAATTTCACGCCTTTGACCACTTGACCATTTTTTACATCAAGACAAGGAATTATGCGTTTTGATAACATGCAAGTGCCTCCTCAACTGTAAAAACAGCATCAAGAAGTGATTTACCTAATATGACACCGCCTACACCAATTTTAGCGAGTCGCTTAATGTCGTCTAATGAACTCACCCCACCAGAGGCTTGTACTTTTATGCTGTTATTGTGTGCAACGATTTCTTCATACAAGGCAAAAGAGGGGCCTGTCATAGTGCCGTCCTTACTGATGTCCGTGCATAAAAAGTCAACAACTCCTAATTCCACATAAAAGTCGAGTAGGGTGAATAAGTCTTTGTCGGCATCGCTTAACCAACCGTGTGTTGCAGGTGCCCAACTAGATTGGGTTTTGTTCACATCCAGTGCAATGACAAATTTTTCAGGGCCAAACTCTTTGATCCACTCTGCAACTTGCGTTTGTTGATCTACGGCCATTGACCCAATAACAACTTGAGCCGCGCCAGCTTCAATCCATTGTTTTACATCTTCATAGCTGCGTACGCCGCCACCGACTTGGTAAGGAACGTTTAATGCTTTTGTTGCTGCTTGAATTTGTTGCCACTGTTTCTTTTGCGGATCACGAGCGCCTTCTAAATCTACTAAATGTAATTTTTCTGCGCCTGAGTTCTGGTAGGCAAGCAGACGCTCACCTAATTCAAATGGATAGAACTGGGCTGTGTCGTATTTACCTTGGTAGAGGCGAACAATTTGATTTTGTAGTACATCTAAAGCTGGAATTATCATGTTAACCTCTGCCTATACATTCCAATTTAAAAAGTTTGTTAAAAGCTTTGCGCCGACTTGTGCACTTTTTTCAGGGTGAAATTGCATACCTGCGTAGTTGTCTTTACAGACGATGGCAGAAAATGTTTGACCATATGCACCAGATGCTAAGGTGTTGTCGTTTACACTGTGCGCAAAGCTATGCACAAAGTAGACTTGATCTTGTGCAGTGATCCCTTGTGTCAACGCGTGAGGTTTTTCAATACTCAAATTATTCCAGCCCATATGCGGTGCAGTTAAATTGCCTACTTCGAGCTCAGTTACAGCGCCTGGAATCTTGTCTAAGCAGTTAACGTCGCCTTCAGAGGTTTTCTCACACAAAAGCTGCATACCTAAACATATGCCCATCAAGGGCTTTTGATATTCATCAATGGCTTGTTGCCAACCATTATCAAGTAAGCGTTTCATTGCAACTGACGCGTGACCAACACCAGGCAAAATTGCTCTGTCAAATTGCGCCAGTTGTTCAGGAGCGGTTATAATTTCAGGATTAGCGCCTAAGCGATCAAATGCAAAACGTACTGAATTTATATTTGCACAGCCTGTATTTATAATGGCTATCATAAGCACCCCTTTGAGCTTGCTGTTAATTGGCTCACATCTTTTTGTATTGCTACACGTAATGCTCTTGAGAAAGCTTTAAATAACCCTTCTACTTGGTGGTGACAATTTCCTTCAGATACAGACAAGATTAAACTCACGGCAGCATTATCAGAAAACGACTTAAAGAAGTGCTCAACCATTTGTACATCTAAATCTCCAACTTTTTCACGAGAGAAATCAGCATTAAGCACAAATGAGGCGCGGCCTGATAAATCAATCTGACATTCTGCTTTACATTCATCCATTGGCAGCGCAAAACCATAACGGTTAATTTGCGTTTTAGTACCAAGAGCTTGTTTTACAACTTGGCCAAGCGCGATACCGATGTCTTCAACCAAGTGGTGCTCGTCTATGTGTAAGTCGCCAGAGGCTTTAATATTAAGGTAGATATTGGCGTGGGTTCTAATTTGATCCAACATGTGATCAAAAAAACCTAAGCCTGTAGAAATTTCTCCGCTTACGCCTCGGTCAAGGTTAACTGCAACATCAATTTGTGTTTCTTTGGTGTTTCGAGTTACTGATGCTTCACGATTCTGAGTGGTTAACTGAGTCACTATTTGCGGCCAATCACCTTCGTACAGAATACCTTGAATACACAAGTTATCAGCAAGGCCTAAATCAGTTTGACGGTCGCCAATGACATAAGATTTAGCAAGGTCGACTTTACCTGAACGCATTAATTCTGTAAGCAAGCCTGTTTTAGGTTTTCGACAATTACAGTTATCTTCATCAAAGTGTGGGCAGATCAACACGTCATCAAACTTGATCCCTTGTGATGAAAAAATTTCCATCATCTTGTCTTGTGCAATATCGAAGTCAGCGGTTGGGAAGCTATCAGTGCCTAAGCCATCTTGGTTTGACACCATGACTAAGCGGTAACCTGCAGCTTGAAGTTGTAAAAGCGCAGGAATGACATTTGGCAGTAATACTAGCTTTTCTAGACTGTCGACTTGTTTATCCGTGATTGGTTCATCAATTAAGGTGCCGTCTCGATCGATAAATAGATATGGTTGACTCATTTTTATTCCTTACTACTTAGAGGCCATTCAGCCAGTCGGTGACTTGTTGTAATTCTTGCTCTGTGCCAATAGAGATTCTGATCCAATCATCTTGGTCGAATAATACAAATGGGCGCATTATCAAACCAGATTGCATGGCAACATCAATGGCTGCTTTGTCTTTTAAACGGATAGTCACAAAGTTTGCATAGCTGTCTAAAACAGTGATTACTTGCTTATTGTTTTTAAGCGCTAACGAAAGCTCAGCTTTCGCTGCGTTTAAAATTTGCACTTGGCGTTTTACTTGGGTGATGGCATCTTTACTTAATGCTTGTGCTGCAATCGCAGCAACCACAGTCGAAACTGGGTAAGGTGCGATGACCTTTCTGACAACATTCAATAATTCGCTGTTAGAAAGCATGAAGCCCGTTCTTAAACCCGCTAAGGCAAACGCTTTAGAAAGAGTTCTCAAGACAACCACATTATTGAAATCTTGTAACAGACTTACAGAAGAATATGCTTCGCAAAATTCAATATAGGCTTCGTCTACAACAACGATGGCTTTACCAGATAATTCACCAGCGATCTCAGCAATTTTCTTGACCGATAAAATTGCTCCGGTTGGATTATTTGGGTTACAGATAAATACTAGCTTTGACTGCGCACACGCTTTACTAATTTCGGCTTTATCGTCATTTTTTAACTGCGCTTGGGTTAATACATTCAATGCCACGTTGTGTGTATCAGCTGTGACTTTATACATGCCGTAAGTCGGAGCAAAAATACTGATTGAATCTTTTCCAGGCTCGCAGAAAGTTCTAACTAACAACTCAATCCCTTCGTCGGCTCCGCGCGTCATTAATACGTTTTCAGTGTTTACGCCTGCATAATCAGCATATGCATCAATCACAGCTTGCGGTTGAGGATCAGGATAACGGTTTAAGTTATCAAGACTTACGTCAAAAGTTTTAACATATGGGCTTTCATTGGCATTTAACCATGTTGAGCCTGTTAGCTTCATGCTTTTAGCTGAGCTATACGCTTTTAGCTCATTGATGTTCTTTGGTAACAGCGTGGTGATTACATCACTCATTTACAAGTTCTCCAAACGCACTTTAACAGCATTGGCGTGTGCGTCTAATCCTTCTGCATCAGCAAGCGGCAAAATCGCTTTGCTTAAATTTTCTAAACCCGAAGGGTTAATACTTTGAACAGTATAGGTTCTATAAAAGTCCATTAAATTAAGACTTGAGTAGACTTTACTGTAGCCATAAGTTGGTAATACGTGATTAGTGCCAGAGGCATAGTCCCCAGCAGACTCAGGTGTGTAATCACCAACAAATACTGAGCCTGCATTTTTAACTAACCCGACATATTTGTCGGCTTGGTCAATTTGTAGAATAAGATGTTCAGGACCATATTTAGCCGAAACGTCAAACGCCTGTGTCATGTTATTGACTAATATCAATGCACTGTTATCTAGTGCAGCACGAGCGATATCAGCACGAGATAGAGTTTCAAGCTGAAGCTCAATTTGCTCCTGTGTTAGGGCGATTATTTCTTCACTATTACATACAAGCAGAACTTGAGAGTCACGACCATGTTCTGCTTGAGAGAGTAAATCTGCAGCAATGAAAGCTGGGTTTGCACGCTCATCTGCAATGACCATTACTTCAGAAGGACCTGCAGGCATATCAATCGCAAAGCCAGGTACAGACTGACTAAGTAATTGTTTAGCCATGGTTACATAGCTATTACCCGGGCCGAATACTTTGTTTACCTTAGGGACAGACTCAGTGCCATAGGCCATGGCGGCGATAACACCGGCTCCGCCACTTTCAACGATAGTGGTGATCCCGCAAAGTTTAGCTGCATATAAAATGGCAGGGTGGATGCGCTCATTACCATTTACTGGCGTTGCTAATACCACAGTTGTGGCGCCTGATAGCTGTGCACACACGCCTTGCATTAAAACAGAGGAAGGTAGTGGCGCACTGCCACCTGGTACATAAAGACCAATAGCATCTATTGCTTCAAATTTTAATTCACACACCACGCCTGGTGCGGTTTCAATCTTTTTAGACACCGGTTGTTGCTGTTGGTGAAACGTTTTGATGTTGCTATAAGCTAAATCAATGGCTTGCTTTAAAGACGGTTCAAGCAAGCCTTCACTTTGCATTATTTCTTCGCTCGGTACACGTAAACGAGGTTGTTCACGTTTGTCGAACTTTTTAGCAAACTCAAGTAATGCGTTGTCACCGTTAGCAATGACATCATCAATAATCGTTTGTGTTTGTTTCTCAATCGATTCACTGGCTATAACCGCAGGTCTTTCTAAAATTGCGGCCTGTGATGATTGAGAACCCTCATTCCATTTAAACACAGTTGTTACTCCATCATTTTTTCAATTGGCATAACGAGAATAGAGTTTGCACCAAGTGCTTTAAGCTCTTCCATGGTTTCCCAAAATAATGTCTCACTGCTTACCATGTGTAACGCCACATAATCATCGGATCCAGCAAGTGATAGTAGGGTAGGTTGACCAGTACCTGGTAATAGTTCACACACTTCGGTTAATTTCGCTTTAGGTGCGTGAAGCATGATGTACTTGCTTTCTTTCGCTTGCTTAACACCCTTCAAGCGCGGCATTAATTTATTAATAAGTGCCAGCTTTGATTCATCGTTAAGTTTTGGGTTTTGAATAAGGCATGCATTTGATTCCAGGATCGTATCACCTTGCATTAAGCCGTTTGCTTCAAGTGTTGCACCAGTAGACACTAAGTCACAGATTGCATCAGCAAGGCCCGCACGCGGAGCGACTTCTACGGACCCAGTCAGCATAACCGCACTGGCATTAATACCTTCACGTTTTAGGTATCCTTTTAGAATTTCAGGGTAAGTTGTTGCAATACGCTTACCTTCAAACCAAGACTTATCTTGTGGGCCAAGTTCTTGTGGCCATGCCAGAGCAAGGCGACAGTAACCAAAATCTAACTTAGACAGTTTTAGTACTTCAGAATATTGGTTTAGGCTTTGTCGCTCTGCCTGTGTTTCTTCAAGTACGTTTTCGCCTACGATACCTAGATCACATACGCCGTCCATAACAAGACCAGGAATATCATCATCGCGAACGCGTAAAACGTCGATTGGCATATTTGTTGAGTGTGCAATTAAGCGTTGTTCACGCAGGTTTAATTTAACGCCCAGTTGCTTGAGAAGTTCTTGGCAGTCTTTTGAAAGTCTGCCTGATTTTTGAATTGCGATTCTTAAACGGTTGTTAGTACTCATAATTTATATCCTTTGTTCTAAAACGAAAAACCCCGAGGAAACCTCGGGGCGATATAAGTTTTGAGTTTGGTCGCCGGGAGGTTCCTTTTAGGAATAACCCACCAGCGAAATACCTGACAGGCTATTCGGGTGTATGATGGTGATGATGAATAGTTGTCAGTGTAATAATCATGTAAATTCTCTTAATCAATTATGATAACACAACTAGAAGAACATATTTTAATGTTTGAGTGCAACTAAAATTTTGAATTTTTTAAAGTATAAATTATAACGGTCGATAATAAGAAGTAGGTACAAACATTTAGGAGGCCGAGATGGATGTGTTTAAACCATTGTTAACTAACATAATTAAACTCGAGGTGTCGCATAAGCCGACCTTTTATGTGGCAGGTGTTATCGATAACAAGATTGAAAAAATAAAACTCGATAAGGCCAAAAAAGAAGACGCAAAAAGAAAACTCAACGAGCAATCTGATGACAAAAAGCAAAAACAAAATGAAAACGACGAGGATGGCGTTAAACATTTAGATATATGGGCTTAGCAAATTAGTCATGTTTTCGAACACTCGGTTGCTCATCTAAACACTTAGCCGTACAATTGCAAAAAACATTGCTGTAGTCACTTCTTGCAAATTAAAACGCTTTTTTCTGAAACAGGCCCATTAGCCCTAAATATCCCTGGATACAAACCAAGACAGCCACAAATTGATATGGCTGAAATGGTGCATGCCGCAATAGAAAATAAAACTCAGTGTGTTGTCGAGGCAGGGACAGGTACCGGTAAAACGTTCGCGTATTTAATTCCCGTGTTACTTAGCGATAAAAAGTCGATCATTACGACTGGGTCTAAAGCGCTTCAAGAACAACTTTACCATCGAGATCTTCCGCAACTTGCAAAAATACTGAATAAGGGTAGAAAAGTTGCCCTATTAAAAGGACGTGCAAATTATCTATGTACCTATCGGCTTGAACAGCATGTCGCACATGTACCAACTGATGATCCTGACGTGATGCATCAACTCGCCATGGTTGCAAAGTTTGCATCTCAAACCAATACGGGTGATCTAGCAGACTGTGTTGGTATTGAAGAAGATGCCAAGGTTTTACCTTACGTAAACTCAACGGCGGATAACTGCTTAGGTAAAGAGTGCCCTGATTACGCTGAGTGCTATATAAGAAAAGCACGTATTAAAGCGATGGAAGCTGATATTGTTGTGATCAATCATCACTTATTTTTTGCTGATATGGCAGTGAAAGATTCTGGTTTTGCAGAACTTATGCCTGACGCTGATAATTATATTTTTGATGAAGCGCACCAAATTCCAGAAATTGCCAGTGATTATTTTGGCGACAGTATAAGTACCAAACAGCTGGTGGCATTGATCAATGATTTGCGTTTGATCTATCGCTCTGATATTCCAGATATGTTGCAATTGGGCAATACACTTAATAAGTTAGAAACAGCAGTTGCCGATCTTCGACTTGCTTTTGCTGGTGAGGGCTCACGGGGAGATTGGCGAGAATCTTTAACAAGCAAAACCATTTGTGATGCGTTGCACCGTGTTATTTCAGATTTGGATTTTTTGTATAAAGTCTTAAAACTTTGCCTTGATAGGAGCGATAAAATTGAACACCCATTTGAAAAGGTATTGCAGTTTAAAAATCAACTAGAGCGCGCATTTGATACCACGCAAACGGGTTACAGCTATTGGTATGAGACAACACGACGTTTTTTAACAATCAATATCACACCTTTAAACATCGCAAATAAGTTCAAAGAAATTATAGAGCGTACGCAAGCTAGTTTTACTTTTGCATCTGCAACTCTATCGGTAAATGACTCTTTAGATCACTTCAATAAGAGTTTAGGTTTAAAGCCAGATCATCAGTTATTGGTAGAAAGTCCGTTTGATTATGAAAATCAGGCGGTGCTATGCATGCCTAGATATTTACCTGAAACAAGCGATGATATGATGCCACATAGCTTGGTAAAACTTGCAAAAGCGCTTATAAAAGCGGCAAAAGGACGGACATTTTTACTTTTCACCAGTTATCGAGTTATGCATTTAGTCTACGAAGGGTTAAGTACTGCGACCGAATATCCCGTATTTATGCAGGGACAATCTTCTAAACGTATTATTCTCGAACAGTTTATTCGTCATGGGAATGCAGTATTAATGGGCACGGCTTCCTTTTGGGAAGGGGTTGACGTACGTGGAGATGCGCTCAGTTGTGTGTTAATCGATAAATTGCCTTTTACATCGCCAGACGATCCATTATTGCAAGCGAGAATGAAGGATTGTGAATTAACAGGTGGCGAGCCGTTTGAAGACATTCAGTTACCTCAAGCGATCATTAATCTCAAGCAAGGTGTCGGTCGCTTAATTCGAGATCACAGCGATAAAGGTGTACTTGTCATTTGCGATAACCGTCTAGTTACGCGAAAATATGGGCAGACATTTTTACAAAGCTTACCTAATATGCGCCGGACAAGAGATTTTCAAGGCGCATTACAGTTTTTAGAGAACATAGAATAATATGACTTATAACCTTTTAGCGTTAGATGCTTCAACTGAAGCACTGAGCATTGCCCTTCAATATAACGGTCAAACACTGAAACATTTTGAAGTTTGTCCTCAGCAACATAGCCAAAAAGTGTTGCCTTTAGTTTCTGAGTTATTAGACAAAGCCGGGTGTAAGTTACAAGATATAGATGGCATTGTATTTGGTCGCGGACCGGGTAGCTTTACTGGTGTACGTATTAGTGTCGCGATCGCACAAGGGTTGGCTTACGGTGCAAACCTACCGCTCGTGGGAGTCTCAACATTACAGGCAATGGCCCAGCAAGCGATTGAAGAAAAAGAGCTAGATTCAGTTGTTACGGGAATTGATGCAAGAATGGGAGAGATTTATTTCGCTCATTATTTTAAATCTGAAACTGGGCTCGCTGACTTAAACATAGATAATACTGAAGTTGTGTGTTCACCTGCTGATTTACCTGAGTCAATTAGAGGATTAACAGCGGTAGGGACAGCGTGGGAACATTATGCAGAGCAAGCAACCAAATTAAATTTAGATGTCATTAATGAAATTACACTACCCGATGCCGCATACATGCTAAAAATAGCAGAGGCAGAGTTTGAAAAGGGCAACACAGTACAAGCCGCCGATGCGCAGCCGCATTATGTCAGAGATACGGTAACTTGGAAGAAGCTACCAGGAAGAGAATAAAAGTCAAGCATCATTATTAATAAGTAAAAAGCCAGAACTGTGTTCTGGCTTTTTACTACTGATTATTTGTCAATAAATTTAATTAGTTTTTCTGCTATTTGGGTATTGTTCTGTGACCCGATAAATTGCTCATAGCCTTTGCCGTAAGCAAACACTTGTACATCTATTGCAGTATGACCACTTGTTGTCCAGCCAGTATAAGTTGCTGAATTGATGACTTTGTTGATGGCTTTGTATAGGGCTTCATCTCCGTGTTTTTTAGCTTTTGACAGAGAAGCTAAATCGTCTTTGCTAAGCTCTAAACTTGTATGTTCAGACCATGCAGCTTTTAAATTATTTGCTTCAAATAATGCTTTGCTCATCGTCATAACAGATGAGTTTATTTTCTTCACTTCATCTGGAAGCCAAGTATATTTGCCATTAGCACCTAGGGTTAAACCGCCCGTAGAATGGTCGGCGGTTACAACTAATAATGTATCTGGGTTTTGGTCGACATAGGCTTTGGCAAGTTCAATTGATTTGGCAAAGTCGTGCATCTCTTTCATGGCACACGCAATATCATTTGCATGACCGCACCAATCAATTTGACTTCCCTCTAGCATGATAAAGAAACCTTTATCATTGTTTTGTGAAAGTAAGTCTAAAGACTTGAAGGTCATCTCCTGTAAGCGATTTGGATTTTCATCAATGGCGTAAGGAAAAGCTTTGTCAGCAAATAACCCCAGTACTGGTAATTGTTCTATTTGGTTTAATTTGTTCCAGTCAGACGTATATTGATAGCCTTCTTTTTCAAATTCTTTAATTAAGTCTCTGTCATTGCGTTTAAAATACTGTATTCCACCACCAAGCATTAAATCGACCGGTAATCTACCTGCAATTTTTACATCGAAATAATCATCAGCGATTTCATCGTAGTTACGACGAGATTCATTATGCGCAGCAAAACTCGCTGGTGTTGCGTGGTTTATTTGTGAAGTTGATACTAAACCAGTGCTCATGCCTTTTTCTTTTGCAACTTGCAGCATGGTTTTCAAAGGTTTTTTATGCGTGTCGACTGCAATTGCACCATTATAAGTTTTGATTGCTGTGCTGAGGGCAGTGGCACCGGCGGCACTATCAGTGACATAAGTGTCATCATCTGGGTAGGTGTGTGCTATACCGACAAATATTTGATCAAAGATGGTGGGTTCTACTACTTTGGTATTCGGATTGTCAGAATAATAACGGTATGCAGTGGTAAAAGCGGGGCCCATACCATCACCAATCATATAAATAATATTCTTTGGCACTTCGTTAGCAAATGCATGACTACCAAACGCCAATAGGCACGATGCTGTTAATGCGCTCATCGCGTACTTCATATAAGTTCCTTATTTCTTCCCGTGTGTTCAGATTGTCATTTAGCGATAAAACTCGATTATTAATGAGAGATATGTGGCTATTGTTTTCTGATATTTTTTGCTTTTAATTTTAACTAAGGTAAAGATATTACCAGTTAAGTGTTTTTTAAATAATGAAAATATGACTAGTAGAACAAAAAATACGTTTAAAGTTTTAAAACAACAAGGATTATCAGGAAAGATTAAAGGTAGAGGCAAACACTTGGTTATCTGCCTTCATGGTTGGTTAGATAACTGTAATAGTTTTGCACCGATATTCGATGAGGATTTGAATACCAATGACTTTACTTGGCTTGCAATTGATTTACCCGGGCACGGCGAATCTGATTGGAAAAGTCATGACACGCATTACTATTTCTTAGATTATATTTATGATTTGATGATTCTGATAGAAGAACTTGATTTCGGCAAAGTTTTCTTAATAGGTCACTCTATGGGGGCGATGATTTGTAATTTATTTGCCGCGTGTTACCCAGACAGGATTACGGCTATGGCATTAATTGATGGAATCGGCATAGTCACAACTAAACCAAGCGATACAAAAAAACAACTATTAAACGCTTTCAGACAAAGAAAAAAAACATTTGAAAGCTCGGAAGATAAAATGTTTAGAAGTTTCGATGATGTCGTAAAGGCAAGAATGAAGGTATCAGAATTAGATTACGTTAACGCCGAACTTTTGATGAAACGAAATACAGAGGTTGAAGAACAAGGCGTTAAATTAAAAACTGATCCGCGTTTAAAGCAGCACTCTGGTTTTCGGTTCTCTTCAGCACAAGCTTTGTCATGCTTAGAAGGTATTAAAACTCCAACATTGTTAATAAAAGCAGAACAAGGGTATTCAATGATAGATGCACAACTAAAATTATTTAGTCATTGTTTTATAAATCTCACTGTGGTCGATATGCCTGGAGGTCATCATTGCCACATGGAAAATGCAGCGCAAACTTTACAAACAATTTCATCTCATTTCGACGCATATAATGAATCTTGATTGTACATTGAGGAGAAATATGGGAATATCGATAAATTAGAGTTTTTGCTCAATTGTTAAAGTGCCTTAGATAGATTAAGGTTGATATTAAAATAAGAACGATAAACGAGGAGTTACTGTGGATAAAATTTGGTTAAAGCGTTACCCAAAAGGTATGCCTGAAACAATTGATCCAGAGCACTACAACTCACTGCTTGAATTATTTGACAAAAGTTTTACTGAGTATGCGTCTTTACCTGCGTACAGCAATATGTCAAAAACGATGACATATCAACAAGTTGATATTGCAACAAAAGCAGTTGCTAGCTATCTACAGAATACATTAGGGTTAGGCCGAGGCGATAAGGTTGCGGTGATGATGCCGAACCTGTTACAAACACCAATAAGTATATTGGGTGTGCTTCGTGCCGGTTGTACTGTAGTGAATGTAAACCCTTTATACACAGCGCGTGAATTAGAGCATCAGTTAAATGACTCTGAAACTAAAGCTATTTTTATTCTTGCAAACTTTGCTAATACGCTTGAAAGCGTGATTGGAAAGACAAACGTTAAACATGTTGTACTAACACAAATTGGCGACATGTTAGGCGGCGTTAAGAAGCATTTAGTTAACTTTGTGGTAAAACGCGTTAAAAAAATGGTCCCGCCTTTTTCACTACCTAATGCGATCCCTTTTAAAGAAGTCGTTAGTGCAGATCCAAATGCGTATAAAGCACCTGATATTCATAGAGATGACTTAGCATTTTTACAATATACGGGTGGTACCACTGGTGTATCTAAAGGTGCAATGCTATCACATGCCAATATGGTCGGTAACTTAGAGCAAGTTTCAGGCTGCTTAGATAATGTGCTTGATAAAGGAAAAGAGGTTGTGATTACTGCATTACCTCTTTATCACATATTTGCACTAACAGCGAATTGCTTAACATTTATGAAGTATGGTGGTCATAATATTTTAATAACTAATCCGCGTGATATGGCCGGTTTTGTGAAAGAGTTATCTAACTACCCGTTCACAGCGATTACAGGGGTGAATACTTTGTTCAACGGTTTGTTGAATACACCTGGATTTTCAGACTTAGACTTTTCTAATTTGAAAATGTCTCTAGGTGGTGGAATGGCTGTCCAACGTCCGGTTGCTGAGAAGTGGCAGACAGTAACAAAGAGTAAGCTAATGGAAGGCTATGGGCTAACTGAGTGTGCTCCACTTGTAACAATTTGTCCATACGACTTAGATGGTTACAACGGGTCAATTGGTTTACCTGCTCCGAGTACAGAGCTTAAAATAATTCTTGAAAACGGAGATGAGGCACCGAAAGGTGAATCCGGTGAGCTTTGCGTTAAAGGCCCGCAGGTGATGCAAGGTTATTACAATCGTCCAGAAGCAACCGCAGAATGTCTTAAGGACGGTTGGTTTTCCACTGGTGATATCGCAACTTACGATGATGAAGGCTTTTTCTATATCGTTGATAGAAAAAAAGACATGATTTTAGTGTCTGGTTTCAATGTGTTTCCTAACGAAATTGAAGAAATTGTTGCTATGCACGATGGGGTACTTGAAGTTGCTGCCATTGGTGTGCCTCATGAAGTGAGTGGTGAACAAGTTAAAGTATTTGTTGTTAAAAAGGACCCATCTTTAACAGAAAAAGATATAATCAGTCATTGTCGAGATAATTTAACTAATTATAAAGTACCGAAACTTGTAGAGTTCCGAGACGAGTTACCTAAAACTAACGTCGGGAAAATTCTAAGGCGTGCTTTAAAAGATTGATAAAAACCGGCGAAAGCCGGTTTTTTTATAACCCGAGGCTTAGGAGTGAAAGTGCAGTACCAAGTCATTACAGTGCAACAACAACTAGATGAATTTGTAACAGCAATTTCTGACGCCACAATATTGGCATTAGATACAGAGTTTATGCGCCGTCGCACTTTATATCCTGAAGTTGCACTGATCCAAGTTTATGATGGACAAAACTTAGCTTTATTAGACCCTCTAGCAGCCTTAGATTATTCTGCGTTTTGGGAAGTTTTGAAATCAGAACATGTATTAAAAATACTTCATTCACCGTCTGAAGACATCGAAGTTTTCAATAACTTCGCTGGGTTTGTGCCAACCCCAATGTTTGATACTCAGTTTGCTTTGCAATTGTTAGGTGAAGGCAATTGTGTTGGTTTTGCAAATATGGTGAAACAAATTCTTGAAATAGAAATAGATAAAAGTGAATCAAGGACCAACTGGTTACAACGGCCATTAACAACGAAGCAGTTAGATTACGCAGCAAGTGATGTGTTTTATTTACTACCATGCTTCGAACATATTTATAAGAAAATTTCCGAAAAAGGGTTAACCGACATTGTGCTTGCAGAAAGCCAATTGGTTATTGAAAAGCGTACATACGAACTACCTGATAAATTGCTTTATCTAGATATTAAAAATGCATGGCAGCTTAAACCTAGAGATTTAGCAGCGCTTAAGTTGTTAGCACCCTGGAGAAGGGGCAAAGCTAAAAATAAAAACTTAGCGTTGAACTTTATTTTAAAGGAACAAAACATGGTAGAAATTGCTAGGCGTAGACCAATGAGTATTGCTTCTCTTAGAAATATCCCTGGTGTAGAAGCAATGGAAGTAAATCGTTCTGGAAAGGAAATTCTAAATCTCATCGAACAAGCCAAATTAGTTGATATAGAAGATTGCCCTGAGAAATTACTTCGGTTAATTGATTATCCACAATATAAAAAAACGTCAAAAGATATTGCAGCAAAAATAAAGCAAGTGGCTTTATCTACTGGAATACCTGCTGACGTATTTGCTTCAAAAAAACAAATTAATCAATTGATCAGTTGGAAATGGAAACACACTGATGAAAGTCGAAGTTTGTTACTTAAGCCAGATCTACTTAAAACTTGGCGATGGGAGTTTTTAAAAAATGACCTTGCCGAATGGCAATATTAAAAGTTTCTTAATGAAAATAAAAAAGCCTAGGCGATCCCTAGGCTTTTTTTTAAGACTTTTCGTCATCAGGCAATGTGACGTTGAGTTCAAGCACAGCTAAATCATCTTCATTTTGTTCAAATTGGACATTAACCGCATCTGAATCTACTTTGACGTATTTCCTGATCACATCTAAGATATCTTGCTTTAACTGTGGTAAGTAATCAGGCGTGCCGCGTTTAGACCGCTCATGCGCAACGATAATTTGAAGTCTCTCTTTAGCCAGCGAAGCGCTTGATTTCTTTTCTGAGCGAAAATAATCGAGTAATGACATTCTATCCTCCAAATATACGCTTGAATAAACCTTTTTTCTCAACCTCTAAGAACCTGAAATCTACCACTTCACCTAGTAGACGGTTGATTGCATCAGCGTAAGCTTGACCTGCATCAGATTCATTATCAAGAATAACAGGTTGACCAGAGTTAGACGCATTAAGCACTGCTGTTGACTCTGGGATAACGCCTAGAAGGTCAATTGCAAGAATTTCTTGCACATCTTCCACAGACAACATCTCACCTGCGTTTACACGTTCAGGGTTGTAGCGAGTAAGAAGCAAATGCTCCCTTACTGGAT
>CAYZOE010000050.1:0-32845 GCA_964479805.1 uncultured Pseudoalteromonas sp. | reverse complement strand
ATTTGTAAAATGTACTTTGGCCGATGCCATGTTTACGGCAAATTTCAGGCACTGGAATACCTGACTCAGCTTCTTTTATCATGCTAACAATTTGAGTTTCAGTAAACTTGCTTTTTCTCATCGTAAATTTACCTATTTTAGTTAATGGAAAATTCTATTTATGAACTGTTTCACTTTTTTGGGGAGTTACATCATCTTTGGCCTTGAAGCAATATTATACTTATTGACATTTCTACCAATGTCGAAACTTTGCGCATACTTTCCTTCCGCTTTCCAGTAAGGTTTGGAGCAGAGAGATTTCGGCCACAATACTTACGACCGTCACAATGTTCAGGTCAAGAACACTGAGAAAGAAAACCTCCCAAAATTTGCACAGAAGATATTACTGACCAACAGTGTTCGACTATATGGTTACCCAGGTTAACTGAAAAACATACTTCTCGAAAAAGCACTATGAGCCAGAATCAGTGGCCTCGATCTTTGAATGCAAGTTACCAGAGAACGGCGATTAAATGTTCACAGCCAACTGGCTGACTTTTTTATGCCACTTATCGACATCCTTCTCCTTAGAAGAGATCACAGGTCCGAAGTAAGTAGTTCGTTTGTTTTGAATTCCAGAAAAATCCAGTATCGTTTTCTTTAAATGTTTGTAGATAACGTTGCCTTGAAAATACTTATACCAAAATAATGGGGTATCAAGCATAACAATAATCTCTGACGTTTTTCCCTTTAGCAGTTTTTTTGGGAGCGCCTCACCCTCCTCGTACTTAAAGGCAAACCCCGGCAGGAAGACTCTATCAATTAGACCTTTAAACTTAGCAGGTACCGTTCCCCACCAAACAGGAGAGAGAATAACGATGTGGTCGGCCCAAGAAATTAGTTCTTGTGCATGAACTAAATCCGGCTCCAACTCTTGGATCGTGTCATAACCTTCACGTAAATCCAGCTCAAAATCTAAATCCCCGACATGAATTGCTTTGACATCATGTTTGCTACCAACGGTCTCACTGTATTTATCTGCTAAAGACTTAGTTAAGCTATCAGTCTTAGGATTGGCATTAATCACAAGTACATTTTTCATAAATTACTCACACATTACGTTACTTTATGGGTCAAGTGACCCAAGTAAACCATGCTAAAGTTAAAAAACCAATCTGTCAATGCTTTAATGGGTCGATTGACCCATTAATAACTACTGATACAATTAGAGCTTCTGTTATAAATCTCAACATAGGGGTATGTAAATTTGAATAGTCGCAGTATTGAAACAAGAAACCGGATTATGGAAGCAGCTCTTGCTATCTTAAAGACCTCCGGTATGGAAGGACTTACCATGAGAAAGGTTGCTTCAATTGCGGGGAAAAGTCTCAATAATGTCCAACATCACTTCAAGAATAAAGACATGCTTTTGAATTGCTTAGCTGAATTTTACTTTGCTCAATGCTATGACGTTGTTGAACAATATACACCTAGCAAACAGGTCAACGATCCCAAACAAGAACTTTATGAGTTTATCCTTTTTATATTAGGGCAATCTGAAGACATAAGTGATGCGTGCCTTGTTTTTAGAGAGCTTTGGGCTGTTTCTACTCGAAATGACGAACTTGAGGATAAACTCAATCAATTCTACTCGTCTTCAGTAAGCAGAGCCTGTACCTTTTGGGAAGATTATGGCAAAGAAAATGCTGAAAAAGCAGCCTCATTATTTCTGCCTTATATTGAGGGTTACTCTATTCAGCACAAAGCTTTGCCTGTTGATAGAGAAAACATTGCTAAATTACTCTCAGAAACACTTTACGCTCTGTTGACTAAACCATTAAATGATTAGCTCCATAGTTCAACATAGACTCTACAGGACAAAGAACCGTATTTTGAACATCAAGAAAGCTAGAAACTGCTTAATGTTCGCTGTCGTTGTATTTCAATTCGTCCTACTCACTTGTAAGATCTTGAATGGCAGTGTTGTGATGCATAACTTTCTAGCGAAAAAAGACATGCTCAGTTTATCTAATTGTTAAGAACTTGAAAATTTACCTACATTGGTTTGGCTCACCGCTTATAGAATTGAATACAGAAGTAAATAGAGAAAAATAATAAGCAGAATCGTTTAGCTCTTACACATTAGTTACGGCAGCTTTTTTGTCATTTTTTTGTAAGTTTTGCCAATCGTCCATATTTAGTCTGGATTATTCATCAATTGCAGCATCTCTATTGTTTGTTATCGCGCTGATTGCATTATTTCTTCCTTTATATTGCATTGCAGGCGTCGTCGGCTAAGTTTTGGGGAGCACCAGTTTTAAAGGTCTAGCAACTCCCCCCAAAAAATGATTCCGTTTATTGGTGTGAGCTTATTCGTTACTGTATTTTTGTTCGCACATTTAGCTATTCAGCCACTTGCAATGCGTTTTATAAATACCCGAGCATTAAACAAATGAGATAAACATAGTTAGAAAGATAAGGTAGCCCTTACCGTGGCCTTCAGAATTCATTGTGTGTCGATAAATAGTACAAGATACCAAAGTGCTGAACAGCGATGTTTGGTTTAAAGCCGCACTTTGATTATAGCATTTTTGTCCAAAAGCGTGTTAGAGCAACCTACCATTATTTTCTCTTTCCAAGATTCAGTTAATTAGTAAATAAGGCATTGCTTTGATTGAAAAGAAAGTATCAACAGCTTAGATTATTATAGATTAGTAGTGTCAGTAGATTGCTATTTGAAGGTATAAATTTGAATGTTTATTAAGATTGGGTGGTAGTCTTACCAGCCACATCCCGGCACACAAGTCATTCGCTGTGGCTGCTTCCTTCCGGACCTGACCAGGTTCACGAACTATTGTTGCGAGAGGACCAATAAGACCACCATAGTGGGCCTTGCTAGGCGCGGATAGGATTATCTCTATTATGTGCTTTAGATTCAAGGAAAAACTGAATTAATTAAACCGATTGCCTAATGCTTAAGCAATCGGTTTAAAATGTAACATTGAATTATTTGATTAATGATTTTTGAACAGCCGCAAGCTTGTTCTTCACGCGCTTCATATTTGCAGGGCCCATGCGTAAAAACTGTTTTTGCGCATCTGACAGCTTTTCCCACTCTGGGTATGCATAGCTATAAGTAACTGAATCTTTAATCAACGGCAAGCTTGTTTCTGGAATTTGCGTCTCTAACAGTTCGCTAATTGCTTCATTTAAAGTGTAATTAAAATCTTCACCCTCATAGCCAATCTCTTCATAAGCTTCAAAAATCAATGGCTGGAACTTTTTATAAAGACGAACAATTTGTGCATTGCTCATTTGAGAAAGCATATCTACGTATGGTGTGTAACGCTCAAAACTGTTTGGATCTGTGATGATGATATCTGACTCAAGTGCCATGAAACTATCTACAGGTGCACTTAATGGAATATGCTTCTTAGCGACTTTACCCTGCGCTAGATTGTCAACAAAAACAACTGTACGGCGTACCATGTCTTCTGTAACTAATAACCCTAATGATTGCTCGGTAAGGTACTCACCTAAGCTTTGTTTAACTTCGTTGTCACTCTCATCCAATGATGGAAGCTGAGGCTCAGCAGGTTTTACTTCAACAATACGCTCCTCAACAGGCTCAGGGATCGGCTCTGGCTGCGGTTCAGGCTCATATGTTTCTACAACCTCGGGGTCTGGCTCAGGCTCTGGTTGACTTTGCGCCGTATTGACCGGCTTAACAGGGTCTGTTTGTGGTACCACAACGTCTTGTTTGAACTTTTCATTTTCTACAGGCTGCTCTGACTTGCTTGATAACACAAAAACAGCAACGACGATTAACGCCATAACAACAACGGCTGCAAATAGCAGCTGGTTTTGGGAAGGCTTTGAAGAAGGTTGTTCTGACATGTTTTCTCCGTTTAATGGCTGAACACAATATTCCATTGAATATTCTATAATTAGTTATAAAGTAAAGATATATCACTGAGTGATTGTTGCAAGTGATATACGATAACTGATGGCATTCGCAGCAAAAAGTTCATAATAATTAAGGGCGAATATGGAAAAAAAACCGCAAAATACTCAGCATTCAAAAATGGCTCTGCTACTGACAGGTGGTGGCGCAAGAGCGGCATATCAAGTAGGCGTGTTAAAAGCATTGGCTTTGAGCATGCCTCGCAATGCCAAAATTCCCTTTCAAATTATAAATGGTACTTCTGCTGGCGCAATTAACTCTGCTGCGATGGCGTGCTATGCCTCATGTATGCACTTAGCAGTGCGCAAAATAGAATGGGTATGGCGCCAGTTTCATACCCATATGGTCTATAAGAGTTCATTCACAGGCGCATCGAGTTATATTCTCGGCAATATGATGCGCAGCTTTCAATCTGACTACCTCAATCACCCACCTGCAAGTTTGTTAGATAACTCGCCATTACGTGGATTATTAGATGACGTATTAGATCTCTCTCGCATTGATAGAAACTTACATAGAAAATACTTAGAGGCTGTGTCTGTTACGGTATCAAGTTATTCAACCGGAAAATCAGTGGCTGTATTTCAATCGAATAATGCTGCCCCATGGCAACGAGCTAAAAGAGAAGGCGTTGAAGGGCAAATTACTTTAGACTTGCTCATGGCCTCAAGTGCCATTCCTATGGTGTTTCCAAGTGTTAGAGTGAAGCACCACTATTATGGTGATGGCTCAATACATCAGCTCTCACCGCTTAGCCCATCAATTCATTTAGGTGCCGATAAAATATTCATCATTGGTGTTGAGCAGCCAAAACGCCAACGCGCCATAGGTTCCGAACCTCATTTCCCTGGTGTATCAACGGTTGCTGGCCACTTGCTAGATAGCGTTTTTGCTGACACGCTGCAATCAGATTTGGAACGTTTAGAGCGAGTTAACCGAACCATAGGTTTACTGCCTTCTAACTCAAAGAATAAACACAAAGAGCTAAAACAAGTTTCAACACTCGTTATTAACCCTACGCAAAACTTTAATGAAATAGCGACACAATGCTATGAACATATGCCACTGGCAGTCAGAATGCTGTTACGTTCGATTGGTATCAAAAAGCACTCGGAGTCGAGCTTAGCGAGTTACTTAATGTTTGAGAAAGCCTATACCCGAAGGCTCATTGAATTTGGTTATCAAGATGGGCTAGATAGACTTGAAGAAATTCGAGAGTTTCTTGAGCTGAATTAGGCATACACTCAGCTCAATTAATGATTTAGTAGAGCATGAGCAAAATCCGCTTTATGAAAACCCCTCTAGTAAGAACTGCTCTGCCCTTTCTACTCGCCTAGGTTTGCCCTTGAGTAAAAGTATATCGTTTGCTTGCAATTTAACATCGCCATCTGGAGATTCAATTTCTTGCCCATCTCGACGCAGTGCGGTGATCACAACTCGTTGTTTATTTAAATTTAACTGCACAATTTGTTTATTAATGGCAAAAGCTGATTCTGGCAAGGCAATAGCATGAAGATATTCTAGACGCTCTAGAGTCTCGCTGTTTTGCTCCACAGTTCCGTCGGAGAAAAAGCCATGAAGAAACTCATAACGATTTTCTCGCTCTTGGCTAACCCGGCGTAATATCCGACGCATTGGTACGCCAGACATATGCAGCACGTGAGAAATGAGCATTAAACTTGCTTCAAGCGCTTCAGGCACAACTTCAGCCACACCCATCTTTTTAAAGTCTTCAAGGTGTATATCGTCTGTGGCGCGAACAATAATTGAAACACCTGGCGCGACTCTTTTTATCGCATCTATCACAGGTTGGTTTTGTTCAAAGTCAGACATAGTGACTATCACCAATTTTGCTTGTTCAACTTTGGCTGATTTTAAAATGGTATTTTGCGCAGCATGGCCAAACAAAACAGGCTCCCCTGCGTTTTGTGCCTCTTGTACAAGGAGTGGGTTTCGCTCAATTGCAACATAGGGGATTGCTTCTGGTTTTAAAAATCGTGTAATAGTTTGTCCAACCCGACCGTATCCAAGAATTAAAACATGACTATTTAAATTATGACTACCGAACGTTTTTTCAAACTGTTCATTACCCTGTTCGCTATCGATGTTTAACACACTCAAAATACGATCTGTTTGACTGATTAAATAAGGCGTGAGTGCCATCGAAAAAACACCCAACGCAATTAAAAATGATGCCGTCGTTGAAGCCATTAATTGATGTGTTGAAGCCAACGCGATGAGCACAAAACCAAACTCCCCCATCTGCCATAATAAAATACCTGATGCAATCGCGTCTTTTTTACGCTCACCAATTAATTGTGCACAGCCCCAAATAAGTAATAACTTCAGGACAAATAAGACCACTAAGGCAGTACATATATACCAAAACATCTCAATAACAAAGCCGACATTGAGCTGCATACCAACAGTAACAAAAAATAGCCCCATCAGTATGTCTCTAAAGGGCCGGATCTCGGCTTCTAATTGATGTCGATACTGACTTTCACCTAACATCATCCCAGCTAAGAATGCACCTAGGGCCATAGACAAACCGAATAAGTAAGTCAGACCAGCCGCACACAAAGCAACGACTAAAGTAGACAGCACAAATAATTCATCGGTTCTGACTTGTGCGACTTCATTAAACACAAATGGTAACAACCATTTGCCTATAGCCCACAGCAAAATACAGACAAAAGCCCCTTTTGCTAACGCTATCGCCAAGGTGCTCGCTAACATCTGATTGTCAGCTTGCGCGAATAACGGAATACTAATAAGTAAAGGGACGACAGCGATATCTTGAAACAATAAAATACCGACTGAAAGCTGACCTCGCCGCTGATTAAGCGCGCCATTTTCTTTCAATATCTTGACCACAACAGCTGTTGAAGAAAGCGCCATAATACTGGCTATTGTGAATGCACTTAGCCAGCCATAATCAAAGAAACGTACTATTGGCATAGCAACTAAAATAGTTAAGATAACTTGCAAGCCACCAAGTCCAAATACCAAGTTACGCATTGCCATCAACTTAGGGACCGAAAACTCCAAACCAAGACTAAATAATAAAAAGACTATGCCGAGCTCCGCAATAAAGTGCATCTCTTCACTCATACTCATCCAGCCTATACTTGGGCTGCTCGCCAGTACTCCTGTAACTAAATATGCTAATATTGCCGGCAATCCAATGCGCTTGAATAACCAAACCAAAATCATTGCGGCAAGTAATAAGGCAAAAACTTGGCTAAAAATACTCTGCAAATGGCCTCCAGAGAGTCAATTTTACTGGTGTTTATAATTAGACTTAAACTAACTATAGCAAGCGATTGTTTTTCAGCCAGTTTAAATATCTGGCACAAAATTAGCTTATATAAACCCCGTTATGATAATTAGGGGTTTTAACTAATGGAAAACGTCCATATTCTGGCGCAAAGGCTCACAACGCGTGGCGACTATTTGCCGTTTAATACTGAGCAATATATTAATCAAGAGCCAATGTTTGCTCATCGCATGGTTGAAAAGCTACAAACAACACTTGACATAGAAGAACTTCTAACAATTTATGCAGAACATGCCGAGCGTATTATCAAATTGTCAGGATTACAGTTTCACACAGCATTAGGTGCTTTTCAGTTAGAAGACAGTGATAAACAGCACACACCTTATAGTTTTGATTTAGATCTTAATGGTGAACATTTAGGTAAACTGGTGTATTTTTGCCAATACCAGTTGAGCCCATCAATTAAAAGTAAACTGCAATCTCTACACCAGATTTTGATTTACCCACTCAGAAACGCCTTGATGTATCAACGTGTACTTCAACTAGCCACTAAAGATTCAATGACAGGTTTATACAACCGAAGTCAATTCAATGACAGCTTGGCGCAAAGAATTGAGCATGGTAGACGACATCAGCGTAAATTTAGTTTGATGTTGCTTGATTTAGATAATTTTAAACAAGTAAATGATAATTTTGGTCACAAAGCGGGTGACGAAGTTTTAATTGCGTTTTCAAACATTCTAAAGGCGTCAATTAGAGCAACTGACAGTGTATACCGCTTCGGAGGCGATGAGTTCGCTATTTTAATTGATGACCCTGAGTTTGTTACAAATAAGTTGATTGCTGAACGCATTATGGCGTCTGTAGAGCACTGCGACCTGATGGCTAAATATTCAGTGACTACCAGTATTGGTTTCACGTTAGCCGACAATGCAGACTGCGAAGAAAACATCTTTGCTAGAGCCGACAAAGGTTTATATAAAGCGAAAGCTGCAGGCAGAAACTGCGCACGCGCTATCTAAAAAATTCGCCAAAGTAAGCCCCTAACTTACTTTGGCATTTTAACCCTCTCTATTGCTTTGACTTGCTCCACAGCAAATAACCAAACAAACAAGCAGAAGCACCAAAGAAAAAAGCATTGATTAACCACGCTAGGGCAACAAAACTAGGTAACTCCGCTATCACAACCAAAACCAATGGCATTAAAAGCGCGAAAATAAAAAAGCTACCACCTTTTCCATGCCAATAGCTCAACAATAAAATCACAGTGACTATACCAAGCACTATCGCTGAGATTAAATTTCCGACTATCAGCTCGCTTACCATAGCTAAAGGAATAAAAAGGAGCAAAGTAAATACCATGCCAATAGTGGATTTCTGTGCCAATGATTGGCCAATTTGTCTCTTTTGCATATTAGGTTAACTCCCAAGAAATACCGCTATCCTCACTGATATAATCAGCTGATACAAAATGGCCCACAACCTGTACAAGGTTGTCGTCGTAAAACACTAAGGGGATATTATCTCGCTGCCAAGTGGGGACTTTTAACTCTTTGAGCCAATATTTTAAAGTATTACTACGTACTTTCTTATATGGTTTTATTTGTGACTTTAACAGCCCAAAACGGATAGAAACGCGCTCATTCTCAAAAGGCAGTCTTAGTAAACCATCAGACTCGCGTTTTAACGTCGCTTTATCATTTAAGACTAGTATGGTGCTTTCGATGTTTTCAACGTTATTTGCAGTGGAATCCTGCACATCAAAATATAACTTATCTCTGTAACGTCTTATCGCCCCTTTCGATAACTGCACTTGCATTTGTGCATCTTCACGACTTTCTAGGCTTTGCGTTAAAATCTGTGACATCTGAGCTTTTGAAGGCATAACAACACCTAAACCGCTTAACCATGCTCTCACAACATTACTCTGCCTAAGTTCGCTAAACTGTTTTAACTCGTTAAGTTTTAGTGTGGCAGGCATATCACTTTTATCTTCACATTGTGATAAGTCGGCTTGGCTTATTTCGTCAATTAAGGCTTGCTGCTGCTGTAACAGCTCAATACTGCGAAGAATACTTTTTAAAAAACCATTAAAGCGTTTTTTAAGCGGCGGAATGATTTGGTTGCGTAAAAAGTTACGATCGAACTTATCATCTTGATTCGACTCATCTTCGATATGCGCTAAAGAAAAAGTGCGAGCAAATGCTTCAATGTCTTCTCGTGAAATATTCAAAAGCGGCCTAATACATTGCCTACCCGATGATAAACGTACTTCATTATGCATTGCACTGAGCCCTGTAGGGCCAGAACCACGCTTGAGTCGCAATAAGAAGGTTTCTAACTGATCGTCCGCATGCTGACCTAATAAAATTAGGTTGCCCTGCTCTGCTAGCTCATCAAGTGCCTGATAGCGCGCATCTCGGGCAAGCGCTTCAAGAGATTGTCTCGATTTTGGCTGAACACTAACACGCTTGGTTTTAAAAGGAATATTCAGAGATAGACAAAGCTGCTCGCAGAACTTCTGCCAGTCTTGAGCGTTTTCAGATAAACCATGATTTACGTAAATAGCTTCGACTGAAATGGATTGGTTTGAATCTAGACTTTCAAGATAAGTCTTACATAAATGTAATAACACAACAGAGTCGACACCACCCGAAAGTGCCACCGTTAGGCCTGAGCCTGAATGTAATTTGGGCTCTAATGCTGTTTCAAACTTTTCAAATAAAGTGGTTTGTATCATAACTCTAAAACGCAAAAAAGCCGCGTTATGCGGCTTTTTTCATAAGCTTATATTTAGCAATAACCAAACGACATGAGTCGCTTGTAACGCTGTTCAAGCATGTCTTCTGTGCTTAATGCTGTTAACTCAGCAAGATCGCGGTTAAGTTGAGCTTTTAAGTTTTTAGCCATCTCATCGTAATTACGATGCGCGCCACCAAGTGGTTCATCAATGATGTTATTGATCAGGTCAAGCTCTTTCACTCGCGTTGCCGATACACCCATCGCTTCTGCAGCAAGAGGCGCTTTTTCAGCACTTTTCCAAAGAATTGATGCACAACCTTCAGGAGATATAACAGAATACGTGCTGTACTGAAGCATGTTAACACGGTCGCCCACACCAATGGCAAGAGCACCACCTGAACCACCTTCACCGATAACAGTACAAATTGTTGGCACTTTTAAAGCTGCCATCACTTTTAGGTTACGTGCGATTGCTTCACTTTGGCCACGCTCTTCAGCGCCAACACCTGGATATGCTCCCGGCGTGTCAATGAATGTAACAATAGGCATTTTGAAACGCTCAGCCATTTCCATTAAACGAAGAGCTTTTCGATAACCTTCTGGCTTTGGCATACCGAAGTTACGTTTAATTTTTTCTGCTGTATCACGACCTTTTTGCTGACCGATAACCATAACAGGCTTACCGTCTAAACGTGCTACACCACCTAAAATGGCAGGGTCATTTGCGAAAGTACGATCACCCGCAAACTCGTCAAATTCAGTAAAAATGCGCTCGATGTAATCACGTGCATATGGACGTAACGGGTGACGTGCAAGTTGAGAAACCTGCCATGCACCTAATTCAGAGAATACTTTTTCAGTTAGCTCAACGTTCTTTTCTTTTAAACGAGAAATTTCTTCTTCTAAGCTCAGGTCTAAACTGCCTGAACGGCTAACATTTTGTAATTCTTTAATTTTTGCTTCTAATTCAGCAATTGGAAGCTCAAAATCAAGATAATTGAGGCTCATGCTCTACAACCTAATTAATTAAATTCTAATTCTATATCTTGTGCCGCTAACTGAGATAATCGCGTGATTAAATCATCTGTTGGCGTCACACACCATTCTGTACCTAACGTTAATTCTGCTAACGCATCAGGACGCTGATATTGAACCTTAACTTCGCAAGTTCCGAATTTATAAGGTTCTAAGACTTTTCGTAAATTATCGAAGAAGTTCGCGTCAATTTGCACCATATTTAGAGTCATTTTTATCGCTCTGATACGTTTTTCACGCGCCTGAGCTATGGTACATACGTCTCTGGCAGTCATTGTAATGCCACCAGAGAAGTTATCAAAGCTGACCTGTCCAGATATTACCAAGATTTGGTTAATTTGCAGCAATTCTTGATAAGTTTCGTACTGTTCAGGAAATAAGCGTACATCAATTCGGGCACTTTTGTCATCTAAAGTTATTAAACCCCAACGTTGATTTCGTTTATTAATCAAAGTTCTCGCATTAATCACCAAACCGGCCGCCGTTGCACTCACATCGCGGTTAGTCGGCTGTAAGTCAACTAGTTTACCCGACGTATAGTGCTTTAACTCTTTGCGATACTGATTTATTGGGTGACCTGTTAAATACAGGCCTAAGGTTTCTTTCTCACCATTTAGCCACTCTTTATCTGGCATAGGTAAAGCAGACTCAAACGCTTGCTCCACTTCATCTGGCTCTGTCGCAAGTAAACCAAATAGATCACTTTGACCGATTGCTTCTGCTTTATGGTGCTGCTCGGCAGCTTTCATCGCAGCAGGTAGACTCGCGATTAGGATTGAACGACCAGCTTGATTTTGCTCAGGTCCCAGCTTATCTAAGGCACCAGCATAAATGAGTTTTTCAACCACACGCTTATTTAAACGCTTTAAATCAACACGGGCGCAGAAATCGAATAAGTCTTTAAACTCACCACCTTGTTCACGTGCTTCAAGAATGGCTTCAACCGGGCCCTCACCGACCCCTTTAATCGCACCGATACCGTAAACAATTTCGCCTTTTAAGTTTACAGTAAACTTATATAAGCCTTCATTGACGTTAGGCGGTAATAAGGCCAGCTTCATGTTTTCACATTCATCAACCAAGGTGACGATTTTGTCGGTATTATCCATATCCGCCGACATTACCGCAGCCATAAACTCGGCTGGATAATGGGTTTTCATCCACAGCGTTTGATACGAAACCAGTGCATAGGCTGCTGAGTGAGATTTGTTGAAACCGTAACCTGCGAACTTTTCTACCAAGTCGAAGATCTTCATGGCGAGTTCGCCATCGACGCCGTTATTTACAGCACCATCTTCGAAGGTTGAACGCTGTTTCGCCATTTCTTCGGGTTTTTTCTTACCCATCGCACGACGAAGCATGTCAGCGCCACCTAGCGTGTAACCTGCTAGCACCTGCGCGATCTGCATTACCTGTTCCTGATAGAGGATGATCCCATAGGTTGGCTCTAGAATAGGTTGTAAACTGTCGTGCTGATACTGTGCATCAGGGTATGAAATATCTTCTCGGCCATGTTTACGGTCAATGAAGTTATCTACCATGCCCGATTGCAGTGGACCCGGTCGGAACAGGGCAACCAGTGCGATCATATCTTCGAAGCAGTCGGGCTTAAGACGACGAATTAGGTCTTTCATACCGCGAGATTCTAGCTGGAACACCGCTGTGGTTTCAGCGCGAAGCAATAGCTCAATACTGGCTTTGTCATCAAGTGGGATGGCATTAATATCGACAGGCTCTTTGCCTTCTCGAGCTAAACGCTCGTTGGTCATATCTAGCGCCCACTGTAAGATTGTCAGTGTTCTTAGACCTAAGAAGTCAAACTTAACCAAGCCCGCAGTTTCAACGTCATTCTTATCGAATTGCGTAACCGGGAACTTACCTTCTTCATCGCAATACAGCGCGGCGAAATCAGTAATGGTCGTTGGCGAGATAACAACACCACCGGCGTGCTTACCGGCGTTACGTGTACAACCTTCAAGGATGCGACACATGTCGATAAGCTCTTTTACTTCTTCATCGCCGTCGTAAGCTTCAGGTAAACGTGGCTCGACATCAAAGGCTTTAGCTAGGGTCATACCCGGATCTGGCGGTACTAACTTTGATATGCGGTCAACGAAGCCATACGGGTGACCGAGCACACGACCTACGTCACGTATTACTGCTTTTGCGGCCATAGTACCGAAAGTGATGATCTGAGATACCGCATCACGGCCATATAACTTGGCTACGTGGTCGATTACCTCGTCTCGCCTATCCATACAGAAGTCGACGTCGAAGTCGGGCATTGAGATACGCTCTGGGTTTAGGAATCGCTCGAATAGTAAATCGAATTCAAGGGGATCAAGATCTGTGATCTTTAAAGCATAAGCTACTAATGAACCCGCACCCGAACCACGCCCAGGTCCTACTGGAATATTGTTATCTTTACTCCACTGGATGAACTCCATTACGATCAAGAAGTAACCAGGGAATCCCATTTGGTTGATAACGTCGAGCTCGATTTTCAGACGTTCATCATACTCAACGCGTTTTTCTTTTCGTTCTTCTTCGTCGGGGAATAAGAACTGCAAACGCTCTTCAAGACCGTCTTCGGATACCTTAACTAAAAAGTCTTCAATTTTTAAATCACCAGTCGGATAATCTGGTAAGAAGTAGGTTCCAAGCTGCACAGTCACATTACAGCGTTTCGCAATTTCAACCGTGTTCTCGAGCGCTTCAGGAATATCACTGAACAAATTAATCATTTGCTCAGGCGTTTTTAAATACTGCTCTTTTGAGAACCGTTTAGGGCGGCGTTTATCTTCTAGCGTGTAACCATCGTGAATCGCAACGCGGATCTCGTGGGCATCAAAATCATGTTCATTTAAAAACACCACTTCATTGGTGGCAACAACCGGCAAGTCACGTTGCTCAGCCAGTTTCACCGCTTCATGTAAATAATCTTCTTCGTCAGCTCGACCCGTTCGAATTAGTTCGAGATAAAAATGATCTTTGAAATGTTCTTCATAGAAAGCAACGGTATCTAAAGCCAATTGATGATTATGCTTTAATAGCGCTTTACCTACATCACCGTCTTTACCACCCGAAAGTAAAATTAAGCCCTCTTTGTGCTCAGCAAGCCACTGTTTATCAACTACAGGACGATGGAATACATGGCCACGCTGGAATGCTTTCGAGATAAGCAATGTCAGGTTGTTATACCCGTCGTTGTTCTTAGCAAGCACCACTAAACGGCATGGCTCGTCAGGAAACTCATCACTTTTAAGCCAAATATCTGCCCCGACGATAGGCTTAATACCTGCACCATGCGCCCCGCCATAAAAACGTACAAGGCCACACAGGTTCATTTGATCGGTAATAGCAAAGGCTGGAAGTGCTAACTCTTGCGCTCTGGCAACAATCGGCTTAGTTTTTGCCAAGCCATCAACCATAGAAAAGTCACTGTGAACGCGTAAATGAACAAACTGCGGTGCTGGCATTACTGCTCCTTACTTTGCAAAATTCGCTGAACAGGCTTAAACGACGTACGGTGATGTGACGTTGCGCCATATTGCTCAAGTGCAGCAAAATGCGCTTTTGTTGGATAACCTTTATGACCTGCAAACCCATATTCAGGGTATTGTGCATCAAGTTCTAACATTTCTTGGTCACGTGCAACTTTTGCCAAAATTGAAGCTGCACTGATTTCTTCTACTAAACTATCGCCTTTAACCACACTCTGCGCTGCCATACTGAGTTTTGGTAAACGGTTACCATCTACAAATACAAATTCAGGCTGAATAACAAGGCCTTCAACGGCACGGCTCATAGCAAGCATGGTGGCATGTAAGATATTCAGCTCGTCAATTTCAGCCACATTGGCACGAGCAATGTGGTAGCAAAGTGCTTTCTCTTTAATTTCTTCAGCGAGTGCATTACGCTTTTTTTCTGAAAGCTTTTTAGAATCGGCAAGGCCTGCAATGGGCTTATTCGGATCTAAAATAACCGCAGCGGTGACGACATCACCTACTAATGGGCCTCGGCCAACTTCGTCTACACCGGCAATGTATTTAACATTGGGTCGTTCAATTTGCATTTATAAGCTCCTTAACTGCTAGAGCCGCTTGTTTGCTAGCATCAAGTCGAATGTTGTTATGAATATCGTAAAATTTATCTATAAGTGCCTGGCTATCGCCTTTTAGCATAGGAAAAAGCGTATCGGCTAGCGCATCACTATTACACTCTTCTTGTAAAAATTCAGGCACTAAGGGCGCATCAGCCAATAAGTTTGGCAGTGAGAAATACTTAATATTAAAAGTAAAAAAGTTTTTGAAGATCCAATAACTCACAGGCTTAAATTTATATCCGACCACCATAGGTTTTTTGTATAGCATGGCTTCAAGTGTTGCAGTACCTGAGGCAAGTAATACTGCGTTTGCTGCAGTCATCGCTTCGCTAGATTGACCGTCTAACAGCTGAACTTTGAGGTTTGGAGCGGCTTTTTCTTTGATCTCAGTAAATTGCGCTTTGCGTTTATCGTTTACTAAAGGCACGATAACTTTTAATTCGGGAATGCGCTCTTGTAGTTTTTGAGCTGTTTGCAGGTAAGTCTCGCTCAATAATCCAACCTCAGAGCCGCGACTGCCCGGAAGAAGCGCCAAAACGTTATCTTCAGCAGAAAGCTTTAACTTAACTCTCGCCGCATTGGTATCGGTTTCAAGTGGAATGTCGTCTGCTAAAGTGTGTCCCACAAACTTACATGGCACCTCATGTTTGTCATAGAAAGCTTTTTCAAATGGCAATAACGACAAAACTAAACTGGTTGCGTCAGCAATATTAAAGATGCGTTTTTGACGCCAAGCCCACACTGAAGGGCTCACATATTGCACTGTTTTTATGCCAGCCGCTTTTAACGGTTTTTCTACACGAAGGTTAAAGTCTGGCGCATCTATACCTATATAGACGTCAGGTGGATTATCTATAAAATGCTGGACTAACTGTTTTCTGATTTTCAGTAAACGCGGTAAGCGGCCTAAAACTTCAACTAACCCCATTACTGAGAGTTCTTCCATATCGAATAAACTCTCACAGCCTTCAGCCTGCATTTTAGGGCCTGCAATGCCGATAAAACGTGCATTAGGATAATGTACTTTCAACGCTTTGATTAAGCCTGCACCCAAAATATCGCCGGACAACTCGCCCGCGACAACACCAATCGTGATTGTCTGTGTATTTGTCGTCATGTTCTAATTCTTTTTAAATAAAAACGCCATACACGTTAAATTGTATGGCGTTTGTACATGCTTTAAATAAACCGTCGAGGCTAGCGAATAATGCCGCGCTCAGACGTGTCTAAGAAATCAATCATGCTTTGCACTGCTGCAAACTGCTTCGCATCGTCAGCCAGTGAAGTCACCGCCTCATCTAGCGTTAGGCCCTTTCTATAAAGTGCTTTGTAAGCTCTACGAACAGCCATAATTTCATCGCTTTCAAACCCGCGACGCTTCATACCTTCGGTATTCACTGCTGCAGGTTTTGCTGGCATACCTGTAGTTGTAACAAATGGAGGTACATCTTTACTCACACCTGAATACATACCAATAAATGCGTGCGCGCCAATTTTACAAAACTGATGTACGCCTGTATTGCCAGCTAGAATAGCCCAATCACCTACATGAACGTGACCAGCTACACTTGCACCATTTGAAAAAATGACATTATTACCAATCACTGCATCATGAGCAATGTGCGTGTATGCCATAAATAAGTTATTACTACCTATTTTAGTCACGCCTTTATCTTGAATTGTGCCACGGTGTATAGTCGCACACTCTCGAACAATATTGTTATCGCCCATGATTAATTGAGTTGGTTCATCCTTGTACTTTTTGTCTTGGCAGGCTTCTCCAATAGACGCAAACTGGTAAAAGTGATTACCCTTACCAATCGTTGATGGCCCTTTGACAACTACGTGAGACTCAATGATGGTGTTGTCTCCGATAACAACATCATTGCCTATGTAGCTGTAAGGCCCTACTTTAACGTTTTCGCCAAGTTGGGCGCCTGGTTCAATAATTGCAGTAGGATGAATTAACATTAAAACTCTCTTCTTGCACACATAAGATCGGCGGTACACACGACCTTACCGTCTACTTTTGCTTCTGCTGAAAAACGCCAAATATTGCGGCGCTCTTTTTCAAACTTAACATGAATATGCATCTGATCGCCTGGAACAACAGGCTGTTTAAAACGTGCATTATCGATACCTGCGAACAAGTATAGCTCGTTGTCGCCAGTATTTTGCACTGTTTTAAAACCTAATAGGCCAGTTGCTTGCGCCATTGCTTCTAAAATAAGTACACCAGGGAAGATTTTTTGGTCAGGAAAGTGACCCGTAAATATTGGCTCATTTACGGTAACATTTTTTACCGCATGCAAGTAATCACCCGGCTGAAAATCGACCACTTTGTCTACCAAAAGCATAGGGTAACGGTGTGGTAATAGACGCATGATTTCTTGAACATCAAAACTGTTTAATTCGTTAGCCAAAATAGTATCCTTATTTATCAACTGTTTTTTGAGATGAGCGCGTTTCTAACTCTTTAATACGCTCTTTAAAATCAGATAAATTTCTAAAATGCGCCATGTTGCGACGCCATTCTTTGTTGGTCGTGTGCGGCATACCTGAAGAATATGCACCCGGCTCAGTGATAGACTTGGTCACCATAGTCATGCCAGTCAGCATAACGCCGTCACAAATGTCAATGTGACCATTAATACCGACCAGCCCTGCAATTTGACAATATTTACCGACTGTTGTGCTGCCTGCGATAACTGAACAAGCAGCCATTGCACTACCTTGGCCAATTTCAACATTATGCGCGATTTGAATTTGGTTATCTAAAATCACATCGTCATGGATGATGGTGTCATCTAAAGCGCCACGATCTATGGTTGTGCTAGCACCAATTTCAACTCGATCGCCAATAATCACTCTGCCCAGCTGTGGTATTTTCACCCATTTCCCAGCCTCATTGGCATAACCAAAACCATCGCTTCCAATGACCGCGCCAGATTGGAATAAACAATGTTCGCCAATTTCAACATCATGGTAAACGCTTACATTAGCCCAGAGCTTTGTGCCCTGTCCTATTTTAGTATTTTCACCAACAAAGCACCCAGCACCAATTTGCACGTTATCACCGAGCACAACGTCAGCTGAAATGACCGCATTTGCAGCAACACTAACGTTGTTGCCAAGCTGAACGTTTTCATCTATTACAGCACTCGGGTGAATACCACTGGCACAAGAAGGTGTTGAGTCCATCATTTGCGCGAGTTTTGCGTAAGCAATATAAGCATCTTTTACGATTACTTTATTGCCCGAGTAAATAGCGGCTTCTTTTTCAGAGATAATGACCGCGCCCGCTTGCGTTTCATCAAGCTGAGTACGGTACTTTTTATTTGCCAAAAAGGCTATGTCTGTTTCTTTAGCATTTGCTAAAGTTGCTATCTTCTCAATACAATGAGACGCATCCCCGTCAAGAGATGCGTCTAAAAATTCGCTAATTTGAGCGAGAGTATATTGTTTTGTCATTACTTTTTGCTAACTGCTTCAACAACCTTGCTAGAAAGGTCGGTTACTTTATCAGGGTTAAAGTAAATTGTCGTATCTTTTACTTTAACTTCATCAAACTTACCGCTTTTTGCCACAGATTGAATTGTTTCAACAATTAGCTTCTGCACTTTTGCTAACTCTTGATTTTGACGCGCTTTAATTTCTTGCTCTAAAGGACGGCCTTTTTCAGCAAGTTGTTTTTGCATACCCTGAATCTTATTGCGAAGCGCAGTTTTTTGCTCATCGCTCATGGTTGCACTTTCACGCTGAAACTTTTCCATTTCAAAACGTACATCGCCTTGTAATTTTTCTAGCTCTTGACGACGTTCTGCAAACTCAGTTTGCAATTGTTGCTCAATTTTAGCCATTTGAGGGATTTGTTGATAAATAGATTGCATATCAACAATACCTACTTTATGTGCTAACACACTCGCTGATGTCCCCATCATTAATGCAGCTAAAATGCTTAATGCAGTTGTTTTTATAATCGTTTTCACAAAAAACTCCTTAGAAAGTATTCGTTATATTAAAGCTGATAGTTTTAGTTTCGTCTTTGTCTTCTTTCTTAAGTGGATAAGCAAAACTAATCAGCATAGGTCCCATAGGGGAAATCCATTGAAGCGACAGACCTGTCGATGCTCTGAATCGACTAGGGTCTGCAAAATCGCGCAATTTATTAACCTGATCTTCCGCTAAGTCAGAGTAGCGGTCGATATCAAACTCGGTGTCCCAAACGTTCGCAACATCAACGAAGAAACTCGTTCGTACAGAACTTGTTTTATCTTCATCTAAGAACGGAGTTGGAACAATTAACTCCATTCCTGCAACTGCTTTGGCATTACCACCAATTCGACCAGACACAGTGAGTTGGTCAAACTCTGACGCCGAACCAATTGTACCTGTTGTACTACCATCAGGCAAAACAGAACCTGTGATTGGTTTAGTTACTCTTCTGATTGCTTCTGGCAAAATTGTGTTTCTGTCAAAGCCTCGTAATTCTTCTTCAGTGATCCTGAAGTATTCTTGGAACGGTAGTATTTGATCAAAACCATTCGTTGAACCATAACCGTTACCATATGCCAATGCCGCTCTGGTAGAGAACACCCAACGATGGTCGTTACTGATTGGCCAATAGAAACGAGAATTATAGTTAATCTTAAAGAAATTAAGATCTGAGTTAGGCGTTGTCGCATTTAGCGTTAGTGACTGGCGAGAACCTGCTGTTGGGAACATACCGCGGTTAACTGTAATACGAGACCAACCCGCACTTAACTCATACTTGGTAAAGTCATATGCTGCATCTGGATCTTCAGGATTAAAAAATGCTAAACGCATGATACGAGTTTGTTCGTAATCAGCAATGTCAGACAAGCTTTCTTGAATCCAACGGCCGCCAAAGTTGATTCGGTTTACAGCGTCAATTGGGAAACCAAAATTAGTGCCTATACCATAACTCTTTGACTTATAGGGTACAATACTAAATGCAGAAGAATCGTAATTACTATAGAAAATACTAGTACCTTGTGATACGCCATCTGGCGTAAAATAAGGGTCAGTATATGAGATACTGTAGCGGTCTGAACCTTTTGAGGTATTGATGTTAAACGCTAACTGGTTACCTGTACCTAAGAAATTTGATTCACTGACACCGATATTAAATTGCAAACCTGCATAGGAACCGTAAGCTACACCCGCTTGGAAACTACCGGCAGGTTGCTCTTTAACGGTGAAGTCAACGTCAACTTGATCATCAATACCTGCTATCGGTTTCACTTCAAACTCTACATTTTCCATGTATGGTAAACGTTGAATCTGCAGTTTTGAACGCTCAAGACTCTGATTAGATAGCCATGCCCCTTCAAGCTGCGTCATTTCTCGGCGCACAACTTCATCTGCGGTTATTTGGTTACCATTAACCATAATGCGGCGAACATAAATGCGATTACCTGGATTGACTGACAATGTTAGTTTTACTTCTTTATTTTCGTCATCAATTTCAGGGATAGTACGAACCTCAGCATTTGCATAACCAAAGCGGGCTAGATAGCTTTTAATGTATTCTTCTGAAGCCGTGACAATTGAGCCATTATAAAGTTCTCCAGACTTAAGTGGGATAACACTTTTAAGTAATTCTTCACGACCTAATAAATCACCAATAAAGTCAAAACCTTTAACAGTGTACTTTTCACCCTCTGTGATATTCGCAGTAACATACACAGACTCACGCTCTGGGCTCACTGATACTTGTGTTGAGTCAATGTTAAAACGCAGATAGCCTTTGTCTAAGTAAAAGCTTCTGATTTTTTCTAAATCGCCTTCAATCGTTTGCTTTTGATAGCGATCATTTGATAAGAATTTCCACCAAGGTAAGTCTTGTTGTGATTCAACTAAGTTTAACAATTCTTCATCAGAAAATAGCTCATTACCAACAAGGTTAATTTGTCTAACTGATGCTGCGTCACCTTCTTCGAAATCAAGATTTAAGCGAACGCGGTTTCGTGGTAACTCGGTGATGCTCACTTCGATCTTAGCATTGTATTTACCAATACTGTGGAAGAAGTCGATCAAGCCTTTTTCAATATTCGATAGAACAGTTCTATCTAAAGGCTCACCAGCACGGATATTCTGCTGCTCTAAACTGTCGTTTAGTTGCTCATCTTTGATGTCTTTGTTGCCATCAAATTCAATAGACGCAATGGTTGGCCTTTCTCTTACTTTGAATATAAGCAGCTCATCATCACGATAAACTGAAATGTCTTCAAAGTGGCCTGATTTGTATAGCGCTTTGACTGTTTGAGAAATCGTATATTCATCAATGTTATCACCCACATTGATTGGAATATGAGTCAGTGCTGCACCGAGTGCAACACGCTGTAAACCTTCAACTTTTAAATCTTCTACGATAAAGGAGCTTTGCCCAGCTGCCGCAAAGCTTGCGCCAAGTAAACTGGTTACTGCGAGATGTTTTTTGATCGGCATTTTATTATCTTTATCCTTTACAACTATTAGCGTACATAGCGCTTTATGGCTTTAAATGACATTTTGGCTTATAACCTTGAAACATCATTAAGCAATGCAAAACAGGTTAGGCCTAGAAGCAACATCGCCCCAATTTTGTAACCTAACTCTTGTGTCTTTTCAGAGACTGGTTTTTTGCGAATAAGTTCAATTATGTAATACATTAAGTGCCCACCATCTAAAACTGGCAGTGGCAATAAATTAAACACCCCAAGATTGACGCTTATTAACGCTAAGAAACTGAGAAAAGCCACCAACCCATAACTGACACTGGTGCCCGCACCTACCGCAATCCCTACAGGACCACTTAAATTATTAATTGACACTTTTCCGGTAATTAGGTTACCGATCATGTCAAAGCTTAGTGTGATTAATGCGTAGGTCTTTTGTACGCCAAGCACAATACTATCCAATAGCCCATAATGTCTAGTTTCAATGTACCCTGGCGGCCAACTTTCTAACTGAGGAACAACACCTAAAAAGCCTTGTTGAATACCATTAGGTCCTGTTCTAACTTCTGGGGTCACTGATAAGATTTGTCGATAACCGTTTCTCATCACCTCTAGCTGAATTAACCTATTCGGTGAAGCTTGTACGAGACTGACCAAAGATTGCCATTGTTCGATTTCTTGACCATCGGCAGTCAGAAGCTCATCTCCGGCTAACAAGCCCGCTTTGCTTGCTGCTGAACCTTTTGCAACATGACCAATAGTGAGTGTTAAAGCAGGCCTATACGGTACGATGCCAATTGCATCTAGAGGTGGTTGGTCTTTCTTATCTAGCTTCCAACCATTTAAATCGATAGTACGAATTTGAATTTGCTGTTGAGCGTCTTGAACTTTGACCTCGACAGATTGCTCACCTAAAAACGACATCAAACTAAAAGTGACTTCTTGCCAAGAAAGTACATCTTGACCACCCATTGCTAGAATATGATCGCCTGGTTGAAGTTGCGCCGATGCTGCTCTACTTTGCAAATGCACATCTCCCACCACAGGTTTAGCATTTTGAACGCCAATCATATACATGAGTGCAAGCGCAAAGATAGCAAAAATAAAATTAGCTAGCGGCCCAGCCAAAACAATGGCAATGCGAGACCAAACTGATTTGTTATTAAAAGAAAGGTGTGCTTCACTGGGATCAACTTCTTCAACCCGCTCATCAAGCATTTTTACATAACCACCAAGTGGGATCATAGCAATCACATACTCAGTACCTAGCTTATCATACCAACGGTATAAAGGTTTACCAAAACCAACGGAAAACCTTAAAACTTTTACGCCAGCTTTTCGTGCAACCCAAAAGTGCCCATATTCATGCACAGTCACCAAAATACCCAATGCAACAATAAATGACCCTAAGTGCCAGAAAAACTCAAACATAATCACTCCATGGTTTTCAGTATGTTTTTAGCTAAAACTCTTGCTTCATTGTCTTGAGCAAGAACATCATCAATACTTGATAGGCTTGCTATCGCAATGCGGTTAAGTACTTCAGCATTCACTTTATAAATATCAGTAAAACCAATTTGTTTATTTAAGAACGCAGCCACTGCAATTTCATTTGCTGCATTCACAGCCGTCGTTGCAGCTTGGCCAGTCTTACAAGCATCAATCGCCAAAGCTAAATTAGGATAGCGATTATAATCAGGCTTTGTGAAAGTAAAATCACAGATTTGTGAGAAATCTAGGGGGGCGACACCTGCGTCAATACGCTCAGGATAAGACAAACCATATGCAATTGGTGTACGCATATCAGGTTGACCCATTTGTGCAATCACAGAGCCATCTTGATACTGTACCATTGAGTGGATCATGCTTTGCGGGTGGATAACCACTTCAATATCATCTGCGCTACAGTTGAATAGCCATTTTGCCTCAATAAACTCTAAACCTTTATTCATCATGGTCGCCGAGTCGACAGAGATTTTCTGACCCATAGACCAGTTTGGATGAGCAATGGCTTCTTCAACGGTTACATCAGCTAAGGTATCAATACCACGATTTAAGAAAGGTCCGCCTGAACCCGTTAAAAGTATTTTACGAATACCATACTGATCAAGCTTAGGATCTGAATGCTGCTGGAAAGCGGTCGGTAAACTTTGGTAGATGGCATTGTGCTCGCTATCAATCGGTAATAAGGTCGCACCATGTTGCTTCACTTTATCCATAAAGATTTGGCCTGACATCACCAAAGATTCTTTATTCGCTAAAAGTACTTTTTTGCTGTGCTCAACCGCACTGATAGTCGGCAACAAACCTGCTGCTCCAACAATTGCAGACATAACGATATCGACTTCACTGTGAGAAACCACATCTCGCATCGCTTGAACGCCAGTCAAAACCTTAATGTCTGATCCTGCTAAGTCATCCTTAAGTTGCTTTGCCGCTTGCTCACATTGCATCACCACAAATTTTGGTTTGAATGTTTGGCACTGCTGACGCATCACCTCAACATTACGACCTGCAACTAAGGCGAATACCGAAAATTTATCAGCATTGCGAGCAATCACATCTAAAGTAGAAATACCGATTGACCCAGTTGAGCCAAGGATTGCTACCTGTTGAAGGCTCATAACGCCACCGTCCATGCATAAGAAAGTGCGAAGATCGGTGCTGCTGCAGTGAGGCTATCAATACGGTCTAGGATACCGCCATGACCAGGTAAGCAACTACCTGAATCTTTTAAACCTGCTTCACGCTTGAACATACTTTCTAGTAAGTCGCCAACTGCAGAAAACAACGCAATAAATACAGTTAGCAACGCATATACTGGCCACATTGCTTGTTCGACATCGGCACATATACAGAAAATAACCACAAAAACAACAGCTGTAAGCAAGCCTCCCACTAACCCTTCAATGGTTTTATTTGGACTCACATTTGGCATTAACTTATGCTTACCTAGGTTTTTACCCGCAAAATAAGCACCGATATCTGCACTCCAAACGATACCCAATACCACCATAATTAGAGTTGAACCGAATAGCTCAGATTGTTGGTATTCAGCACTACGCAATACATTTAAAGCAAGCCAAAGAGGCACGAGTGTAAGCAGGCCAGCAACCGCTTTCATAACAAGACCTTCTGACCATGCCCGAGACATACTTGGGTATTTAACAACAAGAAAAGTAGCGACTAACCACCAAGCAAATGCAAGGGTGAAAACATAGTTTGCATCAGGCAATAATTGCCCGTTTTGCCAAAGTGAATCTATGGGCCAATGCAGATGAAGTGCGCCAAGAATAGCGGCAACTAGGGCCACGAATGTGCCTTTTTGTGCCATTTTTTTCAGGCCCATCAATGAAGCCCATTCCCAAGCACCTAATAGGGTAATGGCACCAGCAATGAAACTAAATAATGATAACGGTGTATAAAACACCAAAAGCATAGCCAGGGGCGCTAAAACCACTGACGTTAAAATACGTAATTTAAGCAAATTAATAACCTTTAACTTGTTGTTTTGGACTCGGCAAGTAATTGTTTTATTTGTTCGCCGGTACAGCCAAAGCGTCGCTCCCTAGATACAAAACAGGCAATAGCCTCAGAAAAAGCCTCTTCATCAAAATCAGGCCAAAGAGTATCCGTGAAATAGAGCTCAGCATATGCTGCCTGCCAAAGTAAAAAATTGCTGATGCGGCAATCACCGCCAGTCCTTATCAACAAGTCTAATTCACTTTGATCTGCCATACTTAATTGTTCTGACAAAGCGTCTTCTGTGATGTCTCTCACTGTGAGTCGGCCATTTTGTACTTTCTGCGCCATAGATTGTGCTGCTTGTACAATATCCCAACGGCCGCCATAATTTGCTGCAACATTTAATTTAAGACCCGTATTATCAGCGGTTAATTCATGCGCTGCTTTCACCCTATCTTGAAGTGATTCGGGAAAGCGTGAAATGTCACCAATAATAGTCAACTTTACATTGTTCTTATGTAATTTTTTAACTTCTTTAGATAAGACGAATAAGAACAGTTCCATTAAGGTACTGACTTCATCTTCAGGTCGTCGCCAGTTTTCGCTGCTAAAAGCAAAAAGCGTCAACGACTCAATACCCAGTTTTGTACAAAACTGAACAGCTGAACGAACTGAATCTACACCCTTTTTATGCCCGTATGTACGAGGACGGTTGCGGCTTTGCGCCCAACGGCCGTTCCCATCCATAATAATAGCAACATGTTTCGGCAAAGACTGCTTTGAAACTGTTTCAGTACTTAAAACCATAATTCCGATTTAGGTAAAAAAAAACGCCGCCTAGTATACCCTAGACGGCGTATCAAAACTAATAAATTTGAGCTGCTTAGATTTCCATCAATTCAGCTTCTTTCGCGCTTAGCTGAGTATCCATTTCTTTAACATACTTGTCTGTTATCTTTTGGATCTCGTCTTCGCCTTGACGTGCCTCATCTTCTGAGATGTCTTTGTCTTTTAGTAGCGACTTGATATCACCATTCGCATCACGACGAATGTTACGGATAGCAACACGACCACCTTCAACTTCACCACGTACGATCTTAATAAGGTCTTTACGACGCTCTTCTGTTAGTGGTGGAAGTGGAACACGGATAACTGTGCCGGCAGACATAGGGTTTAGGCCTAAATCTGAAGACATAATCGCTTTTTCTACTGCTTGTGCTAATGACTTATCGAATACATTGATTGCTAATGTGCGAGAGTCTTCAGTTACTACGTTTGCTACTTGGTTAAGAGGCGTGTCTGCACCATAGTAAGAAACTGTAATACCATCTAATAATGCAGGGTGTGCACGACCAGTACGGATTTTAGATAGCTGGCTTGCAAGTGCTGCCACACTTTTTTTCATGCGCTCTTCAGCGTCTTTTTTAATATCGTTAATCACAATTCAATCCTAGTCTTTATAGATTATTCAGCTGCTTGTGAAGAAATTAGGGTACCCTCTTCTTCACCCATGATAACGCGTTTGAGCGCACCAGGTTTATTCATGTTGAATACACTTAACGGCATATTATGGTCACGAGCTAGCGTAAATGCCGCTAAGTCCATAACCTTTAATTCTTTGTCGATCACTTCATTATAAGATAAATGACGGTGAAGTGTCGCTTCAGGGTTTTTCACTGGGTCATCGCTGAAAACACCATCAACTTTCGTTGCTTTAATTACGGTATCAGCTTCAATTTCAATACCGCGTAAACACGCTGCAGAATCTGTAGTGAAGAATGGGTTGCCTGTGCCCGCAGAGAAAATTACCACACGGCCAGACTTCAATAAGCTAATCGCTTCAGCCCAGTTGTATGCATCACATACACCATTAAGAGGAATAGCAGACATAAGACGTGCGTTTACAAAGGCACGGTGAAGTGCGTCACGCATAGCTAAACCGTTCATTACAGTTGCTAGCATACCCATATGGTCACCAACTACGCGGTTCATGCCCGCTTCTGCTAATGAGCCACCACGTAAGAAGTTACCACCACCGATAACTAAACCTACTTCTACGTCGAGTTCTACAAGCTCTTTGATTTCTTGCGCCATACGATCCAATACTTTCGGATCGATACCAAAGCCTTCGTCTCCCATTAAAGCTTCACCGCTTAATTTAAGAAGAACGCGTCTAAAAACAGGTTTTCTATTCGTAGTCATAATCTCAGGGCCATATGTAAAAGTGGGGGATAAAAAATAACCGCGCTTATGAAACTCATAAATGCGCGGTTATTCTAAAGAATTTTCAGCATTGAAGCAAAAGCAAATGCTGCCTAAAGGTGGCTTTTTGCCTCTGCTTCATGAGTAAAATTACTCGCCTTTAGCTGCTGCGATTTGCGCTGCAACTTCTGCTGCGAAATCTTCTTCTTTCTTCTCGATACCTTCACCAACTTCTAAGCGGATGAAGTTAGAAACTGAAGCGCCTTTCTCTTTAAGGAATTCGCCAACAGATTTCTTAGGTTCCATGATGAATGCTTGACCAGTAAGAGAGATCTCACCAGTGAACTTCTTCATACGACCTACAACCATCTTCTCAGCGATTTCTGCAGGCTTACCTTCGTTCATTGCGATTTCAACTTGAACTGCTTTTTCTTTTTCAACAACTTCAGCTGGAACGTCTTCAGGGTTAACGAAGTCAGGCTTAGAAGCAGCAACGTGCATAGCAACGTGCTTAAGTGTTTCTTCGTCAGCATCACCAGTTACAACAACACCGATACGGTCGCCGTGACGGTAAGCAGATAGCTTGTCACCATCGATGTACTCAACGCGACGAACGTTGATGTTTTCACCGATTTTAGCAACTAGAGCAACACGCGTTTCTTCGAATTGAGCTTTAAGTGCGTCAACGTCAGCTTTTGATTCAACAGCAGCATCAAGAACAGTGTTAGCAAAACCTAGGAAGTTTTCGTCTTTAGCAACGAAGTCAGTCTGACAGTTAACTTCTAGAAGTGCAGCAAAACCTTCGCCTTGCTTGATAAGGATTGTACCTTCTGCAGCGATGTTACCCGCTTTCTTAGCAGCTTTAGCAGCACCACTCTTACGCATGTTTTCGATAGCTAGCTCGATATCACCGTTAGTTTCAGTTAGTGCTTTTTTACAATCCATCATGCCAGCGCCAGTACGCTCGCGTAATTCTTTAACTAGGGCAGCAGTTACAGCCATTAGTATATCCTCAAATATGAAGTTTTTTTTCGGGGTGCGGAATGACCGCTCTTCAAGAATATCAAGCCTTCATCTTATTTTGATGAAGACTTGATGACAGCTAATTACTCAGCTTCTACGAAATCGTCGTTTTCAGCTTGTGCAACGATGTTGCTTTCACGACCTTCAGTGATAGCAGTTGCAACAGCACCAGTGTAAAGCTGGATAGCGCGGATCGCGTCATCGTTACCTGGTACGATGAAGTCAACACCGTCTGGGTTTGAGTTAGTATCAACTACAGATACTACTGGAATACCTAGGTTGTTAGCTTCACGGATCGCAATGTGCTCGTGGTCAGCGTCAATTACAAAGATAGCGTCTGGAAGACCGCCCATGTCTTTGATACCGCCAAGGCTCTTCTCAAGCTTTTCCATTTCACGCGTTTTCATTAGCGCTTCTTTCTTAGTAAGCTTTTCGAAAGTACCGTCTTGGCTTTGAGCTTCAAGGTCTTTAAGACGCTTGATTGATTGACGAACTGTTTTCCAGTTAGTCAACATACCACCTAACCAACGGTGATTTACATAGAACTGATCGCTTTGAAGAGCTGCTTCTTTAACTGCTTCGCTTGCAGCGCGCTTAGTACCTACGAAAAGGATTTTGCCTTTGTTAGATGCAACGTTCGATAAGAACTTAAGTGCATCGTTGAACATAGGAACAGTTTTTTCTAGGTTGATGATATGAACGCGGTTACGAGCACCGAAGATGAACGGCTTCATCTTAGGGTTCCAGTAACGTGCTTGGTGACCAAAGTGAACACCAGCTTGAAGCATATCGCGCATTGAAACGTTTGCCATTTTAATTTCCTCTAATATTTAGGGTTAGGCCTCCACATATCCCATAGCACCAACACGTAATAAGTAATTACATGCACCCAAGTGTATGTGTCGATATGTGTGTGTGTTAATATAAAAAGTATGTTTATCTTAACTACAAACTATCTCGTAAGATAAATTTGTAAAAAGACGGCGCGCTTTATACCATATTAAAGCGCCAGATTCAACGATACGTCTAAAATTTGTGCGTTATTGCAAAGTGAAAAATTAACGATTGGAGCCTCAATGAGTGCAGTGATTAAAACCCCTGAAGAAATAGAAAAAATGCGTGTTGCCGGTCGCTTAGCGGCTGAAGTTTTAGAAATGATTGAACCTCATGTGAAGCCTGGGGTAACAACAGAAGAGCTAAACACCATTTGTCACAATTATATTGTTGACGTTCAAGGTGCGGTGCCTGCACCTCTAAACTATCATGGTTTTCCAAAATCAATTTGTACTTCTGTAAACCATGTAATTTGTCACGGCATCCCAAATGACAAACCATTAAAAGACGGCGATATCATCAATATCGATATCACTGTAATCAAAGATGGCTACCATGGTGACACTTCAAAAATGTTCCATGTTGGTACACCAAATATTCAGGGCAAACGTTTAGCCCAGATCACGCAAGAAAGCTTATACCTTGCTATTAAAATGGTTAAGCCAGGTGTGCGTTTAGGTGATATCGGCGCTGCAATTCAAAAATATGCAGAAGGCTTTAGCTATTCAATCGTTCGTGAATATTGTGGCCACGGTATTGGTGCTGAATTCCATGAAGAACCACAAGTCATGCACTATGGTAAACCTGGCACAGGCGAAACATTAAAAGCGGGCATGTGTTTAACGATTGAACCTATGGTGAATGCAGGTAAGCGCCAGTGCAAACTGCTAAAAGACGGTTGGACGGTTGTTACTAAAGACCGTAGCTTATCAGCGCAATGGGAGCACACTCTACTCGTTACTGATAACGGTGTTGAAATTTTAACACTGCGTAACGATGAAACAATTGACCGTGTAATTGAGCATAACTAATTTAACTGTTTCTGCTTGATTTCCTAAATGCCAGCAAACTGCTGGCATTTTAATTTTAGAGACTGTTGAATCAAATCTCATCCATCACTAATTTCTCTTTATTAATTTTTGTCTATTAACTAGGCGTTTATCATATACAACAAGCCACCCTGCTCGCATTTTATTGTGACTTAGTGTAAAACTTACTAAGCGCTCATCAATTCATTTGATCTAAAAATCAGGGATACTCCGTGGCACTATCCAACAAATTAAAAACACTTCTTGAAGCAGCGAATACGCTTGACGACTTCAAAGATTGTTCAAGTTATTTTTATAAATGGCTTAGCAATGAATTTTCTAAGCAACCTGTAAAACACCTTATCCGCTCTAGAGCAGCCTTTGTCGACTTACTGCTACAAAAACTCTACAAGATAACCGGCCTAAGCGAGCATCAAGATATCGCGCTCATCGCTGTCGGTGGCTATGGTCGAGGTGAGCTACATCCATATTCCGATATCGACTTTTTACTACTGGTGAAATCTGAACCCAGCGAAACTTTAAAAGAATCTCTCGGGCAATTTGTAACTCACCTATGGGATTTAGGCTTAGAAATTGGTCACAGTGTTCGAACTCATGAGCAAGTATTAGAACAGAAAAAACAAGATGTACACTTTACCACCAGCTTGCTTGAGTGCCGCTTAATCAGTGGTAATGAGTTAGAATTTGAGCGCCTAAAAAGTCATATCATTGAAACACCAATCTGGCGCTCTGACGAATTTTTCATCGCCAAAGTAGATGAGCAAAAAGTGCGCCGTAGAAAATGCCACGGTACAGCCTATAACCTTGAGCCCAATATAAAAGAAAATCCAGGCGGCTTGCGCGACTTGCAAACTATTTTCTGGGTGGCTAAAAAGCACTTTCATGCTGAAACACTGCGTGAACTCATTAGTCATGGCTACTTAACGCATGAAGAGTATCAGGAGCTGCTAGAGTGTATTGAAAACCTCTGGAATATTCGTTTTGCCCTGCATCTTGCAGCGGGCAGAAATGAAAACCGTTTATTATTTGATTACCAACCTCATGCTGCTGAATTACTCGGTTTTGGTTCTGAAGGTAAAGCCTCTGTTGAACGTATGATGAAACGCTTATTTAGGATCATGAGCCGAGTGCGCGAAATGAACCAAATGCTGCTCTCTTATTTTGAACAAAGTATTTTGTCAGATAAAGTACAAAACGAGCCTCAGCCCCTAGATAAAAACTTTGAACGCGTTGGAAATCGTATCAAGGTTACTGATCCTTCGGTGTTTTTCCGTAGAGAACAAATTTTTATGTTATTCGAGCATATCGCCGATAACCCCAGTATCACTGACATTGAGCCCGGCACACTCAAAACTATACGCCAAGTTCGTCGTCGTTTGCTGGGTGACTTACAAGATTATGCAGGGTGTCGAGAAGCGTTTTTGCGTTTGATTAAGCATCCTAACGGTATGGGACGCGCTTTCACCTTAATGCATAAGCATGGGATCATTGCAGCTTATTTACCGCAATGGCGTAATATTTTTGGGCAAATGCAATTCGATTTATTCCATGCTTACACCGTTGATGAACATACTCACAAGTTAATCAATAATATTTACCAGTACTTCGATAAAGAAAAGCAAAAAGACTTTCCTATTTGCTCTGCGATTGTCAAAAACATGGATAAGCCCGAATTATTGTATCTAGCGGGTATTTTCCACGACATTGCAAAAGGCCGAGGCGGAGATCACTCAGAACTTGGAGCGGTCGATGCCAATACTTTTTGTAAAATGCACGGCTTTAGTAACTCAGACTCTCGACTAGTCGCATGGCTAGTAGAAAACCATCTACTCATGTCGGTGACAGCGCAGCGTAAAGATATTAATGACCCAGATGTAATTAGTGAATTTGCTTCACACGTAAAAAATGAACGCCAACTTGATTTCTTATATTGCTTAACCGTTGCAGATATTCGAGCCACCAATGACAACCTTTGGAATGACTGGAAAAACACCCTACTGCGTGAACTTTATTTACACACGCAACGTGCTTTAAGAGCCGGTCTTGAAAACCCAATGGACATGCGTGACCAAATTCGCGATAAAAAACAACAAGCCAAACAGCGCCTGATAGAGCTGGGTTTTGAAGAGAGCCAAATTGACTTTATTTGGTCTCGCTTCAAAGCAAACTACTTTACCGGATTCAGTGAACAACAAATTTCATGGCAATCTGAGCACCTATTAAAAGTAAAAGACTTGAATGACTTTAGTGTCATTGTTGGTGAGAAACCGCTGCATGGTGGTACCCAGGTTTTTGTTTACAGTCCTTATGAAGCCAGCTTATTTGCCAAACTTGTGAGTGTTATTGGCTCCAAAAAAGCGCAAATTCAGCACGCACAAGTGATGACGACTAAAGATGACTTTGTGGTATTTAACTTTGTGATACTTGAGCAAGATGGCGATCCTGTCTCCGTGAACCGTGCTCGCTCAATTCGAAAGGGGATTGAGTTGATCCTTCAAGATCCAAAGAAGAAGATCAGAATTAAGAAAAATCGCTCTCACAGATTTAAAGATTTTAATATCAAACCTAAGGTTATTGTGCGCCCGCATGCACGTGAAAACCGTAGCCTAATTGAAATTCAAGCAATCGATATTCCGGGGCTGTTAACCAAAATAGCCGAAGTATTTCAGGCTAATTCACTGCATATTCATGCCGCACGTATTACAA
>CAYZOE010000049.1:0-33146 GCA_964479805.1 uncultured Pseudoalteromonas sp. | reverse complement strand
AGTATTATTTACCGTCTTGCAAACCACCAAGGTCAAGTCCAAATAACAACATTACTACTTGCCGGCGTTGCCATCAATGCGATAGCCATTGCGATAATAGGACTTTTTAGCTTTTTTGCTGATGACAGTTCACTGCGATTGATGACATATTGGCAAATGGGCTCTCTCGGGGGGGCTAGCTGGTCAGCCATTACCTATGGTGCACCACTTATAATAGTGAGCACACTCTGTTTACTTATGAAAAAAAGACAAATTAATGCCCTTATGCTGGGCGAACGTGACGCAAGACATTTGGGCGTCAATGTAAAACGTCTGAAAACAGAAGTCGTCTTTTTCGTAGCACTCGGCGTTGGCGGTGCTGTTGCTATGGGTGGCATGATTGGTTTTGTTGGCCTGGTAGTGCCGCATATAGCGAGACTACTCGTTGGCCCAGATCTCAGAAAAATGCTACCTCTGAGTATACTGCTTGGTTGTTTATTAATGCTACTGGCTGATTGGATAGCACGCTTAATTGTTGCCCCGTCTGAATTACCAATCGGCATTGTGACCGCATTATTTGGCGCACCTTTTTTTATCTTCCAATTAATTAAACAAAAACGAGGTATGCATGCTTGAATGTCATAACCTTAATATTAAACGCGGAAATAAGCATATTATTAAGAACTTGTCGTTTAACGCAAAGCAAGGCGAATTTATTGTATTACTGGGTGAAAATGGCGCAGGAAAATCAACACTGTTGAGTGCAATTTGTGATGATTTATCTTTTACAGGTCAGGTGACCTTTTACAATCAGCGTTTATCTGACTTCACCTCAAATACATTGGCTAGAAAAAGAGCTATGCTACTGCAAAATAATCGAGTCAATTTTGCGTTTAGTGCAGCCGAATTGATTGCCATGGGCCGCTACCCGTATCAAGAAAGTACCAAAGAGCAGGCCGACACCGTAAGTCAAATCATTGAGATGCTCTCTTTGGCTCATTTAGCAAATAGAGATGTCACTGTTTTATCGGGTGGAGAGTTTCAACGGGTGCAATTTGCACGATGCTTGGCGCAACTCAATGCACATAAAACGGATACCAAAGGCAAACTCATGTTGCTTGACGAACCGACCTCTGCATTAGATTTACACCATCAACATTGTACGTTAGGTAAAGCGAAAGCGTTTGCACAACAAGGTAATACCGTCATTGCAGTATTGCATGACTTAAACCTTGCGTCATTATATGCGGATAGAGTTTTATTATTGCATGATGGATATATTCATCAAGATGGTAGTCCGCAACATGTCCTTAAAACAGACATACTACAACCTATATATAGAGCTGGCATGCAAATTAACCAGCATCCAAGCTTTTCAATTCCTATGATTTTTTCAGAACCTCTCACAGGAGCCCAAAATGCGTGAACAAGCAGCTTTTGAAGCACGCACTTTAGTCAGACAGTCACATGTTTGTGTGATCTCAACAATTTCAAAAAACCTGCAAGGTTATCCTTTTGGATCTGTGTCGCCATTTATGACAGACAATCAAGGTAGGCTTATTTTTAATATTGCAGGCATTGCGCAACACTCACGAAACTTAAGTGAAGACAGTAGAATGTGTGCCACTGTATTTGATGCTGCAGAGCAAGGTGATCAGAATGCTCATGCCCGCGTTACCGTGGTCGGTGATGCAGCCCCAGTGCCAAAAGAAGAATCTGAATTGTTACTGGCGAGATACGAGCGACAATATCCAGAAGCTATATCGTACCGTCAAGCCCATGATTTTCAGCTTTGGAGAATGGAAGTAAAGCGTGTTCGCTACATCGGGGGCTTTGGCCACATCTTCTGGATTGAACAAAATGAATGGCAACTAGAAGCGCCGCAATTTTCACTTGAAGATGAAGCTCGCATGGTAGAGCACATGAACGAAGATCACCGCGATGCCAACCAACTCATTCTTAAGCTCATTCATAATATTGAAGCCGATTATGTTGTGATGACAACGCTCGTATCGGATGGCTGTTACCTAAGAGCAAATGAGAAAAACTATTTCATTCAATTTGAAACGCCATGTCATGATGGTATGTCAGTGCGAAAAGAACTAGTAAGATTAACAAAAGCAGCAAGATCACAAGAAGAAATTACAAACGCCTAGTTTGCGCCCTGTAAACTTAAAACAAAAAAGGAAGCGCCTCTCGGTAGCTTCCTTTTTCTAATATAACTTTTAAGTAATGAATTAAAACTTAGGACCACCACCCATCATGCCAGGTGGCATCATGTTTTTCATGTTGCGCATCATTTTCATCATGCCGCCTTTGCCCTTCATCTTCTTCATCATCTTCTGCATCTGGGTAAATTGCTTAAGCAGTTTATTGACGTCTTGTACCTGAGTGCCAGAACCGGCTGCGATACGCTTTTTGCGAGATCCTTTAATTAAATCAGGACGAGCACGCTCTTTCGGTGTCATTGAGTTGATGATCGCTTCCATTTGATTGAAAGTTTTGTCACCAACCTGATCTTTAACTGCATCTGGTAGGTTAGACATACCTGGAAGCTTATCAAGCATCCCCATCATGCCACCCATATTTTTCATTTGGCGAAGCTGTTCTGCAAAATCTTCTAACGTGAAACCGTCACCTTTAAAGACCTTTTCAGCAACTTTTGCTGCTTTGTCTTTATCGACTTTCATTTCAACTTCTTCGATTAATGAAAGTACGTCACCCATGCCTAGAATACGTGAAGCAACACGATCTGGGTGGAAAGGTTCTAGTGCATCAGTGCGCTCACCTACGCCGATAAACTTAATTGGCTTACCCGTGATGTGACGAATTGATAATGCAGCACCACCACGCGCATCACCATCGGTCTTAGTCAGAATAACGCCAGTTAGTGGTAAAGCCTCATCGAAAGCTTTTGCAGTGTTCGCCGCATCTTGACCCGTCATGGAGTCAACAACGAATAAGGTTTCAACTGGATTAATTGCTGCATGAAGGTCTTTGATCTCGTCCATCATGTCGCTGTCAACATGCAAACGACCTGCAGTATCGACAATCACAACATCAATGAATTTCTTCTTCGCATGACTTATCGCATTGGTAGCTATATCAACTGGCTTTTGTGAAATATCACTTGGGAAGAATTCAACATCAACCTCGTTAGCTAGCGTTTCAAGCTGTTTAATCGCCGCAGGACGATAAACGTCAGCACTCACCACAAGTACAGATTTCTTTTTGCGCTCTTTTAAGAACTTAGAAAGTTTACCAACACTGGTAGTTTTACCCGCGCCTTGTAAGCCCGCCATCATTAATACCGCCGGCGGCTGTGCAGCCAGGTTAAGCTCTTCATTGGCTTCACCCATGGCTTTTTCAAGCTCTTCCCGCACTATTTTAATGAAGACTTGACCCGGGCTTAAGCTCTTCGTTACTTCAACACCAACTGCACGTTCCTTTACTTGTTTAACAAACTCACGAACAACCGGTAATGCAACATCAGCCTCAAGCAGCGCCATACGCACTTCACGGAGGGTTTCTTTAATATTGTCTTCGGTAAGTCGGCCGCGGCCACTGATGTTTTTTAACGTTTTACCTAAGCGTTCTTGGAGATTTTCAAACATGTATTAGGTTCCAATAAATCGTAATTGTGCGCATTATACTGATATGCAGGCGAGTAATACAGTATTCAAGTAAAGACAAAGTTTCTTTTTATAACCTCTTTGCAAGAACGGTGGCATAAAATACAATAGTCTGTAACAAGGATAATAACATCTGGACTACATTTAACATGTTGATCATTAGCCTGTCTTTACTTGCCAGCTTTTTATATGTTTTTGCAACTGGGCATGTACTGTCACGCCTATTTCATAAAGAAGGACCGAGTCAAAAACTAACAGTTCTGCTTAGCACAGGCGCTATACTGACGCATATGTTAGTGTTAGTAAATTCAGTTTTTACTCATGATGGGCAAGATTTAAGTACGGTTAATGTCGCGATGTTAACTTGCTGGGTGATTGTCGTGAGCGTCACGACTGTATCATTAAAATTCCCCGCTACTCTGTTGCTCCCGGTAGTCTACGGCTTTGCTGCTATTTTATTAATCGCCAGTTTATTTATCCCACACCATATTATTTTACAAAGCATTAACGTGGACTTAGGACTTGTTATACATATTTCTCTTTCACTACTTGCATACTGTATTTTAATTATTGCCACGCTTTACGCGGTGCAATTCTTCTATATAGATAAACGCCTAAAAGAAAAAGACCTTGCAATTATGAACAGTCATCTACCGCCACTTATGTTAGTAGAGAGACAACTTTATCAACTGCTTACTGTGGGCACAGGTATGTTTACACTGGCTCTAATGTCTGGATTTATCTTTCTTGAAGGTATGTTTACAAAGGAAGTTATCCACAAAACTGTGCTGTCGATTATAGCTTGGTTAGTTTTTGCAACCGTAACCTTTGGTCATCATCGCTTTGGCTGGCGTGGTAAACCTATAGTTTTCGCTATAATAGGGGCCTCAGGTTTAGTGACTTTGGCTTACTTTGGTAGCAGATTCATACAAGAAGTGATTCTGGTAAAGTTTTAACTTGACTCAGTACTTTCAGTAACGCTTAATACCTATTCAATTTTAGAAAAGGGATCCTCTCTTGGACGACATATCAACCGGTACGCTCTTTGCTATTTTGGGCTTACTCATTTTACTCTCAGCTTATTTTTCCAGCTCAGAGACTGGCATGATGTCGATAAACAAATATCGACTAAGACACTTAGAAAAAGAAAATCATAAAGGTGCAAAACGCGTAAGTGGCTTACTTCAACGCCCTGATAGATTAATTGGTGTCATCCTAATTGGTAATAACCTAGTTAATATTGCGGCTGCCACAGTTGCTGCCATTATTACGCAGAGGTACTTTGGCGATGTTTGGGGTCCCCTTGTCAATACGGTAGCGCTCACATTCATAATTCTCATCTTTGCTGAAGTTACCCCCAAAACATTAGCAGCATTACACCCAGAGAAAGTTGCCTTCCCTAGTTCAGTAGTACTGAAAGGTCTATTAAGACTGATGTTCCCATTTGTAATTGGATTAAACTGGATCACCAATGGCATTCTGAAGCTGTTTGGTATTTCAAATCAAGACATTGAAGAACATAGCTTGAGCAAAGAAGAATTAAAAACCGTGGTAAATGAGTCAAGTGCATTACTACCTAGCAATCACCAAAACATGCTGACGTCTATTCTCGATTTAGATCATGTCACGGTAGAAGATATCATGATCCCACGAAACGAAATAAATGCCATTGACATTAATGATGACTGGAAAGACATCTCTAAACATCTGACCAACGCACAACATACAAGAGTATTACTATATCGTGATCAGATCGATGATGCCGTTGGCTTCATTCACTCTCGTGACGCGCTGCGCCTCCTGACCAAAGAACAATTCGACAAACCATCTTTATTACGCGCTGTTCGAGAAATTTACTACATTCCAGAAGGTACCTCATTAAATACCCAGCTTTTAAAGTTTCAGCAAAGTAAAGAACGTATTGGCTTGGTTGTGGATGAGTATGGTGACATTCAAGGTTTAGTTACACTTGAAGATATCTTAGAAGAAGTGGTTGGTGACTTCACTACTACGCAAACTCGTGCACCAAGCGAAGAAGTTGACGTACAGTCTGACGGCTCAGTGTTAGTTGATGGAACTGCAAACATCCGTGATATCAATAAAGAAATGAGCTGGGAATTACCAACAGAGGGCCCCAAAACACTAAGTGGTTTAATAGTTGAATATTTAGAAGATATTCCGCAAACCTCGTTAGGTATGCGTATTGCTGGATACCCAATAGAGATCATTGAAATAAAAGAAAATATGATAAAGCAGGTTAAAGTGTTTCCGGAACAAAGAAAATAATCAAACTTATAATAAGAGTAAACATAAATTAAAAAAGCCGCATTCGCGGCTTTTTTAATACAATAAACTCATTAAATAATTTAACTAAATAATCTTTCAAACCAAGACTTATCTAACTCTGCTTCGCATTTCTTTAACTGAGCACCGTAGCGCCCTGCACGATGCTTAACTTTGTTCGCCACTGACATAAGCCACTTTTTCTTTCTGTAAGTGCCACGCTTGTAACCGCCCCACCCTTCGTGATAATTAAGGTACTGGGCATAGGCATCCCATTTAGAAATACCGTTCACTTTGTGGGTTTTATTGACAAACCAAGCCATAAAATCAATGGCATCTTCAAAGTCATCTCTGTCTGCGCCGGAATTACCTGTTTCGCGAATATAGTCTTGCCATGTCGGTGTTTTAGCTTGCGAGTAACCATACGCTGAGCTTGCTCTACCAATTGGAATAAACCCTAGAAAATACTCCATAGGTGGTGCTGCATCATGTCTAAACGAGCTCTCTTGATACATCATTGCCATTAACACATGCTTAGGTGAGCCCCATTTATCTTGGGCATCACGTGCATCATAATACCAATCTTCTTTCTCTTCGAAGATCTTACAAATATTATCAGGCTGTTTAGGTGGCGCAGTTGCACAACCGCTCAAAACTGCTGCGAAGGAAAGGGTGAGAAAACTTTTTTTAATTTTTTTCATTTTTTGGTGAACTTATTTAAATTCTATAAGTCAGAGCATATGAATACAGTGGTTTAGCATTGTTTCATCCCTGATTAAATATTTGCGCAGCTAATTTAACTGCGCTTTTTTTTGCCTACGCATTGGCAAAATAATCATCTAAAAATGCCACAAAAGTCAAATCATCTTCTGCAACTTTTTGCTGCTGTGCTTCATGAGAACTCATCGCATCAGCATCGAGAGAAGAGTTTGAGTAGGTTGCAAATGACTGAGACTGATGCGCTAGCTTATACTCATTTGCCAACTCGATTGCGTAGCTTCCACTATCTTGCTGATTTTGCTTTAGCTTAGACACAAGCTGACCAGAGAGCGTCTTGTTCGGATCAGTGATGCATTCACGCCATAATGTGATTGCAGCCTGATAGACGTGCGTATCATTTGCTTGGTCCATGTACTTGGCAACATGCGCTAATTCCTCAAAAATGTCTTCAGCCCATATTTGCAAAGCAACAGATTTATCTTCACGTTGCAGTTCAAGCTCGGGATTACGACCGAAGTTCACAACTGCTTGGAGGTTGGCTTCAGTTCGTTTTTGATCTTCGCAACTTAAGGTTGGCGCGTCTTTAAGTAGACAATAAGTTAAAAACACATCCAAGAAATGAATCTGCTCTAGGCTGATCCCCGTCTGTGAAAAAGGATTAACATCTAGAGCGCGGATCTCAACATATTCAATGCCAGCTCTTGCTAAAGCTTGAGTCGGAGTCTCACCGCTCTGTGCATTTCGCTTAGGTCTGATCGGAGAGTAAAACTCATTCTCAATTTGCAGTATGTTTTTATTCAATTGTTGCGGCGTTTCAGCTTTATAATCAGCTAAGTTACCATACAAGTCAGAATAGCAGCCGATAGCTTCACGTAAGCCCACTATATATTCATCTAAATTATTATAAGTGACTTTTAAAGAAGACTGAGCACTGTTGGTATACCCTAAGTCTCCAAGTCGTAACGCTGTGCCATGCTCTAAGAAAAGCGTTCCTTTACCCAAAGTCTCAAACGGAAGATCACTTTTATTGCCTTGCAAGAATGATTTACACAACGCAGGTGAAGCACCAAATAGGTAACTAACTAACCACAGCTCTCGTTTAAAATTTCGAATAAGGCCTAAGTATTTCTCAGAAATGAAGGCTTGTTTCTCTGCACTGCTTTGTTCGATTTTTTGTAGGCTGTTCCACAAAGTATCAGGAAATGAGATATTAAAATGAACACCAGCGATGGCCTGCATCATACTACCATATCGGTTTTTTAGCCCTTCACGATAAAGGGTTTTCATTTTACCTATGTTCGATTCACCAAAATACGCCAAAGCAATATCATCTTGGTTTTCAATGAAACAAGGCATACTCATAGGCCACAACAGCTCATCACCCATTTTACTCAAGGTGTATTTCTGTAAATCTTGCAGTTGCGCTAACGTCTCTTTTGGGTCTTCGCTGACAGGGGTAATAAACTCGAGTAATGATTCTGAAAAGTCAGTAGTAATATGTGAGTTCGTTAATGGATGCCCAGCGTCTTGTGGATGAGGCGTTTTGGCAATAGAGCCATTTGGGTTGATCCTTAATGCTTCTCGCTCAATACCACGCTTAATGCCAATAATGGCTTGCTGGTGTTCTTCTGTAGAAAGTGCTTCTAAGCGAGTCTTTAATTCTGGTGTATTCAAAAAATTATCCTCAAGCCAATAGGCAATGTTCAATCAATGGGGGCACATCCTCAATACTCAAGCAATATTTATTAACGATGACTAATAATTATTTTACCAGCATGCTGCCCCGTTTCCATGTATTCATGCGCTTGCTGGATATCTTTAAGCGCAAAAGTCGAATCGACATGGATAAATAAATCGCCACCACGATACGCAGTCATCAATTTATTTAGATCAGCTTTATTTTTTTCTACCACAATGCCAGAAGCCGTAACCTCTCTTTGTTGTGCTAAGGCAATTATTGGCTGAGCACTGATAGTTGGTACAGTCACCACTTCACTGCCTGAGTTTAAACTCGCAACCATTCTCTCGCCAATTTCGCCACCGACTAAATCGAGTAGTTGCGCTTGGCGTTGTTGTGAAAAGAATGTCTCATAATCAACGACCTTTACAGCTAACTTTTGTAAAAGTTGATGTGAAGGACGATTGCTTACTGCAATCACTTCCTTACCTTGTAAATGAGCAAGTTGGATTGCTAAATGACCCACTCCCCCTGTTGGCGCATTAATGTAAAGTTTTGATTTTGATATTGAAAACTTTTCAAGAGCCTGAATTGCGGTTAAACCTGCTAAACAAAGACCTGCTACTTCTGATTTTTGTTGCAAGTCAAATGCAATTAATTCGTCCGCTTCAGCAATAACATAATCAGCGTAACATCCCGGCTGCTTGGCAAACCCGATCATACCTGTGACAAATTGACCTTCATGCAGAGCTGATACTTGAGCGCCACACTGCTCTACAACACCGTAGACATCATAACCTAAAGGTAAAAACTCATCGGCTGCTTTTGCTTGAGCAACGAAACCTAAACCAGCACGCGTTTTTAAATCAATAGGGTTAATTGCACTGCTATGTATTTTAATAAGCACTTGAGTGTCATTTAACTCATTCAAAACACATGTTTTTGCCTGAATTTTATCCGCAGCACCGAACTCATCTATTCCATATTTTATTGCTTGCATAGGCATGTTATATTTTTACTATTACAGAAAGCTTTACAGCTTCATAATTTAACATAGTTTTACACTGTTCCCTATGCAGAAAATAATGCATTATGACCCGTTAATCATCATGAATAGATAGAATTTTATGACTCGCAACAACTTATCTATATTACCGATTAAATTGGTGCCATTACGTATGCAAATACAGCATTTTGTGCTGTGCCTGAGGTTTAGTGATAAATATTTAGTAGCAAAAAGCACAGCTTTTTACGACACACTAATATGTCAAAAGCCACTATACTATTAAGAGCTTTGAAATAAGCTTACGTACGATCAGATCATTATTAGCGTGGAGCAGTAAAAATGCCTTAAGGCCTTTCACTATTATTAGGTAGACGCATTTGACACATCTATATTTGAAAATGGCCATCTAATTGGCTATGAATTGCAGTGAGTCAAACTCTCTGCACAACTTAAAACAAGCTCACAGCCTATTTCTAATGCAATAAATCAAGATAAAAAAGTTCGACACTGGAGTGAGTAAATTACCTTACGACTAACCATTTCAAGAATTATCACATTGTTATTTACACACGCTTATTTTTTTACAGGTTGATAATTAGGTGTTTCAGAAATGATTGCTATGCTCAGAAGTGTTTACATGTTTAGCTCACTTGCTTAACTGGTGGATCAAATGATGTAAGGTATTTAAGACAGATGATAAATGTGCGACAAACGACAACACCACCCATCACGGCAGAGAGAATTAAACCCTAAATTATAAAGTTGCGGAAGATGCAGCTAAGTTGGTAGAAAGTGTAAACAAAATATCTGGTTTGTTATTGGCGTTTAAAGTTTAAAAATTAAGATAAAAAAACGCGATGTAAAATCGCTGCTACCGTCTCCACAATTCGGTAGTACTTACTTTATATCGGGCGCTTAAAACAAAAAAATGGCAGCTATATCAGCTGCCATTTTTGTATTCATAACATACTTACGATTAATATAATAAGCTGTATAACTTTCTACGATATGCACCTGCAAGCGCATCACCATCTGGTAGGCTCGCAATCAAATCTAGGTAATCTTTTTTCGCAGTACCAAAATTTAAGTCTTTTCTTAACACAGATAGTAATAGCTCTAACGCTTGCTCTTTTTTACCAGCTTCAGCCAGTAACGCTGCGAGTTGTGCTTTTAAGTCTTTGTTTTCAGGGTCCGCATCTAATTGCTCGGTCAGAGCAACAATCTCAGGAGATTCCTGCGCGCTTTGTGCTGCATTCAACTTAGCTTGCAGGTTTTGGTAATACGGGTCGCGTTCAGATTCGACAACACTATCAAGTAACGCCTGGCCATCTTCAAACTTTTGAATTTGAATGCAGATATCAGCCAAAACAAGTTTCACTCGAGTATTTTCTGGGTCAATCGCATAGGCTTGTTTGGCATAGTTAAACGCCGCATTTTGATCGTCATTTGCCAACGCTTGTTTTGCTTGCTCAAGTAATAACACTTCAGGGCTTGGTAAATGCTCAGCCAGCGCCTCTTTAATTTCCGCATCGCTTTTAGCACCTGGTAATACGCCAACTGGCGCGCCATTTTTCAATAACACAATCGTTGGTAGCGCTTGTAGGCCTAATTGTTGTGCTAATTGAGATGCTAACGCTTGTTGTGTATCACAATCTACTGTTGCAATTATTAAGTGCTCTTTGTAGTTATGTGCTAGCGCAGACAAAATATTCGCTTGTTCAATACACTCAGGTTGCTGCGCACTGAAGAACGTCATTAGGACCAGTTTATCGGCACTTTGTTCAGCCAGAACCTGCTGGATATTTTCAGGTGTTAATTGAATTTGGTTGTCCATAATTCGCTTCTTAAATCTATGTATTATTCACTATATTGCGACTCTTCTCGCTTTTTCAAGCCTTGCTTTTCGCCCGAGGAGATTTAGCACTGCTTTTACCTTTACTCGCACTGCGCTTACCCTTTTTAAAACGCTTAAAACTGGCTTTGCCCTTACCTGCTAATCCATTAAAGCTCGCTATTTGTGTGTCTTGTAATAAGCGATTTAAATGCACTTCAACTGAGCCCATAAACTGATTATACGATTGAGACTTTTGATAAATCTGTTCAAGAGATTGCTCCCAAACTGCGGTCATATCAGGGCGTCCGACACTTTCTGGCAATGCTTCTATCACGCTTTGCCCAATTTCGGTAGAGTGAATCACTTTGCCTTTACGTTGTAAATATTGTCTTTTAAAGAGTAGCTCAATGATCCCTGCACGCGTCGCTTCTGTGCCGATGCCGTCGGTCTCTTTCAATATTTTTTTAATTTCTGGTTCGGTCACATACCGGGCTATTCCCGTCATGGCAGCGAGTAATGTTGCATCGGTGAAGTGCTTTGGCGGCGTCGTATGCTTTTCTATAACCTGTGAATCAACGCACTGCACTTGCTCACCTTTTTGCAGCATTGGCACCTGAGTAAGCTCAGCCTCGCCTTTTTCTTGCTTGTTAAATAAGACTTCCCATCCTTTATCAATCAGGCTTTTAAATTTAGAGGTAAATAGCCCACCTTGAATAAGCGTATGAATCTCACGCTCAGCGTAGATACTTGGCTCAAAAAATTGTGCCAAGTAGTGCCTTGCGATCAGATAATAAACGTTTTGCTCATTTTGATTCAGCGCGCCGCTCGACTTTTTTGAGGTCGGAATAATCGCATGGTGCGCTCCGACTTTGCTATCGTTCCAAGCTGATGATTTTATCTCTAAATTCGCTTTGTCTGTAAAAGCACTTAGTTTATCGCTAATGGCATCAATGGCGCCCACTACTGAGCTGCGCTCTTTGTAATGATCTTTTGGTAAGTAACGGCAATCTGATCTGGGATAAGTGATCAGCTTATGTCTTTCATACAAACTCTGACAGGTATCAAGTACCAACTGGGCGTTCATGCCAAATACTTTTGCTGCTTCTATTTGTAGTGTCGATAAACTATGCGGCAAGGGGCGCGACTTTTTACTTTGGGTGCTTTTATCCTTGCTCACTTCACCCGGTTGGTTTTTAACTCTGCTCGCCACATTTTCGGCTAAGCCTTTGACCAGCACGCGACCTTCTTCATCCATATAAGGCTGACAGGCTTCGCTTGGTTGCCATTTACCTATGTAGCTCGCACCTGCTTGGGTGTTTAACTGCGCTTCGACTTCATAAAACGGCTTTGAAACAAAATTAGCAATTTCCCAATCACGGTATACAACCAAGCCCAATACCGGCGTCTGCACTCGACCAATAGATAACACGCCTTGATAACCCGCTTGCTGCCCTTTGATGGTACTCATGCGTGTCATATTAATACCATAAAGCCAATCGGCACGCGCACGAGACAGCGCTGAAACCGACAGCGATAAAAAGTCGAGGTTAGGTTTTAGATTATTTATAGCCTGCTTGACTGCTGAGGGGTTTAAATCGCTTATCAAACAACGAAGAGTTTGCTCTTTTTGCGTTTTAGTGGCACCACAAAAGTTAATCATTTCGTCTATTAAAAGCTGCCCTTCTCTATCTGGATCGCCCGCGTTGACAATGGTTTTAGCCGATTTAATTAACTTTTTAACGGTATTAAATTGCTTTTTGGTTTTACTTTTTGCTACTAGCTGCCATTGCTCAGGTACGATTGGTAAATCGGCAATCGACCATTTTTTAAATTTAGGGTCGTATGCTTCAGGCTCTGCTTGTTCTAATAAATGGCCAATACACCAAGTAACAATATCGCCGTTCGCCGCTTCAATAAAGCCATCGTTATTTTTATGAGGTTTAGGTAACGCATTGGCAATGGCTCTGCCTAATGACGGTTTTTCAGCGATATAGAGTTTCATTGTTAGATTTATATACTGTATAAATTAACAGTTATGATAGAGCAATGACGTGCTAAGTGCCAGAAATTAAGTTTCAGCCATAAAAAAAGCGCCCATAAAAGGCGCTTTGGTTAAATAATAAGTTGAAGTCTTATAGAGCGTTGAAAACGTCGTCTGTTTTCGCTGCACATACAAAATCGTTCTTATGCAGGCCTTTGATAGAGTGGCTCCACCAAGTGATTGTCACTTTGCCCCACTCTGTTAGAAGACCAGGGTGATGACCTTCTTCTTCAGCCATGTCGCCCACTTTGTTAGTGAACTCTAATGCCTGCTTGAAGTTTTTGAACTTGAATACACGCTCAAGTTGCATGATGCCATCACGCACTTCAGGAACCCAATCAGGGATCTGCTTAATTAATACTGCTAACTCTTCATCTGACACTTTAGGCGCATCCGCACGACACGCTTCACATTTTTGTGCACTTAAATCAGACATTACAAAATCCTTAACTTGCTAATTTTTCTTTAGGGGGAAACTTTGGCTCAAATAAGCCTAATTCTTTTGCATCTTGTACCAACGCCATGATATCCATTTGTGAGATGTCAAATAAGTCATCAATTGAATTAATTGTATAGTACAGAGGCTGCATAATATCAATACGATATGGCGTACGTAGAACGTCTAGCACTTCTAATTTATTGATTTCAGGCGAACCAGAGAAAACATATTGCGTTTCACCCGGGCTTGAAAGTACACCACCACCATAAACACGTAAGCCGTCTTCCGTCTGCATAAGACCAAACTCAACCGTGAACCAATATAAGCGAGCTAGATATACACGATCTTTTTTCTCAGCGGCATAGCCTAGCTGACCATATTTATGCGTAAACTCTGCAAATGCAGGGTTCGTCAGCATGGCACAGTGACCAAAAATCTCATGAAAAATATCTGGCTCTTGCAGATAATCAAACTCTTCACGAGAGCGAATAAAGGTTGCTACTGGGAACTTTTTGTTCGCCAATAATCTGAAGAATTCATCAAAATCAATCAGTGCAGGTACAGGCTCAACTTGCCAACCTGTTTCACGACCTAATGCTTCGTTTAACTCATGAAGCTGAGGAATACGGTCGTGCGGTAAATTTATTTTCTCAAGGCCTTCCATATACTCGTTACATGCTTTGCCTTCAATGCACTTTAATTGACGTGCAACCAACTCAGACCATATTTTATTTTCTTCTTCGGTCCAAGCGATGATGCCATTTGCATCAGGTTGCTTTGATACATATTTACTTGCTTTAGCCATAATAACCTTCGCTGTTAGTTCGCTCTTGCCCCAGCTTGAGCGCTTCAACTTGTTGACTTGATACTAGGGAAAAGTAAGCAAAAGATTAATAGATGAGATGTTTCAAACAATCCTGAAAACTCGATTTTTTGGAACCTTTTATTTACACCTTTGTACACCAAAAAAAACAACACCGATAAAAAAGGGGCGCTAAAGCCCCTATCGTAAATTTAAAATTACACTAAATTTGCTTAAATGCCAGTTCCAAGTCAGCAATGATGTCGTTAACATCTTCTAAACCAACAGAAATTCGGATCAAACCATCAGAAATGCCTGCAGCTTCTCGCTCTTCTTTGGTATACGGCGAGTGTGTCATCGATGCAGGGTGTTGAATGAGTGTTTCTGGGTCGCCTAAGCTCACCGCTAACGTACAAAGTTCAGTCGCATTAATAAAACGCTCACCTTGCTCTAGGGTGCCATCGATCTCAAAAGCAATAACACCACCAGCCCCTTTCATCTGCTCACCCAAGAATTTATAACCAGGGTGTGAAGGTAAACCAGGGTAATACACTTCACTAACTTTAGAATGCGCATCTAAGAACTCAGCGACTTTTTGTGCACTTTGGCAGTGCCTTTCAACACGCACAGCCAGTGTTTTGAGGCCTCGATTTATCAACCAAGCATCATGCGGACTGATGGTCGCACCAATATCTTTTAATACCGTAAGTTTTATCAGCTCTATGTGTTCTTGCGAACCACATACTGCACCTGCGACGACATCACCATGGCCATTAAGGTATTTAGTTGCACTGTGGATCACGATATCTATGCCAAAATGTTTTGGCTTTTGCAGTAGCGGTGTCATAAAGGTGTTATCCACCACGCTGATCAAATCATGCTTTTTAGCAAACTGACCCAGCATCGCTAAATCAATCACCGTCATATTTGGGTTGATCGGTGTTTCAGCAAACACCATTTTAGTATTTGGTTTCACAGCTGCATAAAGCTCTACTTCGTTGGTCATATCTACAAATGACACTTCAATGCCCCACTTAGGCAGCATGTGAGAAAACAGCGCAAAACTACAACCATATAATGCGCTAGATGCAATTAAATGGTCGCCTTGCTCTAAAAAGCTCAGTACAGAAGCAGATACCGCCCCCATGCCTGTTGCAGTTGCTGCAGCATCTTCCATCTCTTCAAGCTGAGCGAGCTTTTGTTCAAGCTCACGGGTAGTAGGGTTGCCTAAGCGCGTATAAATGTAACCCGCTTCTTCACCTGCAAAGCGCGCCGCACCTTGAGCAGCGTCTTTAAATTGAAAAGTAGATGTTTGATATAATGGCGCGGTTAACGCACCATGTGGGTCGTCAAAATGGACAGGACTATGGATGCAATTGGTGTTGTCATGATACTTCGTCATTTTATTGCCTATGAATTTATTATTAGTCTGTTGATGAACTAATAAATAATCCAGCAAGTAAAATTCCACAAGCAAGCCAGATGTTAAGACGGCTAGACGAGCAAAACCCTCTAAGAATCGTACAGTTAAGTTGTCAGTTTAATCATTTTTAGACGTTTTGGTACGCTCTAATAAAGCAGATAAAATACCTTGTGCTGACTGCCCTAATAAGGATTGCTTTTGTTCTAGCTTAGGTAGCGGCCGACATAACTCCATGGTTTTGTAGCCTAAGCGCGCTGTAAACACGCCAGCACTGAGGCCTTGTGCAGCTCGCGCTGACAACTTACCCAACAACTCAGCACCCAAGCTGGTCGCCGCTAAGTCAGATACCAATTCGGATGCACCAGCAAACAACATCAGTTTAACCAACTGTTTGTACAACATGATGCGACTGCGATACGCCAGTTTGATACCGTAGTGTTGACTTATCTTTTCAATCAAGCTAGTACCACGCCACAGCACCGAAAGCATATCAAGTAATGCCATCGGACTGAGAGACACCAAAAGCGCTGACGTTTTTGCATGTTGGTTAATGATTGCTTTCGCCTGCTCATCTTTACTGACCAGTAAGGTTGTTTGATATAAATGTAAAATCTCTTTGTCTGTATGATGCGGCTTTAAGCAGGCTTTAAATTCCTTTACTTCTGCATCGGTATGTTGTTTTAGTAAGGGCTGCAACCAAGTTTCAGCTTCACCAATTTGTGTGCTACTCATTAACCGGAGCGCATCATTTTGGCGCAGGTTTTGCTGTTTCAACGCTTTTAAAGAAACCGCTTCCTTGAATAAGAATTTGCTTAATACTAACAAGGCGGTAGTCAGAACAAAGCCGTACAAGCCTGCTAATAGTATAGACTCTTGCATTGCCTCAATGATGGTGTAACCCATTTCAACAGCGATTAATAACAATAAGCTAATAACGAAAATGCCTTTGAAATTGAAGCGACTGCTTTTAGGTTTAAATACAGGCTCTAACTCTTGTTCAAACTCACTGCTTCCATCAATGACATCTAGCTCTTCGACTATTTCAAAGCGCTTACCTGTTTCTAATTCTTTTTGGGTTTCGCCAACATCACCGACATTAATACGTCTACCCGGTTTTAATTGAGCTGATTGATTGTCTGTCATTGCAATTTATCTCCAATTAAAAACTGTAGAGCATGATCTAAACGGGTATGAGTTAACTCACTTTTGGCACTAGGTAATGGCGCAAATGAAATAAACTCAAAGCCATGAGTTGGCCACTGACTTTGCGTGATAAAGTGGTTTGGCGGTTCTGGCGGCAAGTAAGTAAGCCATTCATCTTCATTGAGTGGCTTGCCATAGATGCAGTCTAAGGCTTTGTCGCCTTCTTTTATACGCTTCGCCAAAGTGCTTTGCACTGATGACATCGCCATTGTTTCAATCTGCACGCCATTAAAACGCATATCATTGGCTTGCTCGCCTACCAAATCATGCAATAACTGCGCTATGGCCACTTGCTGAGTGCAATTCACATGGTCGCACTTATTGGCGGCAAATAACACTTTATCGATTTTTGGCGAGAACAAACGCTTAATTAGATTAGAGCGACCGTAATTAAATGATTGCAACACGGCTTGAAGCGTATGTTTTTGCTCAAGCAAAGATTGCGGGCCATCATTTAGGGCACTCATCACATCAACGAGTACCAACTGGCGGTCAAATTCACAAAAATAGTCTTTATAAAAAGGCGTGAGAACTTGCTTTTTATATGCCTTAAAGCGGCTGGCTAAATGACTATATTGGCTATTTTCTTTGTCATTACTCTCACGGCAAGGGAAGAACAATAAGATGGGGGCATCTTCTAAATCGCCTGGGATCAATTGCCTTCCTGGTTGCAGATAAGCGAGTTGTGTTTGTGCTTTTAACTGTTTTAACGCTTGCGTATAAAGATTAGATAGTTGCTTAAGCACTTGCTCATCAATATTTTCTTCACTATTGAATTGTTCGAGCTCAGTTAGAAATGGCCGCGCATATTCGCTGTACTCTGGCTTTTCTAGCAAGCTGAGCATTGACTCACTCCAGCTTAAATAATCTTGCTCAAGCATAGGTAAATCGATTAACCACTCTCCAGGATAATCAATCAGTTCTAAATAGAGGGTACTTTGCGGCGACACATGCTGCTTTAAGCCGTGCTTGGTTTCGTATCGAATAGCAATCGTTAAGGTATTAATACGCTTTGTCGATTTAGGCCAACTGGGCTCAGAATTAAGTAAGCAATTAATGGCATTAGGGTAATCAAAAGTGGGAATGTCTAATGCAGATTGTGGCACTTGTTTGGCTGCAATCAGGCGGTCATCCTTCACGACATCAAAAAAAGGCAAATTCTGTTTCTTGGTTTGTGTGGTTAAATGTTTTACGAGCGCTGTTATAAATGCAGTCTTACCGCTGCCACTTAAGCCAGTAACGGCCAACTTTACATGCTGATCTAAGCTACGGTGGAGGGTCTTTTGGGCTTTTTGTTTGAGTTTATCAAGGTTCGCGTGGCTGAATAAATTCGGATTCATTATAACAGTGTCACTCCCTGTTAAAGAAAGCATGCGGCCTACACTAAAGTTTAGCCGCACTCGCTTGAAGATGATGGATATTCCAATTTTACTGATTAAGCGTCCATTCTAACGCACTAGGTATTCCTTTAACTTATATTTACCGCAATGAGCAAACAAACCTTCAATTCAATTGGTACTACAGCTTATTGATTTCACGTGACACAGTAAACTCACTTGATGTCACATAAGTTTCCATACTTTGTATACGATTATCTAAACGGGTTAAACGATCTTTTAAATCAAACAGCGCCTGACGTGGTGGCTCACCTTTTTGCCATACCTTAAACTTTACTGAGATTGGATCAATCTCATCAAACTTACCTGTACTTTGCGACAAACTAGGCTCTTTTTTATCAAGAATAAACCAACAAGCAATGTAAATAACGACAAATAACGGACCGCCAGATAACAATACTGCTGTGATAAACAGGATGCGAACCAGCCACAATTCCATGTTGAAGTAATCACTTAAACCTGCACATACGCCTGCTATTTTTCCACGTTTGGGGTCGCGATATAACTCTCTTTTCAATTTATTCATATCTTACGTCTCCACTGTGGTGACTCCTGATCTAACAATGCTTCAAGAGTCTCAACGCGTTCAGCCATTTTTTCAGCTTTATTAGCCAATTCTATCAATTGGCGGTGTTCGTGCTCACTCAGTCCTTGGCTAACTTGTTTCTTACTGCGATAGTGAAGAATCAGCCAAAGTGGGGCAACAATCACCATAAAAATCATAATTGGGGCAACTAGAATCTCTAAATCCATCATCAATACTCCTATAACTCAACCTGTTGTGTCAGTGCCCGCCTTAGCAGGCACTTAGTACCTATTATTCTTTGTTTGCTAGTTTTTTCTTTAAAGCCGCTAGTTCATCATCAACTTGCTCATTTTTTTGTAAATCAGCAATTTCATCCGATAGTGACTTTTTACCTAAATCATAAGCCTCTACTTGTGATTCTAGTCCATCGATCTTGCTTTCGTAGCGCTCGAAACGATTAAGTGCATCTTCAACTTTTGAGCTGTCTAATGCCTTTTTCACTTCTAAACGAGACTCAGCTGAACGCTGACGCAACACAATGGCTTTTTGTCTCGCTTTAGCATCAGCTAGCTTATCTTGAAGTGTTGCAACTTCTTGCTGTAATTTCTCAATATGAGACTCTACATGCTCAAGTTCTTTTTCTACACTCGCTGCAGCATCTGATGACTTTTGTCTTTCAAGTAATGCTGCACGTGCAAGGTCTTCACGATCTTTAACCAACGCCAGCTCAGCTTTTTCTTGCCATTGTTGTGCTTCCTGATTTAGTTGCTCAACACGACGTGCTAACTCTTTCTTCTCAGCCAGTGTTTTAGCTGAAGTAGAGCGCACCTCTACTAATGTGTCTTCCATTTCTTGAATAATGAGGCGAACCATTTTTTCTGGATCTTCTGCTTTATCAAGGATGGCATTGATATTTGAATTAACAATGTCTGCAAAACGTGAGAAAATTCCCATAATCTTTACCTCTTCGGTTACTCAATTAATTTAACTGAGTATGTATTATCAAATTGCTTGCCAACTTTGAAAACAAATAAAAGCAATAAAAATCAATGCTTTATTAAATTTCAAAAACTCCTTTTTTTCAAACCTTTTTTAAAATACACTAATAGTTAGTAAAAATAACTAAGAGTTAGGCAATATGAGTCAGTTTCGCCAACAGGATAATTTACTTGGCCAATCAGATAGTTTTTTAGCTGTACTAGACAAGGTTTCACAACTTGCTCCACTAGACAAACCAGTACTCATCATTGGTGAACGAGGAACAGGTAAAGAACTTATTGCAGCCCGTCTTCATTATTTATCAGAAAGGTGGGATCAGAACTACGTTAAGTTAAACTGCGCAGCTCTTAATGAGAATTTACTTGAAAGTGAATTATTTGGTCATGAAAGCGGTGCCTTTACTGGCGCAAGTAAACGTCATGAAGGCCGATTTGAACGTGCAAATGGCGGTACACTTTTCTTAGATGAGCTCGCAAACACCTCAGCAATGGTACAAGAAAAACTTCTGCGTGTGATTGAGTACGGAGAATTTGAACGTGTCGGTGGCAAAAATACAGTTAAAGTAGATACACGATTAGTATGTGCAACCAATGAAGATTTACCCACTTTGGCTGACAATGGTGAATTTCGTCACGATTTATTAGACCGCCTCGCATTCGATGTAATCACGCTGCCACCTCTTCGCGCAAGAAGAGAAGACATTGTCTTACTGGCTGAGAATTTTGCCATTAATATGGCTAGAGATCTCGATTGGGCTCTGTTCAGCGGCTTTACAAAAAAAGCCATGGATAAACTATTAGATTATCACTGGCCAGGTAACATTCGTGAACTAAAGAATGTGGTTGAACGTAGCTTATACCGTCATGGTAGCGAGCAGCTGCCTGTCCATGAAATTACATTCGACCCGTTTGAAAGCCCATACCGACCAGCGCAGCGGATTAAAGCACCAACAAGTATTGAGCAAGCCCCAGAAGTAATAGCCTCAGCAGCGGCTGAAGTCACCACTGCAACAGTTATTGATCAGACCAAACACGCTGAAAGTAGTTTTTCATTTCCGTGTGATTTAAAAACTCTGTCAAACGACTTCGAAATCGAACTGCTAAAAAAAGCATTAGAACATAGTCAATTTAACCAAAAGAAAACTGCACAAATGCTCAGTTTAACGTATCATCAATTAAGAGGTTATCTGAAAAAATACAATCTGTTAGATCAGAAACAAGAGGTATAAATCGTGCGAATACTGCTACTGGGCACGCTGTGTACTTTGCTACTAGGCTGCATTGATGAACCCAATGTGAAGTTAAATGAGAAAAACCAAGGGTTGGTTTACTGTGCTGAAGCCAATCCTATGACATTTAACCCACAAGTCACAACGACGGGATCAACAATAGACCTCATTGCAAACCAGTTGTATGACCGCTTAATTAGCATTGATCCAAATACTGCAGAATTCAAACCTGAGCTTGCTGAATCTTGGGGTGTGTCAGATGATGGAACAACCATCACCTTTTTTTTACGAAAAGGCGTACAATTTCATCACACAGATTACTTTACGCCTAGCCGTGAAATGACCGCCGATGATGTGGTGTTTTCTTTTGACCGCTTATTCAATGTGTATAACCCCTATCACTTTGTTGGCGATGCGACTTATCCTTATTTTCAAAGTGTTGGCTTAGATCAGCTGATACAAGAAATTATCAAAGTCGATGATTACACAGTGCAATTTAAATTGTTTAATGCTGAAAGCAGCTTTTTATCAAACTTAGCAACTGACTTTGCCGTTATTACCTCTAAAGAGTATGCAGACATTCTAGTAGCAATAGAAAATAAGTCACAGTTTGATAATAAACCAATAGGCACAGGCCCTTATAAATTTAAGCAGTACCTTCGAGATAACTTGGTCCGTTATCATAAGAATGAATCTTACTGGAAACACCCTGTTGCTATGTCACAATTGGTGTTCGATATTACAACCAATAACACCAGCCGAATTGCCAAAATGTTAACTAAAGAATGTGATGTCACCGCGCACCCGAGTGCTTCACAATTGTCGGTGTTAAGTAAACGTGCTGATATAGTAGTAGATAAAGCCGAAAACCTGAATATTGGTTATTGGGCATTCAATACCGAAAAAGAGCCCTTTGATAATTCACTTGTTAGAAAAGCACTCGCCCACTCTGTTGATTTCAAAAAAATTCTTCAAGCTGTCTTTTATGGTAATGGTCAAGTTGCTAAGTCTTATTTGCCACCGGCCTCTTGGGCATTTTCTAAACAAAATAATATGCCGACCTATAACCCAACCTTAGCAAGAAAATATCTTGATATGGCAGGCTATAAAGAGGGATTTGAAATGACGATTTGGGCAATGCCGGTATCCAGAATTTATAATCCCAATGCGCGCAAAATGGCAGAGCTTATTCAGAGCGATTTGAAAGAAATTGGTGTGACAGCAAAGATAGTAGAGTATGAGTGGAATACATTTATTGAACGTATTGGAAAACATGAGCATGACAGTGTGCTGCTTGGCTGGGTTGCTGATACACCGGATCCAGATAATTTCTTTAGTCCACTTTTGAGTTGTACGGCCACCTTCAGTGATAAAAACCCAGCTAATTGGTGCAATCCAGAATTTGATTTACTACTGACTAAAGCGCTCGATACAACAGATATCGAAGAAAGAAAAGCGTTTTATGCGCAAGCTCAGGCTATGATCATTGACCAACTACCGCTTGTACCTATTGCGCACGGGATGCGCTTTCAGGCATCAAGCAAAGAGGTAAAAGGCATAGATCTGAAGCCATTTGGTGGCATTTCTTTAGCTAACGCAAGGAAACAATAATGCGCGAGTATTTATTCAGACGACTTAGCCTTTTAATATTCATGCTGCTCACTCTCACTGCATTCACCTTTTCTTTAAATTATTTGTTTCCGGGCGATGTAATTACTAATCTCAGTGGCCAAGTTAATAGTAGCTATGCGCAGTCACAAGCATTAGCCGATAAATACAAGCTAGAAGAAAATATTATTGTGCAGTATGGTGCGTTTGTTGGTCGAATTTTTAATGGCGATTGGGGCTACTCTCTTTCATCTGGACAACCTGTTTTTGAACATATTTTATTGCTCTTTCCTGCCACAATTGAGCTGTGTGTTTATGCACTTGCTGTTGCAATTATGTTTGGTATTCCTGCAGGTGTCATCGCCGCAGTTTTTCACAAACGTTGGCCAGATAATATCATTAACTCACTTACTTTAATGGGCTTTTCTATTCCCATATTCTGGTTAGCTTTATTGCTGATTATGGTGTTTTGCTTGGGATTAGGTTTATTTCCCATGTCTGGGCGAATTGGTTTACTCTATGAAATTGAACCTTTAAGCCACTTTATTTTGGTTGATATTATCGCGCAGAGTTTTCCATATGGCGGCCTTGCATTCATTGATGCTTTAAAGCACCTGGCATTGCCGACTATCGTACTCGCTATGTATCCAACCACAGTTTTGATTCGATTTACTCGCGACTCAATGCTCAATGTACTTGAACAAAACTATATTAAAACTGCTCGCGCAAAAGGCTTAAACCGTCGTCAGTTGATCTTGCACCATGCTCTTAGGAATGCACTTTTGCCTGTAATAAAACAAATCGGTCTACAGTTTAGTACTTTGTTAACACTTGCTATGATCACCGAAGTGATTTTTTCTTGGCCTGGTGTTGGTCGTTGGCTGATTGAAAGTATTTATCAGCGAGATTACCCGGCGATCCAAGGTGGTCTTCTTGCTGTGTCTGTGTTTGTTATTTTCGCTAATATGTTTGCTGAATTTAGCCATACTTTGTTAAACCCTATTTCTCGGAATCAAGCGCATGGCAAAATTTAAACTCTTTACTGAAGAGTCTAATCGCTCGCCCCTTTCTCGTTTATGGAGGAAGTTTAAAGCAAACCACCCTGCGCTTGTTGGCTTATGGATTTTTATTGCACTTACTTTATTAGCGCTGTTCGCTCCGCTGATTTCGCCTTACAGCATAAATCAGCAACATGCTGATGCTCTCTTACTACCGCCCTCATGGCATGATGCTGGTAATGTAAGATATATACTTGGTACGGATGACCTTGGCCGAGATATTTTGTCTAGGCTCATGAACGGAGCGACTTTCACATTTGGTTTATCTATCATCGCGGCTTTAATCACCACCGCTTTAGGTGTCATTATTGGCTCGCTAGCAGGCATGAGTAAGGGCATTCGCTCGAGTTTTTTTAATCATTTACTCGACATTACTTTGTCTATTCCCTCATTGTTATTAGCTATTATCATCATAGCTATCTTAGGTCCTGGCTTGCTCAATACAGTGTGGGCGATAATTTTAGCCCTGCTTCCTCAATACGTTCATTCAATCAGAAACTTAGTGGTTGAAGAACTGGGTAAAGATTACATAAGTGCCTTTCGCTTAGATGGTGCCAGTAAATGGAAAATACTCGTTCGTGGTGTATTTCCTAATATATACGAGCACATTGTGGTTATTTTCACTATGGCGCTCTCAACAGCTATCTTGGACATTGCAGCACTTGGCTTCCTGAAATTGGGGGCTCAGCCACCGACGACTGAATGGGGCGCTATTTTGGCCGAAAATCTTGGTCTAATCTACCTTGCTCCATGGACAGTTGGCTTGCCTGGTGTTCTATTATTTATCGCTGTTTTATCTACGAATCTAGTAGGTGATGGTTTGAGACAAGTATTGAAAGATCGTAAGGCTGACTAATGCATTTACTCGACATCAAAAACTTAACCATAGAGCTGCCTACCGAAAATGGCGTTATTCGCGCTGTTGATAAAGTGAATTTAAGCCTAAAAGAAGGCGAAGTACACGCACTAGTTGGCGAGTCTGGTTCCGGTAAAAGCTTAATCGCAAAAGCCATTGTCGGGGTTTTAAATAAGCGTTGGCGTGTTACAGCCGATAGAATGCATTGGCAAGGGGTCGATTTAATGCGCTTAGCACCCGAAAAGCGCCGAAAACTAGTCAGCCAAGATATTGCGATGATCTATCAAGAGCCGAGTAGAAGCCTTGACCCTACTGCAAAAATATTTGAACAAGTATCAGAGTCAATTCCTGAAGGATCACTAAGTGGTAACTTTCTAGTCCGCAGACAACTAAGAAAAAAACGCGTCAAAGCGCTACTTCATAAAGTGGGGATTAGAGACGATAAGCGCGTTGCTGATAGTTATCCTCATGAGCTTTCAGAAGGGATCTGCCAAAAAGTCATGATAGCTATGGCCATCGCTCGAAATCCTAAGTTGTTAATTGCTGATGAGCCCACCACCGCACTTGAAAGCACCACAAGAGCACAGGTTTTTAGACTATTAAAAAGTCTTAATCAGCTCAAGAATATGTCTGTATTAATGATTTCTCATGAACTCGAAGAAATCACCACTTGGTCACACGCTATGCATGTGTTGTACTGTGGTCAGATGGTTGAAGCTGGGCCAACAGAAAAAGTATTTAATGCACCGCTTCATCCTTATACACAAGCCTTAGTAAAAAGTTTACCTGATTACGCACAGGGTCTTGCTCATAAAGAGAGTTTTTATGCGCTTAAAGGCACTATTCCACCATTGCAACACTTACCTATTGGCTGTCGCTTGGGTCCTAGATGCCCACAAGCGCAAAAGCAGTGCGTAGTTACACCAAAGCAGAAAAAATCACACGGCCATACTTATGCTTGTCACTTCCCTTTGTTTAAGGAAGATAAAAAATGCAACCCATCTTAAAAGTTCAGTCTCTACACAAGACCTATCGAGTGAGAGTCGGTTTGTTAAAAAGAGAAAATATACCTGTATTGACCGATATATCTTTTTGCTTAGGTAAGGGTGAGACCATAGCAGTTATAGGTGAAACTGGCGCAGGTAAAAGCACTTTAGCAAAACTATTAGCCGGTGCAGAGCAAGCCGAAACAGGGCAAATTTTACTGGATGGCACTACCATAGAAGATAATGGCATTAGAAAAGAACACTGTCGTAATATTCGTATGATTTTTCAAGACCCAACTCGATCTCTCAATCCTGGTCTCACAATTGGTGAAATACTCGATGATTGCTTGAGTTACAACACGGAATTAACTCACAAGCAACGAGACAAAAAAATCGCCCATGTTTTAATTCGAGTAGGTCTACTTGAGGAACACTACCACTACTATCCGCATATGTTTAGTGGAGGTCAATTGCAGCGTGTTGCGCTCGCTAGGGCACTTATTTTAGATCCTAAGGTTTTGGTGCTCGATGAAGCCTTATCATCGTTAGACCCTTCTGTCAGAGCTCAAACAGTCAATCTTTTGTTTACCTTGCAGAAAGAAACTGGCTTAAGCTATGTTTTGATCACACACCATTTAAGCTTAGTCAAACATATGAGTGATAGTTTATTAGTACTAAATAAGGGCAAGGTAGTTGAATACGGAAAAACCGATCAGATATTTACTCAACCGAAATCTAAGGTAATGAAAAGGCTGCTTAACGTATAAGCAGCCTTTTCGAAATTTAGCCTGTTATAGAATAAACATAGCTACATGATACGAGAGAATAGGCGAGATTTGCGGCCTTGACGTTGACGACGCATATTAGAACGGATCTGAGCACGCGTACCTGCCAACCAGCTTTCACGATCAACTTTTGCATCATCACCACGACGTGACTCTTCTGTCGCTCTGAAACTACAGAACTCTGAGTATGCTTTGAGGTCTAAAGACATATCTTGTAAAACAAGCTCAATCATAATCGCATCATCAATATAACCAAGACCAGGGATGTGATCAGGTACTACATCTTCAGGCTCACTGAAGTATGCTAGCGAAGCGATAATCTCTTTTCTTTCTTCTTCTGGGATCTGCCATTCTGTATCTTGAACTGCATCAATTAACGTCGCCAAAGACGCCATTCTTGTGCGAACAAATTCTGGCAGTTCACTCTTTTCCATCTCTTCAACCAACTGTTGCGCTTTAGTTAAGATTTCGCTTTCTGAATAGTGTGAAGTTTTACTGATAACTTTGTCCATCATGCTCTTAAAATGCGCTAAATCTGCATCTGATAGTTCAAAGTTGATTTCGATTGCCATGTTCCCAGCTCCCTGTGTATTTATTGTATGTAGATATTATCCTAACCATAGAGCAATGGGGATTTATGTCAATAATAGAGCGTATAAAAAGGTAGCAAACTTGCTATTGTTATGTAAATTAGAATAAAAAAAGCGCCATAACGGCGCTTTTTTGTATATAAAAAATTTACTTAATTTTCTTCAGTAACTTGAACTGATGGGCGTACGACCTCTGCTTTCGATTCTAGAGCCGAAACAAACGCTAAGTAATTTTTATTAATTGCAGACATGGTAATGCCTTGTTTTTGCTGCGCATCTAATTCAGCTGTGATTTCAGGGGTTGCTACTGAGTTCAACTGAACAAGGGCTACATCACCATTATTTAACGTAACTAAGCTTTCAATTTTACCACCCTCTGATGGATGAGGTAATGCAAATACATCTTTCACAATCGCAGGCGCAACAGAGTAAGATTGACGCTGAAGGGCTGCCTCAGTGCTAACCTCAGTCGCTTCTGCTGTCGCAATCTCTTCAAGTGCTTTACCAGCCTTAAACTCAGTAAATAAGTTTTCTGAGTAATCAGCAAGCAACGATGAAGCTTTTTCGTTAGTTAAAGTTGCCACAATTTGCTCTTTGACTGCCTCAAGCTGCTTTGTTGCAGCAGCAACATGATCTATTACACGCACAACCACAAAATGTTCAGGTGCCACTTCTAATACTTCAGAGTTCACTTTGTCTTCGAGTAATTCTGGTGTAAAAATAGTTGTTGAAACCGCTGGTGAATTTAAAGGCGCTGGTAACATCATGCGACTAACAAGTTCAGTTGTTTGCAGTTCAACACCTGCAGCAAGTGACGCATCTTCTAAGGTATCTGCAACTTCGAACGCAAGCTCAGCAACTTCTGTTTGCTTTTGATAGAACAAATCTAGCTTAGCATTCTTTTCAAGTTCAGCTCTTAGTTCAGCGGCAACTTCTTCAAATGGCTTCTCAACTTGCGCTTGTAAATCTGTCAGTTTAATAATGTGGTAACCAAACTCAGTTGCAACAACGTCAGTAAAATCACCGATGTTTGCCAATGCGAATGCTGCGTCTTCAAACGCAGGTTCCATTACATCACGCTCAATCCAATCAAGGTCACCGCCTAGTTCAGCACTCACGATGTCGTCAGACTTTTCTTCAGCTAAGGTGGCAAAGTCTGCGCCCGCTTTTAGCTCAGCTAAGATAGCGATAGCTTTTTCTTCTGCAGCAGCATCATCTTCGCTGTTATCGATAAGAATGTGCGCAACACGGCGCTTTTCTTCATCTAAATACTGTGACTTGCTTTCTTCATAGTAAGCGCGCACATCTTCATCAGTAACTGGCGTATCTAAAATAATATCGTCAGCTTTTAATTCTAGATACTGAACAGCAACTTGCTCTGGAGCCATGAATTGTTGCTGATTAAGCTGATAATAATCATTCACTTCTTCATCAGATACTGACACTTGAGACTTCATTTTCTCTTTTGTCAGAACCACATAGTCGATGTTTCGTGTTTGTTGTTGTAGTGCTGCTGTTTGCTGTAATTCACTAGGTAACACAAAATCAGAGCCTGCAACGGCAGAGACAAGTTGTGTACGTGTCATTTCTTCACGTAAGAATTCTCTAAATGTGTCCGGTTGGAAGTTCATCTGACGGATGGCGCGAAGGTAAGCATCATTGTTGAACTGGCCCGCGATTTGGAAATAAGGCATCTCAACAATCGCCTGCTTCACTTGCTCGTCACTGACTCGTAAACCTAACTGAAGAGCAAGCTGGTTTTGTAATTCTTGTTGTACCAAACGGTCAATTACGCCATTACGGATCTGCGCCATATAATTTGGATCAGCTGCAATTTGCGTGAAATATTCACCAAACTGTTGTTCAAGACGCGCACGCTCATTTTCAAAAGCCCGCGAGAACTCAGTTTGACTAATTTGAACTCCATTAACTTCTGCGACAGGTTGCTCTGTGGTTTGACCTAAGTAACCACCTATCCCTGCTAACGCAAAAGACAGGATAACTAAGCCAAGGATAATTTTGGCTGCAAGGCCCTGTGAGCCCTCTCTGATCTTTTCTAGCATTGTTGTTTCTCTTATCTAAGCCAAAGCACGCACGCGCTTTGATTTTTAGCTATTGTAAAAAAAGCGTATCTTAACAGATACGCTTTTTTACTTGAAGCTACACGAGACTGAGTTAACGTTTTAAACGTGAATCAGTGTAGAGCCTCGTTACTAATTTAATTAGTTAACCGCGTCTTTCAGTGCTTTACCCGCTTTGAAAGAAGGAATGTTCGCAGCTGCGATTTGGATAGTTTCACCAGTCTGTGGGTTTCGGCCAGAACGTGCAGCACGCTCACGTACAGAAAAAGTACCGAAACCAACTAATGCTACAGAGTCGCCATCTTTTAACGCACCAGTAACTGACTCGATGAATGAATCTAGCGCACGACCTGCCGCTGCTTTAGAGATATCAGCATCAGCTGCGATTTGATCGATTAATTGAGATTTATTCACAATATCATCCTCTTACATTGTTATTATCAAAAGCGAGAGCATTTTTTGATAACTACCACTTTTTGTTATTACTACTAGAAAGCGAACAACTTTCTAATTATTAAAATCTTTGTAAGCCTAAGCCGCGTAAGGGCTAGGCTTGAATCAGAGCTTAACTTATCATACCGATGTGATTTGAAAAGCCCTTTACAGCACTTTTTTAGCTATTTTCGACTTTTTTCTGAGTTTCAACAGAAAATGACTCGATTGGTTCAGCTAAAGCCAGTGATAACACCTCGTCAATCCAAGAAACTGGGTGAATTTCTAGGCCTTCTAGCACATTCTGAGGAATTTCTTTCAAGTCCCTCTCATTCACTTTTGGAATAACAACGGTTTTAATACCGCCACGGTGCGCTGCCAGTAGTTTTTCTTTTAAACCACCTATAGGCAATACTTCACCACGTAAAGTTATCTCACCCGTCATAGCCACATCAGAACGAACAGGATTACCTGTAAGGCTAGAAACTAGGGCTGTGACCATCGCAATACCTGCACTTGGACCATCTTTTGGCGTTGCGCCTTCTGGTACGTGTACGTGAATATCGCGCTTCTCGTAGAAGTCTTCATTGATGCGCAATTTATCAGTACGGCTACGAACAACCGTCATAGCTGCCTGAATAGACTCTTGCATTACATCACCCAAAGAACCAGTGAATGACAGCTTACCTTTTCCTGGCATAGACGCACATTCGATAGTCAATAAGTCACCACCGACTTCTGTCCATGCCAAACCAGTCACCTGACCTATTTTGTCGCCATCTTCCGCCTTACCAAAGTCGTGACGGTGTACGCCTAGGTAAGACTCTAAATTATCGCCATTGATAACTATTTGCTTATTATCTTTATTTAGCAGGATGTCTTTAACCGCTTTACGGCAAAGTTTTGAGATCTCACGCTCTAAGCTACGAACACCGGCTTCACGCGTGTAATATCGAATAATGCCAACGATAGCGCTATCTTCAATTTCAACCTCACCTTCTTTCAAACCATTTCGCTTAATTTGCTTTGGAATTAGGTGCTGCTTAGAAATATTCAGTTTTTCATCTTCGGTGTAACCAGATAGGCGGATCACTTCCATACGATCAAGTAATGGCCCTGGAATATTAAAGCTGTTAGACGTCGCAACGAACATCACATCTGATAGGTCGTAATCGACTTCTAAATAGTGGTCAGCAAAGGTGCTGTTTTGCTCTGGGTCTAATACTTCTAGCAAGGCAGAGGCTGGATCACCTCGCATATCCGATGACATTTTATCAATTTCATCAAGCAAGAATAGTGGATTTTTCACCCCTACTTTACTCATACTTTGAATGAGTTTACCTGGCATTGAACCAATGTAGGTTCTTCGGTGACCACGGATCTCAGCTTCATCACGAACGCCACCCAATGCCATACGAACGTACTTGCGACCTGTTGAACGTGCAATTGACTGGCCTAAACTAGTTTTACCAACGCCAGGAGGACCCACCAGACAAAGAATTGGACCTTTTAGTTTATTGGTGCGCTGTTGAACCGCTAGATACTCAATAATTCGCTCTTTTACTTTCTCAAGGCCATAGTGATCAGCATTTAAGATTTTTTCGGCGCCAGCTAAATCTTTCTTAACCTTAGAACGTTTCTTCCAAGGCACATTAATCATAGTATCAATGTACGAACGCACCACTGTCGCTTCTGCAGACATTGGCGACATCATTTTTAACTTGTTCAGTTCAGCTGTGGCTTTTTCTTCTGCCTCTTTTGGCATTTGCGCTTCACTGATACGCTTTTTCAACGCTTCAAATTCATCAGGTACGTCGTCTAGCTCACCCAACTCTTTTTGAATCGCTTTCATTTGTTCGTTTAGATAGTACTCACGCTGTGATTTTTCCATCTGCTTTTTAACGCGAGAGCGTATCTTTTTCTCTACTTGTAGAAGATCAATTTCACCTTCCATAAGCGCCATTAAATACTCTAAACGCTCAGTTACACTTTCAAGCTCTAATACTTTTTGCTTTTCAGGTACCTTAATTGGCATATGTGCAGCCATGGTATCGGCTAATCGTGCAGCTTCATCGATGCCAGATACAGATGATAAAACTTCTGGTGGGATCTTCTTATTAAGCTTTACATAGCCTTCAAATTGGCTGATTGCACTGCGCACGAAAATATCTTGCTCTTGCTCGTCAATATCTTGTGAAGCAACAAATTGCGCAGTCGCAGAGAAATATTCATCGGTTTCAATGAATGATTCGATACGTGCTCTTTGCGTACCTTCTACTAGCACCTTAACTGTGCCATCAGGTAATTTTAATAGCTGCAGCACGGTCGCAATTGTACCTGTTGTATAAATTTCATCTGTTGAAGGATCATCAACCGCAGCATCCATCTGCGCGGCTAGAAAAATTTGCTTATCTTTTTCCATCGCCGCTTCAAGACATCTGATCGATTTCTCACGACCAACAAATAGCGGGATCACCATATGCGGATACACAACAACGTCGCGTAGGGCCAACACAGGAATTTCGACTCGATCAGTTCTCTCAAGTGTCATTATTTTCTCTTCGCATTTTGGTTATTCGTTAATAATGGCAATATGGGGATTAAACCCATAAAGTTCAACCGATTGATAAAAAAAGGAGCCTTTGGCTCCTTTTTTATACCGAATCTTGATTATTCTGAAACAGCTTTGTCTTGGTTGCCGTTTTCATAAAGAAGAATTGGAGCTGATTCGCCTTTGATGACAGTCTCATCAATGACGACTTTACTAACATCTTCTATTGAAGGTAAGTCATACATGGTGTCTAACAGTACACCCTCCACAATAGAACGTAGGCCTCGAGCACCAGTTTTACGTTCCATAGCTTTGTGTGCAATCGCTTTCAGTGCGTCTTCTCTGAACTCGAGATCAACACCTTCCATTTTGAAAAGTGCGCCAAATTGTTTAGTCAGCGCATTTTTAGGCGCACTTAATATTTGAATCAATGCATCTTCATCAAGCTCTGTCAGCGTCGCAACAACAGGAAGACGTCCAATAAACTCAGGAATTAAGCCGTACTTCACCAAATCTTCAGGCTCAACATCTTTAAATGTTTCACTTAAAGAACGTTCTGAATCTGAGGTTTTAACGTCTGCACCAAAACCAATGCCAGTGTTTTTATGACTGCGCTGTTCAATAACTTTATCAAGACCAGCAAACGCACCACCACAGATGAACAAGATTTTAGAGGTATCAACCTGCAAGAATTCTTGTTGTGGATGCTTACGACCACCTTGTGGTGGCACTGACGCAACTGTACCTTCGATCAGCTTTAGTAGAGCTTGCTGAACGCCCTCACCTGAGACATCTCGTGTGATTGATGGATTATCAGATTTACGAGAAATTTTGTCTATTTCATCAATATAAACAATACCACGCTGTGCTTTTTCTACATCGTAATCACATTTCTGAAGAAGCTTTTGAATGATATTCTCAACATCTTCACCAACATAACCCGCTTCAGTTAACGTTGTTGCGTCAGCCATGGTAAATGGTACGTCAAGTAATCGCGCCAGCGTTTCTG